>JASGDV010000201.1:0-32128 GCA_049841255.1 Sphingobium sp.
CTGCGAAGGCACTCGAACGAGACAAGTGGCTCGTGAGAGCCCAGATCAGACGGTGGAACTGGGCTCCTGCTTTCGCAGGAGCACGGTTGGATAGAAGAAGACGGACTGCTTACCGCCCAAATTGAAGCGCACCGCGTGCCTGCCTTCACAGGCACCCGTCATTTCATAATGACGGGATCAGGCGCGGGCCATTAGTCCTTCGACCAGTCCCTCGAACAGGCGGCGGCCATCGGTTTTGCCATGGGCGGCTTCGATCACGCGTTCGGGATGGGGCATCATGCCCAGCACATTGCCGCTTTCGTTGAGAATGCCCGCGATATTGCGAGCCGAACCGTTGACGCTTTCCGCATAGCGCAATGCCACGCGGCCTTCCCCTTCCAGGCGGTCGAGCGTCTCGCTGTCCGCGAAATAATTGCCGTCATGATGGGCGACCGGAAATGTCACCGTCTCGCCCGCGTCATAGCTGCTGGTGAAGGCGCTCTGCGCGTTCTCGACCGTCAGCGCCACGTCGCGGCAGACGAAATGGCCGCCCGCATTGCGCAGCAGCGCGCCCGGAAGCAGGCCGCTTTCCGTCAGCACCTGAAACCCGTTGCAGATGCCGAGGACATAGGCGCCGCGGTCCGCTGCCTTCGCTACCGCCTGCATGACGGGCGAACGCGCGGCCATGGCGCCGGAGCGGAGATAATCGCCGTAGGAAAAGCCCCCCGGCACGCCGATCAGGTCGATGTCGCCGGGCAACTCCGTGTCGCGATGCCACACCATGGCGGCCTTCGCGCCCGTCGCCGCCTCGAACGCCACGGCGAGATCGCGGTCGCAATTGCTGCCGGGGAAGACGATGACGGCGCTTTTCATGGCTCAGGCCACCTTTTCGATGCGGTAGTTTTCGATCACCGTGTTGGCGAGCAGCTTGCGGCACATGGCGTCGATGTCTTCGTCGCTGGTGCCGTCCGCAAGGTCCAGTTCGATCAGCTTGCCGGCGCGCACGTCGTTGACGCCGCCAAAGCCGAGGCCTTCGAGCGCATGATGGATCGCCTTGCCCTGCGGATCGAGGACACCGCCCTTGAGGGTGACGAAGATGCGGGCTTTCATGAGGTGCGGAACTCCGTGAATGGCTTTCGCGATCCCCCTAGGCGCGGGAGGCGGCGCAGGCAAGAGGATATGCCATGCCTTTCCGACGGGATCGGATGCAAGGGGCTTCCAACCTGCCCGCCGACCTGCTTTGAGCCGGAATATGGATTCGCCTTTATTCTATTATGTCTGCGCGGTGATCGCGGTCATCATTTCCGGACTCGCCAAGGGAGGGTTTGCAGGGATCGGCCTGCTGGCCGTGCCGATCATGGCCCTTGCGATCGACCCCGTGAAAGCCGCCGCGATCCTGTTGCCGATCCTGATGCTGCAGGACATTGTGGGCGTCTGGGCGTTCCGGCATAGCTGGGACGGCTATGTGCTCAAGGTGATGTTGCCTGGCATGGCGGTCGGCGTGCTGGGGGGCTATCTGTTCGCGGCCAAGGTGCCCGAAAGCACGATCATGGGCGCGCTGGGCGTGATTTCGGTGTTGTTCGGGCTGCAAAGGCTGTGGATCGAGCGGGGCGGGGCCATGGTGCTGCCGTCCAACTCGCCTGCATGGGTGGGCGTGCTGTTCGGCATGGCGACGGGCTTCACCAGTCAGATCGCCCATGCGGGCGGCCCGCCCTTTCAGATGTGGGTGCTGCCAAGGCGGTTGCCGCGTGACGTGCTGGCCGGGACCACGGCCTTTGCCGTGATGGCGCTGAACTGGATGAAAGTGCCTGCCTATGCCGCATTGGGGCAGCTTACGCGGGAAAATCTGATGGAGACGGCTATGCTGGCGCCGGTCGCGATGGCGGCGACGCTGGGCGGGGTGGCGTTGGTGCGGCGTGTCGATCCGGCGCGCTTCTATACCGTGATCTATGTGCTGATGGTGTTGGTGGGCGGCAAGCTGATGGCGGACGCGATCCTCGCTTGAGGAGGGCGTCCGCCATCGGGCAGGTCAGTCCTTGCCGCGCTTCTTGCGGTGCGTGTCGAGGTCGAGGACGGTCGTGTCCGCGCCTTCGGGCAGCAGGCCCAGGCGACGGGCGACTTCCTGATAGGCTTCGACCTCGCCGCCCAGGTCGCGGCGGAAACGGTCCTTGTCCAGCTTCTCGCCGGTCGCCATGTCCCACAGGCGGCAGCCGTCCGGGCTGATCTCGTCGGCCAGGATGATGCGGCTATATTCGCCGTCCCACAGGCGGCCGAATTCCAGCTTGAAGTCGATCAGGCGGATGCCGATGGCGGCGAACAGGCCGCACATGAAATCGTTGATGCGGATCGCCATGTCGGCGATGTCGTGCATCTCTTCCTGCGTGGCCCAGCCGAAGCAGGCGATATGCTCTTCCGACACCAGCGGATCGCCGAGCGCGTCGTCCTTGTAGCAATATTCGATCAGCGTCCGGGGAAGCTGCGTGCCTTCCTCGATCCCCAGCTTCTTGCTGAGCGATCCGGCGGCCACGTTGCGGACCACGACCTCGATCGGCACGATCTCCACCTGCCGCACGAGCTGTTCGCGCATGTTGAGGCGGCGGATGAAGTGCGTGGGCACGCCGATCTGGCCGAGCAGGGTGAAGATATGCTCGGAAATGCGGTTGTTGAGCACGCCCTTGCCGGTGATCGTGCCCTTTTTCTGCGCGTTGAAGGCGGTCGCGTCATCCTTGAAATATTGGATGATCGTGCCCGGCTCCGGCCCTTCATAAAGGATCTTGGCCTTGCCTTCGTAGATCTGGCGGCGACGAGCCATGCGCGCTCCTGTCTTCCCGTGAAAAGAATCCGCCCCGGCAAACGCGAATCGTGGGGATCAGCGGGTGCCGGGGCTGCTTGGGCCGCCCATAGACCAAAGCGCGCAGGGGCGCAATCGGCGCGCCCTAAAGCACGTCGCCGAACATGAACCAGAGCAGCGCGATCCACGCGGCAAGGCCGATGAGGCCGAGCAGGACGCCCGACCGCGCGCGCAGAGCGGATAGGAAGCCGGTGGGTTCGTCGTCCATCGGATATGCTTTAACCGGCGCTTTCCGTGCCGGAAAGACCGGCCGTGCCCTGCGCGCCCATCAGGCGGCTGGTGAAGGCTTCACGCCACCAGCTAATGTCCTGCTTTTCCACGCGGTCCATCATCGCCCGCCACCGCTCCTTGCGCTTTTCAAGCGGCATTTCGAGCGCCCGGGTAATGGCATCCGACATTTCCTCCGGGCTGTAGGGATTGATGAGCAGCGCCTCCCTGAGTTGCAGCGCCGCCCCCGCGAAGCGGGAGAGGATGAGGACGCCGGGATCGTCGGGATTTTGCGCCGCCACATATTCCTTGGCGACAAGGTTCATGCCGTCGCGCAGCGGGGTCACGAGCCCGATCCGCGCCGCGCGGTAGATGCCCGCGAGCTGGTCGCGCGGATAACCCTGATTGACGTAACGGATCGGGGTCCAGTCGACATCGCTATATTCCCCGTTGATCCGCCCGGCCAGCGCGTCGAGCGTGGCGCGAATCTGCTTATAACTCTCGACCTCACCGCGGGAGGGCGGAGCGATCTGGGCCAGCACGACCTGGCGGTGATATTCGGGATGGTCCTTGAGGAAGCGGGCATAGCCGTTGAACCGCTCCTCCAGGCCCTTGCTATAGTCGAGGCGGTCGACCCCCACGATCAGCGCCCGGTCCTGAAGCGAGGCACGGACCTGCCGATGCATCTTCTGGGCCGCGTCGCTGACGGCGGCCTGCGCGAACGCCTGCGCGTTGATTCCTATGGGGCAGGCGACGGCTTCGATCGTGCGGTCGCCCAGGGTCACAGTGTCGCCCTTCACCGTGCCGCCCATTTCCTTTTCGACATAGTGACGGAAGGATTCGAGCCATTCCTCGGTATGGAATCCCACCACGTCATAGGCGAACAGGCTGCTGACCAGCTTGCTATGATGGGGCAGGGAGACGAGCAGGCGCGTGGGCGGCCAGGGAATATGCAGGAAGAATCCCATGCGGTTCTTCAACCCCCGGTCGCGGAACATCTGGCCGAGCGGGATCAGGTGATAATCCTGAACCCAGATGACGTCTTCCGGTTCTATCAGGGGACTGGCGCAGTCCGCGAAACGCTGGTTGACGCGGTTGTAGCCGCCTTCGAAATCGCGCTCATATTCGGCAAGGTCGATGCGGAAGTGAAACAGCGGCCACAGCGTCCTGTTCGCATAGCCATTATAATATTCGTCGACATCCTGTTCTTCGAGGTCGATGGTCGCGGTCTTGACGCCGTCATATTCTGCAAAGCCGATCTGGCCGGTGAAATGCTCCGTCACCTCGCCCGACCATCCGAACCAGATGCCCCGGCTTTCCCGCAGCGCCTGGGAAAGGGCGACGGCAAGGCCGCCCTGATTGCCGGATTTACCGGGGCGGCTGACCCGGTTGGATATGACGATCAGGCGGCTCATCGCATCATGCTCCACGGTTTGCTCAGCAGCACGGCGCAATTGATGATGCCGACCAGTGAATAGGTTTGCGGGTAATTGCCCCAAAGCTCCCCCGTCACCGGATCGATGTCTTCGGACAGCAGTCCGGCGGCGGTGCGGCGGGATAGCATCTCCTCGAACAGATCGCGGGCCTCCTCGGTGCGTCCGGTGCGGTGCAGCGCCTCGATCAGCCAGAAGGTGCAGACGTTGAAGGCCGTGACAGGCTCCCCGAAATCGTCGGGCGCGCTGTAACGCAACATGTTGTTCCCCCGGCGCAGATCGGTTTCCAGCGCTGCGAGCGTGCCGAGGAATTGCGGGTCGTCCGCTTTCAGGAAACGCAGGTCGATCAACTGGAGCAGCGACGCGTCGCGCGCGTCGTCCTCGAAATTGGCGGATATGGCCTTGCTTTCCGGGCGCCACGCGGCGTCGATGATGCGCTGCCTCATGGTGTCGGCGCGGCTGCGCCAATAGGCGGCGCGCAGCGGCACGTCGATGGCCTGCGCGGCATGGGCCAGCCGGTCGCAGGCGGCCCAGCACATGACCGCGCTGTAGCTGTGCACATGACTGCGCGTGCGTAGTTCCCACAGGCCCGCGTCGGGTTGATCGTAGACCTGCCAGGCGCGCTCGCCCACCGCTTCCAACGATTCGAAATCCGCTTGACCCGCCATGCGAAGGAGCCGCTGGTCGATGAAGCCCTGAACCGAGGACAGCACGATCTGGCCATAGGCGTCATGCTGAATCTGCGAATAGGCGGCGTTGCCCACGCGCACCGGCCCCATGCCGCGATAGCCCGGCAGGTTTGTGGCCTCCCATTCCTCCAGCGTGGCCTTGCCGCGCACGTCGTACAGCGGCTGGATATGCCCGCCGCGCGCATTGTCCACGATATTGCGGAGATAGACGAGGTAGCTTTCCAGCACATCGAGCGCGCCCAGCCGGTTCAGCGCCTCCACCGTATAATAGGCGTCCCTGATCCAGCAGTAGCGATAGTCCCAATTGCGGCCGCTGTCGGCATGTTCGGGGATGCTGGTGGTGAGCGCCGCGGCGATGGCGCCCGTTTCCTCATGCTGGCAGAGTTTCAGCGTGATGGCCGAGCGGATGACCGCTTCCTGCCATTCGGGCGGGATGGCGAGGCTGCGGACCCAGACCTGCCATTCATGCACCGTATCGTCCAGCATCCGCTCCAGCGCGGGGCGCAGGGCGTCGGAAAAGCTCTCATCCGGCCCCATGAAGAAATGCATGTCATGTTCGAGGCGGAAATAGCTTTCCTGGCTGATGAGGCCGATGGGCGCGTTGGTCGAAATCCGCATCGCCATATAGGACAGCACGATGCGGATATGGTTGGAGCCGAAGCTGATCGGCACCGCTTCCGAATTCCAGCTTGTCGTCGGGCGCAGCCGCACGCGGATGCGCGGCGATCCGGCCACGGGGCGCACCACGCGGGCGAAGGCGACCGGGCGATACATCCGCCCCTGATGCGGATAGCGCGGGCAGAAATCATAGGTTTCGACGGCATTGCCCTGAGCGTCGCTCTGCCGCGTCACCAATATCGGCGTGTTGCGGACATAGCGTTGCTCGACCTGCACGCAGCCTTCCAGCTCTATCGCCCAGAAGCCGCGCGCGTCGGGGCTGTCCCACGGCTTGTCGTCGAGCAGGGCGGAAAAGACCGGATCGCCGTCCACGCGCGGGACGCAGGCCCAGACCATGCGCCCGGCCCGGTCGATCAGGGCGGATGCCTGGCAGTTCCCAATGGGCCAGAGGTCGAGCGTCCGCTCATTTCCGCCCAGCAGATTGTTGCTATGCCCGATGATCGGTCTGCCCCCTTATATGATCCACCACAAAAGAGGGTGGCCGGTCAGACCGGCACCCCTCGCCGCAGATAATGCCTGACGGCCGCCACCTGTTCCAAGGAAAAGCCCGCCCGCGTTTCGCGCGGCGTCCCCACCAATATGCCGTTTCCGCCCAGATCGGCGGCGGCGGCGAAGCCTTCTTCGTCCGTCACGTCGTCGCCGATGAAGAGGGGCGTGCCCTCCTGCATCGGGGCGCGGGACATCAGGGCATGGACGGCGCTGCCCTTGTCCGCGCCGCCGGGGCGCAGTTCGAACAGCATCTTGCCGGGTTGAAGCTGAAGCCCGTGGCGGGCGGCAAGATCGGCCGCCAGATCGCCCGCCTCCTCGCCCCATTGCGGCGCGCCCCGAAAGTGCAGGCCGACGCTGATCGACTTGCGTTCGACCAATAGGCCGGGCTTGTTGTCCGCAAAGGCGTGAAAGGCCGCTTCCGCCCGGTCGACCGCGGCGGGGCGGCGGGGCGCCTCGACCGCGCATCCGGGGCGCGCGAATTCCAGCCCATGGGTGCCGGCCAGCAGGAAGGCGGAAAAGCCGAGTTCGCGCAATGTGGCGACCGACCGGCCGCTCACGATGGCAAGGCGGCCGTCGAGTTGATCGCGTAGCCGGGCGAGCAGATCGAGCAGATCCCGGTCGACCATCACCCCATCGGGCGTATCCGCGATGGGCGTCAACGTCCCGTCGAAGTCGAGGAAAAGCGACGCGCCGTTCAGCAGGGCCTGAGGCGGCGGCGGAAGCGAGGGAAGAGAAAGAGGAGAATGAGCCACGCCCTGAAAGTGGCGCGGCGCCCGGATTTCGCAAGCCTCTTTTTTGGGCATTGCGGAGTTTGCAAACCCGATGCGGCAGGCGGTTGGGGTGGGAAGCAGTCCGTCTTCTTCTATCCAACTCTGCTCCTGCGAAAGCAGGAGCCCAGTTCCACCGTCTGATCTGGGCTCTCACGAGCTACTTGTCTCGTTCGAGTGCCTTCGCAGGAGCACGGTGCACTTCAATTTAAGGGATGCCCGTCATGCCAGCGAAAGCTGGCATCTCTCTTCTTGAGGCGCAATCATACACAAGAGAGATCCCAGCTTTCGCTGGGATGACGAAGGTTGGATGTCTGCTCCTGGTCGAATCCCGCAATCGCACAATTTTGAAAACGGAGCCTTCCCAAACGGCGTCCGCCCCTCGCGCCGTTATCCCTCAGTCCTCCCGGTCTTCGCGCGGCCTTCGCAAAAATCTGCCGATCGTCCCGCCGAAACGCCGCCGGATGAAAAGCAGCAACGCGCCGAAAGCCAGCCACGGCAGGGCCAGCACGATGATCTGGATCAGCGTGGCAAGGCTCGCGCCCGCCATTTCGCCCAGATCGGAGAAGGACCGGCGCAACGGCTCCATGAAGCGGCCGCCGCCTTCGCTGGAATAATGGATGTCGATCCGGCTCATCGCGACGCGGCCGCGCATTTCGGTCAGCCAGCTTCGGGCCTGATCGATTTCCTCCTGCACGGCGGCGACACTGCGTTCGGCTTCCACCAGTTCGGCGACCGTGCCCTTGCGCGATTGCAGCAGTTCGGTGAGGCGGGCCGCCAGCAATTCCTTCGAACGCAGCCGCGCCTCGGTATCCACGATCTTCTTCGACAGGTCCTCCGCCTTGATGCTGCTGTCGCTCTGAGCGCCGCCCGCGCTGGTGACGGCCTGTTCCAGTTGCGCCCCGAAAGCGCGGGCGTGGCTGGCTTCCACTTCCAGTTTCAGCTCCGCCGCCTGATAGCCATATTCCCCGGCGGCGCGCTGCATGTCGAGGATATGGCAACGCGCCGGACCCAGCCGGTCGCACAGCGCCATATGCGCCTCCTGAACCTTTACGACCCGGTCGCCGGGCAGGCGGAAGTTGTAATCATAGGCATAGGCGATCTGAGGGATGGAAACCGGCACGGCCCCTGCGTCCGCGGTTTTGCCGGGAGCGGACGGAGCGGCGGGCGTATCCAGGGCTTCCTGCGCGACGCCGCCTTCCGGCCGCTGGCCGCAAGAGGACAGCGCGGTCATCAGGATCAGAACCGCGACGGGACGTGCATCCATGGAATATCTCCCCAACCTGCGGGCAGCTATCCGCATTGCCCGCGCGTGAGGCAAGGTCTTTATCGCCTTCAATCCGGTTTCCGTTTTGCCGATCCCCTGCTATTCGGCTTCGCGATGACTGACTTTCGCGATCCGTTCGACGACATCAAGGACCATCCTTTCGACGATGCGCTGTCGCAGCGTTATCTGGTCTACGCCCTTTCCACCATCACGGCGCGGTCGTTGCCGGACCTGCGCGACGGGTTGAAGCCGGTGCACCGGCGGCTGCTCTGGGCGATGCGGCTGCTGCGGATGGAACCGTCGGGCGCTTCGCCGGACGTGCTTGTCGCCAATCCGGCGCGCAATACCACCGCCTACAAGAAATGCGCCCGTGTCGTGGGCGACGTGATCGGCAAATATCACCCGCATGGCGATGCGTCGGTCTATGACGCCATGGTGCGTCTGGCGCAGGACTTCTCGCTGCGGACGCCGCTGGTCGACGGGCAGGGGAATTTCGGCAATATCGACGGCGATAATGCGGCGGCGATGCGCTATACAGAGGCGCGGCTGACGCAGGCGGCGGCCGATCTGATGGCGGGCCTGGACGAAGGCACGGTCGAATTCCGCCCCACCTATAATGGCGAGGATGAGGAGCCGGAGGTTTTCCCCGGCCTCTTCCCCAACCTGCTCGCCAATGGCGCCAGCGGCATCGCGGTCGGCATGGCGACCAGCATCCCGCCGCATAATGTCGCGGAGCTGATCGACGCCGCGACATTGCTGATCGACAACCCCGAAGCCGACCATGCCGCGCTGATGGAGGTCGTGAAGGGGCCGGACTTCCCGACCGGCGGCGTGCTGGTGGACAGCCCCTCCATCATATCGGAGGCTTATGCGACCGGGCGCGGGGCGTTCCGCACGCGGGCGCGCTGGCACAAGGAAGAGGGCGGGCGCGGCACATGGGTCGCGGTCGTGACCCAAATCCCCTTCCAGGTGCAGAAATCCAAGCTGATCGAGCAGATCGCCGCGCTCATCAACGACAGGAAGCTGCCGATCCTGGCCGATGTCAGGGATGAGAGCGACGCGGAAATCCGCATCGTCATCGAACCGCGCGCGCGCACCGTCGATCCCGACGTACTGATGGACAGCCTGTTCCGCCTGACGGACCTTGAAAACCGTTTCAGCCTCAACCTCAACGTGCTGGACGCCAGCCGGACGCCCCGCGTCATGGGCCTGCGCGAGGTGCTGGTCGAATGGCTGCGGCACCAGATCGACGTGCTGGTGAAGCGCGCGAAGCACCGTCTGGACAAGATCGCGGCCCGGCTGGAACTGCTGGACGGCTACATCATCGCCTATCTCAATCTCGACCGCGTGATCGAGATCATCCGCACCGAGGATGAGCCGAAGGCGGTGATGATGGAGGAATTCCAGCTCACCGACCGGCAGGCCGAAGCGATCCTCAACATGCGGCTGCGCTCCCTGCGTAAGCTGGAGGAGATGGAGCTTCGCCGCGAACATGCGGAATTGCTGAAGGAACGGGACGAACTCACCAAGCTGGTCGAAAGCCCGGCGCGGCAACGGACTCGGCTCAAGAAGGACCTCGCGGACCTGCGCAAACGCTATTCGCCCGACAGCGACATCGGCCGCCGCCGCAGTCTGGTGGAAGAAGCGGCCCCCGCGCGCGAAATCCCGCTGGAGGCGATGATCGAGCGCGAGCCGATCACCGTGATCCTGTCCGAACGCGGCTGGATCAGGGCGATGAGCGGACATCGCGACCTGGCCTCCGCCGACACGCTGAAATTCAAGGAAGGCGACGGCCCGATGATCGCCTTCCACGCGCAGACGACCGACAAGCTGCTGCTGGCGACGGAGACGGGCCGCATCTACACGCTGGGCGCGGACAAGCTGCCGGGCGGGCGCGGCTTTGGCGATCCGGTGCGGATGATGGTCGATATGGACAATGAAGGCGGCATCGTCGCCCTGCTTCCTGCGCGGACCGGCGGCGAATTGCTGCTTGCGGCGTCGGACGGGCGCGGCTTCGTCGCGGCCATGGGCGACGTGATTGCGGAAACGCGCAAGGGCAAGCAGGTGGTGAACCTGCGCGCCGGGGCGAAGCTGGCGGTCGTGCGTCCCGTCGCGGCGGAGGCGGACAGCGTCGCCGTCGTGGGGGAAAATCGCAAGCTGCTGGTCTATTCCCTGACCGAAATGCCGCGCATGGCGCGCGGGCAGGGGGTGCAGATGCAGCGTTACCGCGATGGAGGGCTGTCAGACGCCATCGCGTTCCGCTTCGTCGATGGCCTCAGTTGGACCATGGGTGGGGAAACCGGTCGCGTCCGCACCGAAGCGGACATGACTCCATGGCGCGTGGCCCGGGGAGCGGCCGGTCGGATGCCGCCTACCGGCTTCCCCCGGAACAATCGGTTTTGATATGAAAAGCTAACCATATTTCCGGAAAATTAACCGTTTCATTTTACGCCGGAACCATGTCGGTTCGAAGCGGCCTTTCAGACAAGTCCGGAAACGCCCCCGCGCGCGTAAAGGATGGACCGCATGCCGAAAGGATCATCGAAACCGATGAATGGCTGGCCGCCATCGGTCAATATGCGGCCATCCTGACTTATGCGGATGGCCAACTCACGGTCGTCCGCACGAATCGGGCCTTCGCGGAAACCTTTCCCGCATCCACGCCGCAGGACAGCGACAGCAGGAAGGCCGTGGGCGAATGGACCAAGAAAATCATGCACCTGATCGCATCCAAACGCGATCATGGCAGCTTCGAATCATGGCGTGAAGGTGCGCTGGGTCCGGAACATTATCTGTGCATGATCGGGCGTCTGCCTGCCCGGAGCGACGGCGCGCAGCAATATCTCTTCACCGCGGTGGACTACACCCGCGAACGCAGCGTCGAAAAAAGCCTGCGCCGCGAATTGCTGTCCGATGGATTGACGGCCCTGCCGAACCGGGCCGGTTTCAGCGAAGAGATCGACGATCGCATCTGCGGTTCCGCCTGGCCTGAAAAGACCCAGTTCGGGATCATCGCGATCGATCTCAGCCGGTTCAGTCGCGTCAATGAATCGTTGGGACCGATGGCGGGCGACGAACTGCTCATCACCGTGGCGAAGCGGTTCAAGTCTTGCCTGCGCCAGGGCGATGTGCTGGCGCGGATCGGCGGCAATGATTTCGCCATTTTCGCACGGCTTAACAATGATATGTCCGACGCTCTTCAAATCGTTCAGAGGATCAATGAAGCCCTGAGCGCGCCCATTCGCCTGAGCGGCCTGCATATCCGGGTGGATTGCGCCATCGGCTGCGCCATCTCCGCGGACATTGACGAAGATCCCGACGACATCATCCGCAAGGCGCAGGCCGCGGTCAAGATCGCCAAGCGGAGCGGCAAGGTCGAAATCTATCGCAATGGTGTGCTCAAGGAAGCGCAACGGCGCTTCACGCTGGAAAGCAAGCTGCGCGATGCTCTGGCGCAGGGCGGACTGACCCTGGCGTTTCAGCCCCTCATCCATTTGCAGACCGGCGAGATTACGGGTTTTGAAGCCCTGACCCGCTGGCATGACCCGGAACTGGGACATATTTCTCCCGTCGAATTTATCGCGGTGGCGGAAGAAAGCGGCCTGATCGCGCCGCTGGGGCGCTGGGCGACCTATGAGGCGACGCAGGCGCTCGCCCGGTGGGACGCCAAATTCGGCGAGCCTTTGCCGGTCCGCGTGAACGTCAACCTGTCGCCGATCCATATGGCGCGCGACGATGTGGCGTCGATGTTCGAGGAGGCGCTGCGCTATTCGGGCATCGCGGGCAACCGGCTGACCGCCGAAATCACCGAAAGCGCCATCGTGGCGGACCCGGACAAGGCGCGCAAGCTGCTGGTCGCGCTCAAGGATTTGCGCATGTCGGTCGCGATGGACGATTTCGGCACCGGCTATTCCAATCTCGCCAGCCTGCACAGCCTGCCTATCGACATATTGAAGATCGACCGCAGCTTCGTCTTTTCCATGCTGGAGGACCGCGACAAGGCGGTGATCGTGCGGACGATCCTGTCGCTGGCCGAATCGCTCGGTATGCATGTGACGGCCGAAGGCATCGAGACGCAGGAACTGGCGCTGGAACTGCAACGTCTGGGCTGCTGGCAGGGGCAAGGCTATTATTTCGCCAGGCCGATGAACGAGGCCGACGCTTTCGATTATTGGCGCGCGCGCTGGAATTTCGAGACGGTCTGATCCGCGATCTGGGCGACGCGGGCGGCATCGGGAAAGCCCTCCGCCACCCAGATTTCCTGCACTTCGTTGAGAGCCTTTGCCACGTCCGGGCCGGGTGCAAGACCGCGTTCGATCAAAGCGCCGCCGCCGATGGGCAGCGTGGGCGGCGTCCACCCCTGAAGCGCGGCCAGTTCGGCAATTGGCGCGGAAGGATCGAGCAGGATGCGGTCGACCGCGCTCTCCACCCCGATCCGCCAGGCGAGCGTACGGGGTGGCAAGTCCTGAGGCATGACCTCCAATGCCGCGACCAGGCGCTTGCGGGCTTTGTTGGAGAGCTTGAGCCGCGCGCCCACCGCATCCGCCGTCCGCGCATCGCGGGGGAGGAGGGCAGCCAACCGGCGCAGCGGCGCGGGCTGCGTCGCGCAGGTGGCTTCCCGCTCGACAAGCGCTGCGAGCCGTTCCACGCCCGCCGCGTCGATTTCCGGCAGGACGGGGCGCAATATGCCGCCATCCACCATCAGGCGCAGGGCGGCGACGGGTGCGGCCACGGCCAGCAGCTTGAGCAATTCGTCGGCTATGCGCTCGCGAGACAGCGCCATCAGGCTGTTGGCGGCCGCCACGCAGGCCGCATAGGCTTGCGCATCCGGATCGTCATGGCCGAAGCGGGCAAGGAAGCGGAAATAGCGCAGGATGCGCAGATGATCCTCCGCGATGCGCGCCGAAGCGTCGCCGATGAAGCGCACCCGCCGCGCTTCCAGATCGCCGATCCCGTTGAAATAATCGCTGATCTCGCCGGTCAGCGGATGGGCATAAAGGGCGTTGATCGTGAAATCGCGCCGGGCGGCGTCTTCGCGCCAGTCGTCCGTATAGGCGATGGTGGCGCGGCGGCCGTCCGTGCTGACGTCATGGCGCAGGGTTGTGATCTCGACCGGGCCGCCCGCCGTCACCGCCGTCACCGTGCCATGGTCGATGCCGGTCGGAACGGCCTTGATCCCCGCCGCTTTCAGCCGGTCCATGACCTGCTGCGGCGTCAGCGTGGTCGCGATGTCCAGATCGTTGACCGGCAGGCCCAGCAGACTGTCACGCACCATGCCGCCGACAAAGCGCGCATGCCCCCGATCCGCTTCGAGCGCGGCGAGCAGGGCATCGAGGCCAGCGCGATGACGCCAGGAGGCATCAGGCAGCGACAGGATCATAGCCCAGCCTGCGCGAAAGATTGGCAAGGATCGCGGCGGTCACGCCCCAGATGCGCCGGTCTTGCCAGAATATTTCGTAATAATGCCGCTCAGAACCTTGAAATTCAATCGATCTTTTGATCCGATTGGCCGGATCGAGCGCGAAGGCGAGGGGAAGCTCGAACCAGTCGTCCACCTCGCTTTGCTGCGGGACGAGGGGCAGGTCGGGCGGGATGACGCCCAGCACCGGCACGATGTCGAAGCCGGTGAAGGTATGATAGCGGTCGGATATGCCGATGATCTGGACCTGATCGGGGGGCAGGCCGATCTCTTCCCGCGCTTCCCGCAGAGCGCCGGCGATTTCGTCCGGGTCGCTGTCGTCCACCCGGCCGCCGGGAAAGGCGACCTGGCCCGCATGTTTGCGGAGCGAGGACGATCTTTGCGTCAGGATCAGGCCCGGTTCCGGCCGCTCGGTGATCGCCACCAGCACGGCGGCGGGGGCCAGCACCATCTCGCCATCGATGCGCGGGTCGCGCGTGTCGGAGGGGAGGAGCGCGGCTCCTTCGCGATGCCCTTCGATCAGGGCGGTACGCAATCTCTCAGCCAGCGTCATGCCGCGCCATCCAGCGGGAAGAATGTCCCGTTGCTCCAAAGGCCCACCCGCTCGCCGCCTTCGTCGAGGGCGATGTTGATCATTTCATAATAGACACTGCGCGCGACCAACGCTTCCATGCCGCCGCGCACATACAGATAGGGATGAGGGCCGTTCCCGCTTTCCCGCACCGTCAGCGCATTGTCCGGCCCTGCCGTCACGATATCGCCCGTGTTGAGGCGGAAGGCGATGGCGCGATCCCTGCCCTCGCCCTCGCTTTTCAGTTCGACCGCCACGAAGGGGGCATCCTCCACCTCGATGGAGAGCTTTTCGACCGGGGTGACGAGGACATGGGAGCCGTCCGGCTCGCGCCGCAATATGGTGGAGAAAAGCCGCACCATGGCTTCCCGGCCGATGGGCGATCCCTGATGGAACCATGTGCCGTCGCGCGCGATCCGCATGTCGCTGTCGCCGCAATGTTCCGGATTCCACTTCTCGACCGGAGGCAGGCGCTTTTCAGAGAGCAGGCGCGCGATGTCGGTCAGGGACAGGCTGGCAAGGTCGGGCGGCGGTTCCATCGGCATGGCGCCGAGATAGGATGAGCCGCGCCCGAAGGCAAAGGGGATTATGCAGGACGGATCATGGTCATGGGGTGGCTTGCTCCCGCCGCCGTTCGTGCTGAGCCTGTCGAAGCACGCGGGAACACTTTGCCTTCGCGCGCGTCCTTCGACATTCGAACAGGATAGATGAATCATGACACAAGCAACTGAAAATGGATAGAAAATCTGCTTTCTGACCGTCGCCGGAAATCAGGCCGCGACCTTCATCCTCGGGCCAAGCATCCCCTTGCCGCCCACCGGGCGCCCATCGACCGACAATGCCAGCAGCCGCCTGTGCTCGAAAGGCCCAGGCGCGTTCCATTCGCCTGTTCCTTCATGGGAAAAGCCCCAGAAGCGCCCATAATATTCCGGATCGCCGATCATCATCAGCGGCTCGGTCGCATGGGCGCGGGCGGCGGCGACCACCGCATCCATCATCGCGCGTCCATGGCCCGTGCGCTGAAGCGTGGGCTCGACCGCCACCGGCCCCACCATGATGAGCGGCGTCTGCGTCCCATCTTCCCGCGTGAGGGCGACGGGCCAGCTTTGCAGCGATCCGATCAGCGCGCCATGCTCATCCACCATGCCGAAGGAAAGGGCGGGCAACCACGGCATCCCGTCGCGGATCAGATAGGCGGTGCGGCCATGCCGGTCCGTGCCGAAGGCCGCGTCCAACAGCTCTTCTATCGCGCTTTCGGGCACCAGATTCAGGGGCACTATCGATGACACGTCTTGCCGATCCGCCGTCAATGGCGCATGGACCGCGCCGGAAGCGGCGGGCTTTAGCGTCTGCGGCATAAATTGAAAGTATAAACTGGCCGCAAGGGGTAAGCCCCCATGGCCCGATATGGCGAGCTATGGACATCCCATTTGACGATTTTCTGACGCTGGAGGTCAATAACCTGCACGTCGATGTGCTGACCGGCATTTACTCGGAGGAGACGCATCTTCCGCAGCCGCTACGGATTTCCATCCGCGCGCAATTGAAGATCGCCGATCATTATGAGCGGGATACGCCGCTCACCCGGTCCAAAAACTATATGGACCTCAAACATGCGGCGACCTCAGCCCTGCCCGAAGGCCAGCATTTCACGCTGATCGAAGCGGTGGCCGACCACATCATCGACACCATCTTTCTTCAGGACGGCAAGGTCAGCCATGTGCAGGTGAAGATCGTGAAGCTGGCGCTGAGCGAACGGGGCGAGGAAATCGGCATCACGCTGGGGCGCAGCCGGAAATAACCGTCCGCCTATTTTCCGATCAGGCCGATTTCGGCCAGCCGTTCCGTCAGATAATCATGCGCGCTGATCGGCGGATCGCGGCGCGGATGTTCTTCGCTCACGCATTGCGGCAGCGCGTCGATGACGAAATCCGGCCGCAGATGCAGGAAGAAGGGCATGGAGTAGCGCGAAAAGCCGCGCCGTTCCGGGGGCGGATTGACGACGCGGTGGCTGGTGGAGGGGAGGGCATGGTTGGTCAGCCTTTGCAGCATGTCGCCCACATTGATGACCAGCGCACCGGGCGGCGGGACCACGGGCAGCCAGTGGCCGCGGCGATCCTTCAGTTCCAGCCCGCCTTCCTCCGCGCCCAGCAGCAGGGTGATGAGGTTGATGTCCTCATGCGCGCCCGCACGGATACCGGGCGCTTCGGGCGAGACGGGAGGATAATGGAGCAGGCGCAGGATGGAGTTGCCGTTGCGGACCGGACCGGCGAACCAATCCTCCTCCAGTCCCAGATAAAGCGCGATGGCCGATAGAAGCTCCGCGCCCACACGGTCGAAGCTGGAGAAAAGGCGGGTGAAGACAGGCTGGAAATCCGGCAATTCCTCCGGCCAGACATTGGGCGGCATCGTCTCGCTCAACGGATCGCCTGCGGGCAGGTCGCGCCCGACATGCCAGAATTCCTTGAGATCGTTTTCACTCGCGCCCTTGGCGATCTCCCGCCCGAAAGCGGTATAGCCGCGCTGCCCGCCGTTGGAGAGCGCATCATAGCGGCATTTCACTGCTTCGGGCAGCGCGAAGAAGCGCCGGGCCAGCGCCCAGCCTTCGTCGATCAGCGCCGGGTCCATGCCGTGATCGCAGACCATCGCAAAGCCGAAACGCTGGAAGGACGCGCCGATCGCCGCGGCGAAATCGGCCTTGTCCAGCTCCGTCATGGAGAGCAGGGGCATCTGATCCCGCACGGCTTGAGTCACGCCATCACCTCGCTTGGCCGAATATCATCCGGTCCTTGATCGCCCTTTGCCGCTCATGCAAGGAGGGGGCATGAACTATTGGCTGATGAAATCGGAACCCGATGTCTTTTCCTATGACGACCTGGTCGAAAAGGGGAAGGCCGAATGGGACGGCGTGCGCAACCATGCGGCGAAGCTGCATATGATGGCGATGAAAAAGGGCGATCTGGCGCTTTTCTATCATAGTAATATCGGCGTCGAAGCTGTTGGGGTCATGGAGATCGTGGAGGAAGCCGCGCCCGACAGCACGGATGAGACGGGCAAATGGGTGGCCGTCCATGTGGCGCCGAAGGAAAAACTGGCAAAGCCGGTCACTCTGAAGGCCATGAAGGCCGATCCGGCGCTGGCGGACATGGTCATGTTGCGTCAGTCGCGCCTGTCGGTGTCTCCGCTCGCCAGGGCCGAATTCCAGCATATTCTGACCATGTCGAAGGCGTGAATCGCCCCCATCATGATTGCATGACGCGCAATCGTTCCGGCATATTTTGCGATTGCGATGTGGTTGCACGGCAACAACATTGGCGTTGGAAAAAACAAGAATATCAAGAGGTGTTTGATCGGCATTCCTAAGGAGAAAACCTATGCGAATGCTGTCGAAATTTGTCGTTGCCGGTGCTTTGAGCGCCGTTGCCGCCATCGCTCCCGCCCATGCCGAGGAAACCGGCAAGCAACGCTTCACGCACGAAGGCTACACCTATGTGTATGAAGTGAAGGACACCAAAACCGGTCAGGTTATCAGCGGCCGTCGCTTTCCTGATTCCGTCGCCTTCAATCTGGCGGTCAAGAATGGCCGGGTTTCGGGCGTGACCGGCGGTCAGGCCGTGACGTTCAACGTCGATGATGCAAGGGGCGCGACTGCCCAATAATCTGCATCCGACGGATTAAAAAAAAGGGCGGTTCCGACAGGAGCCGCCCTTTTTCTTTACGGGATTGCGCCTCAGCGGCAGCGGCGCTTGCTATCGATTTCCTTGCCGAGCAGCGCGCCGCCCGCAGCGCCCAGGATCGTGCCGGTCGCGCGGTCGCCGTCCGTATCGATGGCGCGGCCTACCAGCGCGCCGCCCACGCCGCCCACGATCAGGCCGGTGGTGCCATTGGACTTGCGGCAATACATGCGGCCATCGCGGCCGCGCCACTCCTTGTAGCGGTAATGCTTGCGGGCCTGCGCGCCGTCCGTCGGGAAAGCCATGGAAACGGGCACCGCCAGCGAAACCGCGGCCAGAGCTAGAATGGCTTTACGCATGATTATCTCCTCCGATAGCGTTTGCCGGTTCAACCCATCCGCTTCTAGCAGGGTTGCATGAACGTGCGGCAACGGCGGAAGCCGCTGATCTCAGGCGAATATATTTTCCGACGAATGGATGGACGGGCGCGATAAGCGGAAGCTGGCCAGGGGACATTCGAACCGGATGCCGCCATTGGCCGAAGAAGTTTTGCGCTTAGTATAATGGTATGATTTTACGCATGAAAATTGACTTACCCACATTTATCCACAGATTTCGATGCGAAACGGTCATTTGATCGCCAAAATTCGCTTTGTTCGACTCGATTGTCATGAGAGCATTGCTTTATCGAGACAGAAGGGAAGGAGAAATCCGGACCAGCAAATGCTGAGAAATCAGTGTCTTGAGGCTGTTTCGAGAGTTTACTTCAAAGCATGTCCGCAAGGATCGCGTGATGAAGTGAACGGCTTCCTTGAAGGAAATGCCAAGTGCGCGCGAAAGTGAACGCCGGGCATGACCAGTAGGAAGATGGCGACAGGATAGGACGACAGTCCGATCCTCCAGCCAATGCGATGCGGATGCCTTGCAAGAGGTGGAAGCATCGGTCACGCCGAGGGTGATGATCGCATTTTCGACAGGGAATGCGAAACATGCGCTCCGACGGAAGTGGGGACCGGCAGCAATGCTGGCCCCCATTTTGTTTTGGGAAGGCTTGGCTATCCGGCGATCCTATTTGCGGATGCGGTAATGGGCGTCCGTCATCCGCTCAGAGCCTATATTTCACTGCCTATCTACCCGCCGCCAGTTTCCGGGCCCGTTCCCGCCATGTGCTGGCAAGCACCGGCATCGCGGCGAGCGCGCGAATCCCTTCCACGTCGGTCTTGTGCTGTCCGCCGATCAAGAGGCGGAACACGCGTTCGACCGGCCATTCCGGAAGGGGGCGATCGATCAGGTCCATGGTCATGCCGGTCTCCGCTTCACCCTGCCGGATGACGCGCAGATAGATGCCGCAACGCGCCGTCCTGACCATCGTCGTCAGGATGTCGCGCGCGCCGAAGCGATGATCCAGCTTCCAGCAAGGCTGGCGGGCCTGGCTGACTTCCACGACAGCGCCGCCCAGGCTGAATCTGTCGCCAAGGCAGATGTCCGTCTCCGTCATGCCGTGCGCGGCTATATTCTCGCCGAAAGCGCCCGGCGCATCGAGCAGCGGATGGCCGGGTTTGCGTTCCTTCCACCAGTCATAATGATCCTGCGGGTAAAGGTGGATCGCCTTGTCCAGTCCGCCATGATGCATGCGATCCGCGACGCTGTCGCCCTCCAGCCCTTCCCAGCCGATGTGGATCGGCCCGGACCGGGGTTGCTTGGCGATGGCGCTATGGTCGTCGCCCCGGAAAGGGCGGGGCGATCCGGTCAGCAACGCTCTTATCGTCATGCGGGAATCGTGCATGCCCTCTCATGGCATGGGAGCAGCATCATGGGGAGGTCCAGCGCAAGGAAAGAGGCCATCAGCCCGGGCTGAGTTCGGACCCTAGTTTCAGCACTTCGCCTCCAGCATCCATGATGATGAGGCATGCGGGATTTTGCGGGGAACCATTGCGGCGGACCCGCATACCTTCGATCCTGTATTCGACCTGGTGATCGAAACAGGCCGCGATCCGTCCCCGGCCGACGCCCTGTCCGCGATTCCATTTGACGCGCATTCCTGCATGATGGCTCGCGGACATGAAGAAGCATCCTTTCCCGCTTCGCTCGCCCGACCTCGCGACAGCAAAATGTCCGAAGCGGGCGCAGGTTCCCTTGGGTTTTGGCTCGGGCTGGGTTAAGGGGCCGGGATGGATGCAACCGGCCTGCGCGTGGCGCTTTTCAGCGGCAATTATAACTATGTGCGAGACGGCGCGAATCAGGCGCTCAATCGGTTTGTCGGCTATTTGTTGCGGCAGGGGGCGGCGGTTCGCGTCTATTCCCCCACTATCGACACGCCTGCCTTTGAGCCGACCGGCGATCTGGTGAGCACGCCTTCCATTCCCGTGCCGGGGCGCAAGGAATACCGGATTCCCTACCGCATGTCGGGCGCGGTGCAGCGCGACTTGCGGACTTTCGCGCCCAATCTCATCCATGTGTCCAGCCCCGATCCGCTCGGCCATCGCGCGGTAAGCTGGGCGCGCGGCAACGGGCTTCCCGCCGTGGCGTCTGTCCATACGCGCTTCGAAACCTACCCGCGCTACTATGGGCTGGCCTTTCTGGAGCCGGTGATCGAATCGATGCTGCGGCGTTTTTATCGCCGGTGCGACGCCATCGTCGCGCCGTCCGAATCGATGGCGCAACTGCTGCGCGAACAGCGGATGAGCTATGATGTCGGCATCTGGACGCGCGGCATCGACCGCGAGATTTTCCACCCCGGCCGCCGCGATCCCGAATGGCGGCGGTCCATCGGCATAGGGGATGACGTGCCGGTCATCGGCTTCATCGGACGGCTGGTGATGGAAAAAGGACTGGATGTCTTCTCCGACAGCATCGACCAGCTCGTCGCGCGGCAGGTGCGGCACAAGGTGCTGGTGGTGGGAGAGGGGCCAGCGCGGGAATGGTTCCAGAACCGGCTGCCGCATGCCGTCTTCACCGGCTTTCAGAAAGGCGCGGATTTGGGCCGCGCCGTGGCGAGCATGGACATGCTGTTCAACCCCTCCGTCACGGAAACCTTCGGCAATGTGACATTGGAGGCGATGGCCTGCGGCCTGCCGACGGTGGCGGCGCGCGCGACAGGGAGCGAGAGCCTTGTCACGGACGGCGTGACCGGTCGGCTGATCCGCCCCGGCGCGATCGGCGCCTTTGCCGATGCGTTGCAAATCTATTGCTCGGAAGCGGGCGTGAGGGAGCAGGCGGGGCGGGCGGCCATGGCGGAAGCGGAACGCTATGGCTGGGATCAGGTCAATCAGGCGCTGGTCGACACGTATCTGCGCGTCATCCGTCAGCGGGCGCAAGGCGCGACGATGAAGGCCAGCCCGGTTCCCTGAACGGCAAAGCATCCCTATATCGGGAGCGATGGCAGATCTTTTCGCACAGGATGACGTTTCCGTGGTAACGGATGGCGGCCCGCTGGCCGACCGGCTGCGCCCGCGCGCTCTGACCGATGTGGTGGGGCAGGATCATCTGACCGGCCCGGAAGGCGCGATCGGGCGGATGGTGGCGGCGGGGCGTCTGTCCTCCATCATTTTCTGGGGGCCGCCGGGGACAGGAAAGACGACGATTTCGCGCTTGTTGGCCGATGCGGTGGGAATGCGGTTCGAGCCGATCTCCGCCGTCTTTTCCGGCGTCGCGGACCTCAAGAAAGTCTTCGCCACCGCGAAGGATCACGCCCGGATGGGACAACGGACGCTGTTGTTCGTGGATGAGATCCACCGTTTCAACCGGGCGCAGCAGGACAGCTTCCTTCCCTTTGTCGAGGACGGCACGGTCACGCTTGTCGGCGCGACGACTGAAAATCCGAGCTTCGAATTGAATGCGGCGCTGTTGTCCCGCGCGCAGGTGCTGATCCTGCGAAGGCTGGACGCGGCGGCGCTGGAGCAATTGCTGGAGCGGGCCGAGGCGCTGATGGACCGCCCTCTGCCGCTGGACGCCGCCGCGCGAGAGGCTTTGGTCGCCAGCGCCGACGGGGACGGGCGTTTCCTGCTCAATCAGGTGGAGACGCTCTATTCCGTCGATCTGGCGGAGCCGCTCGATCCGGCGGGACTGTCGGCGCTGCTGCACCGGCGCGTGGCGGTCTATGACAAGGACCGTGAGGGGCACTACAATCTCATCTCCGCCCTGCATAAGTCGCTGCGCGGGTCCGATCCGCAGGCGGCGCTCTATTATCTCGCGCGGATGCTGACGGCGGGGGAGGAGCCGCTTTACGTGCTGCGGCGGCTGGTGCGCTTCGCAAGCGAGGATATCGGCCTCGCCGACCCGCAGGCGCTGGTGCAATGTCTGGCGGCCAAGGACAGCTATGATTTTCTCGGCAGTCCCGAAGGCGAACTCGCCATCGTGCAGGCTTGTCTATATTGCGCGACCGCGCCCAAATCCAACGCGGCCTATATGGCGATGAAGGAGGCGTGGAAGTCGGCAAGGGATACCGGATCGCTGATGCCGCCGCAGAATATCCTCAACGCGCCCACGAAGCTCATGAAGCAGGTCGGCTACGGCAAGGGCTATGAATATGACCATGATGCGGCGGAGGGTTTTTCCGGCGCGAATTATTGGCCTGAAGAGATGGAGCCCCAGACCTTCTATGCACCAAGCGATCGCGGGTTCGAGGCGCGGGTGGCGGAACGCATCGCGCATTGGAACAGGCTGAGGCAGGAGCGGGAACAGGCGTGACGCCCCGGTTCGAGCGGTTCGTCGCGATAGATTGGTCCGGAGCGAAGGGCGCGCGCCACAAGGGTATTGCGGTCGGCGTCTGTGAGGCGGCGGGCGGCCCGCCGGTGCTGGCGGAGGCTCCGTCCGGCATCTGGTCGCGAACCGAGGTAGCGGATTGGCTGATCGACGCGGCGAAGGAAAAACCGATGCTTTTCGGTTTCGATTTCAGCTTCGCCCCGCCTTTCCTTGCGCGAGGCGGCTATCTGCCGGGGGATGCCGTGCCGGAAACCGGACCGGATTTCTGGGCCTATGTCGATAGCATCTGTGACGACGCCGATCTGGGTGCGGCGAGCCTGCTGGAAAACGCGCACCGCCGCCATTTCTATTTCGGCAAGGCGGACGGGGTGAAGGCGGACTTCATGCATAACCGCGTCTGCGAAGCGCATTATAATGCGGGTGGCGGGGGTAAGCCTTCCACCGTCTATGACGCTATCGGCGCGGCGCAGGTGGCGAAGGCGAGCTTTGCCGGGATGCGGCTGTTGAACCGGGTGCGGCCTGATGTGCCGGTGTGGCCGTTCGATCCGATGCCTGAGGATGGATCGCTGGTGGTGGAAATATACACCAGCATCGCCGCGCGCGCTGCCGGACGGCCCAAAGGGCGGACGAAGATGCGTGATCTCGCGGCGTTGAACGATGCGCTGTCCGTGCTGGACTGTGCGCCTTATGCCGGGTCTGCGCCGGACGATCATGGCGCGGATGCGCTGCTGACCGCCGCGTGGATGCGCGGGGCGGCGGGAAGGGCGGAACTTTGGACGCCGCCGCCGCTGGATATACGGATCGCCGCGACTGAGGGCTGGACGTTCGGCGTCATCTGATAGTAAGGGCGTCGGCGGACAGCGAGGGCCGGATTAGCACAGCGGTAGTGCAGCGGTTTTGTAAACCGAAGGTCGGGGGTTCGATCCCCTCATCCGGCACCACGCCGTCCAGCTTTATTTCCCGCCACACTGGCGCGGGGGGTGGGCGCTTCCTATAGGAAGCCTATGGCATCGACCCAAAAACAGAAAAAGCCCGCAAAGGTGCGGCCCGCCGGTTTCCCGACCCGCGATCAGGTGGTGGAATTTATCACCCAATCCGAACAGCCTGCGGGCAAACGAGAGATCGCGAAAGCCTTTGGCCTCAAGGGGCAGGAGAAGATCGCGCTCAAGGCGCTGCTCAAGGATATGGCTGACGAAGGGTTGATCGACATCGGCCCCGCGCGCGCCTTTCACAAGATGGGCGGCGTGCCGAAGGTCACGGTGCTGCGGATCGTCGATGTGGACGACACCACCCTGATCGCCACGCCCGAACGCTGGGAGGCGGAAGGCCAGCCCGCCCCGCGCCTGCGCGTGGTCGAGCGAGGGAAGCGGGGCGCCCTTACCATCGGCGACCGTATATTGGCCCGGACGGAGGAGGCCGGACGGGGCTGGGTCGCTCATCCCATGAAGAAGTTGGCCAAGGCCAGCGAGGAACTGCTGGGCGTGGTGGAGGAGGCGGACGGGGGCAAATTGTGGCTGCGTCCGGTGGACAAGCGCATCCGTAGGGATACGCCCATTTCCGATGCGGGCACGGCCAAGGCGGGCGATCTGGTGCTGGCCGAGCCGGTCGGTCGGCCGCCGCGCATCAGCGCGAGGGTGACGGACATATTGGGCGACCCTTTCGCGCCGCGCAGCTTCAGCCTGATCGCGATTCACAAGCATGGCATTCCCCACGTCTTTTCGGAACAGGTGGAGGAAGAAGCTGTCATCGCCTCCAACCTCCCTTTGCATGAGGACAAGCGCGAGGATTTACGCCATTTGCCCATCGTCGCCATCGACCCGGTGGACGCGCGAGACCATGACGACGCCGTGTGGGCCGCGCACGACGAAGACCCCGCCAATCCGGGCGGCTATCGCGCCATCGTCGCCATCGCGGATGTCAGCTATTATGTCCGTCCCGGCAGCGCGCTCGACCGGGAAGCGAGAAAGCGCGGGAACAGCGTCTATTTCCCCGATCTGGTCGTGCCGATGCTGCCGCACCAGCTTTCCTCCGACATGTGCTCGTTGCGCGCGGGGGAGGACAGGGCGGCGATGGCCTGCCATCTCGTCATCGATGCCAGGGGCAAGGTGACGTCATGGCGTTTTTCGCGCGCGGTGATCCGCGTGGCGGCAGTGCTCGCCTATGAAGACGCTCAGGCCGCCATCGATGGCACGAAAGATCATGCGTTGCTGGAACCGGCATTGCAGCCCCTCTGGGCCTGTTGGGCGCTGCTCCGCAAGGCGCGGGAGAAGCGCGATCCTCTGGCGCTCGACCTGCCGGAACGGCGCGTGGTGCTGGACGAATGGGGCAAGATCGTCAGCGTAGCGGTGCGCGAACGGCTCGACGCGCATATGCTGATCGAGGATTATATGATTGCTGCAAACGTCGCCGCCGCCAAGGCGCTGGAGGCGAAGAAGGCCCCGGTCATGTATCGCGATCATGAACCGCCCAGCCGCGACAAGCTGGTGGCGCTCAAGGATTATCTCGCGACCTTCGACATCGACTTCGCGCGGGGGCAGGTCATCAAGCCCGCGACGTTCAACCGCCTGATCGACCGCGTCGGCGAGGCGGAAGAAAAGCCGCAGATCATGGAGCAAATCCTCCGCAGCCAGACGCAAGCCTATTACAGCCCGCAGAATATGGGGCATTTCGGCCTCGCGCTGGGCAGTTACGCGCATTTCACCTCGCCGATCCGGCGCTATGCCGACCTGCTGGTGCATCGAGCTCTGGTGGGGGCCTATGGGCTGGAGATGCCCGCGCCCAAGGGCGGCGCGCTGCCCGACCGCACCTCGCTCAGCGGCGAGGATTATGAGAATATGGGCCGCGTCGGCGAGATGATCAGCCAGCATGAACGCCGCGCCATGGAAGCGGAGCGGGAAACCGTCGACCGCTATGTCGCGGCCTTCCTCGCCGCGCATGTCGGCGATCTGGTGGAGGCGCGCATCACCGGAGTCCAGAATTTCGGTTTCTTCGCGACGGTGGAGGGACTGGGCGGCGATGGGCTGGTGCCGGTGTCCACATTGGGCGACGAGCGTTTCTATTATGATGAAGCCGCTCGCGCTCTGGAGGGCGTGGAAAGCGGCGACCGCTATACGGTCGGCCAGCGCCTGCAATTGCGGCTGGCGGAGGCGGACCCGATCAACGGCGCACTCCGCTTCGAATTGCCCGATGCGCCGCCGCAACGGCCCAGCTTCAAGAAGGATCGCGCCCGTCCGGGCGTCAGGCGCGGCCGTCCCGCCAATATCCGCCATATCGGCAGCGCGCGGGGCAAGCACAGGAAACGCTGAACATCAACTCAGCCGGTCGATGGCCTCCGCGTCCAGCCCGCCGGGGATGATCATGATGGGGCAGGGCAGCTTGCCCGCATCCGCGCCCGCGAAGTGCGATACCAGCTTGCCCGGATTGCCGCTCGCCGCCGCGCCCAGCACAAGGGCGGCGACATCGTCCATCTCGTCGAGCATCTGACGCACGACCGCCACCGGATCGCCCTGCTTGACGGTGATGCTGGGACGGATGCCGGATTCATCCGTCAATGTTCCCGCCGCGCTCATCACCAGTGCCTCGGCCCGCTGGTGCGCCTCGTCCTCCATCGTGGCCTGGACGCCGCCCCATTGCACGAATTCGGATGGCGGGATCAGCGCCAGGATACGCACCGCGCCATTGGTCTTGGCCGCGCGCCGGGCGGCGAAACGCAACGCGGTTTCCGCCTCCGGCGATTCGTCCACGACAACCAGATATGTCCGCACTTCTCCATGCCCCCGCATATGCCCGACGGCCCAAAGTCCGTCTTTGCCAGCTCCATGAACCAACTGGGTGAAATGTGATGCATAATCGGGCCAAGCGCAAGGCGCGCCCTTGACCGCTTCCCTCAAAGCGCCGAAACGAGCCTTGAAAGGCTTTCCGCCAGATAGAATAGATATGCGAGAAGAAGAGGCCCCCGCTGCATGAGCAAGACGATCCAGATGCCTGCCCTGTCCCCGACGATGGAAGAAGGGACGCTCGCGAAGTGGCTGGTGAAGGAGGGGGACAGCGTTTCGTCCGGTGATCTGCTGGCGGAGATCGAGACGGACAAGGCGACGATGGAGTTCGAAGCCGTCGACGAAGGGACTATTGCGAAGATCGTGATTCCGGAAGGCACGGAGGGCGTGAAGGTCGGCGCAGTCATTGCCATATTGGCCGAAGAGAGAGAGGACGTGGCCGCAGCCGCTCAGAATGGCGGTCAGGCGGAAGCTCCTCCCGCACCGAAGGCCGAAGCCGCTTCCGCACCCCAGGCGGAAACCGCTCCCGCGACGCCGCTCGCGCCGAAAGCCGATCCGGTCCCGGAGAAACAGGATGGCGGCCGTATCAAGGTCAGCCCTCTTGCCCGCCGTCTGGCGCAGGAAAAGGGCGTCGATCTGGCCAATATTACTGGTTCAGGCCCCAATGGCCGGATCGTGAAGGCCGATCTGGAAGATGTCAGGCCCGGCGTGGCTGCGCCCGCCGCCGCCGCTGCGCCGGTTGCTGCGCCTGCCGCTGCACAGGACTTCGGCATCCCGCATGAGGTCGTCAAGCTCTCCAACATGCGCAAGACGATTGCGCGCCGCCTGACCGAATCCAAGCAGCAGGTGCCCCATATTTACCTGACGGTCGATATTCAGCTCGATAAATTGCTGAAATTGCGGGCGGAGCTGAATGACGGGCTGGCCTCGCGCGGGGTCAAGCTGTCGGTCAACGATCTGCTGATCAAGGCGTTGGGCGTCGCGCTGGTCGCCGTGCCCGAATGCAATGTGCAGTTCGCGGGCGACCAGATGCTGAAGTTCCAGCGCGCCGACATTTCCGTCGCCGTGTCGATCCCCGGTGGGCTTATCACGCCCATCATCGCCGGGGCGGACAGCAAGGGCGTCGCCGCCATCTCCACCGCGATGAAGGATCTGGCCGACCGCGCCAAGGAAGGAAAGCTGAAGCCCGAGGAATATCAGGGCGGCACGGCCTCGCTCTCCAACATGGGCATGTTCGGCATCAAGCAGTTCGAGGCGGTCATCAACCCGCCGCAGGGCATGATCATGGCCATCGGCGCGGGTAAGAAGCGGCCCTATGTCATCGACGACAGCCTTCAGATCGCGACTGTCATGACGGCGACCGGCAGCTTCGACCATCGCGCCATCGATGGCGCTGATGGCGCGCGGCTGATGCAGATGTTCAAGCAACTGGTCGAAAATCCGCTGGGGATGCTCGCCTGATGCCGCATGCGGAGGAACAGCCGCCTGAAGGCTGCCCTGCCGTCCGCGTCATCGCCATGCCCGCTGACACCAATCCCTATGGGGATATTTTCGGCGGTTGGCTGATGAGCCTCATGGACTCCGCGGCCGGATCGGTCGCGGCGCGCCATTCCAAGGGACGCGCCGTCACGATCGCGGTGGAAGGCATGACCTTCCTGCGGCCCGTGGTCGTGGGCGACGAAGTGTCCGTCTATGCCAGTCTGGTGGGCGTGGGTCGCACATCCATGCGGATCGACGTGGAGGCATGGCGCCGAACCCGGCATGACGACCGATCCTATCGCGTGACGCAGGCGACCTTCACCTTCGTCGCGATCGGCGAGGACCGCCAGCCCCGCTTCGTGCCGCCGCTGCCGGCTGAATGAAACAAGCTATCAGGAAATGAGTGTGACCCATGGCTGAGAATTACGATGTCATCGTTCTGGGTTCCGGTCCCGGCGGCTATGTCGCCGCGATCCGCTGCGCCCAACTGGGCCTCAAGACCGCCATCGTCGAGCGCGAGAATCTGGGCGGCATCTGCCTCAACTGGGGATGCATCCCGACCAAGGCGCTGCTGCGTTCCGCCGAAATCTTCCATTATATGCAGCACGCCAAGGACTATGGTCTTGCGGCGGAGAAGATCAGCGCCGACCTCGACGCGGTGGTGAAGCGTTCGCGCGGCGTTGCGAAACAGCTTAATCAGGGCGTTACGCACCTGATGAAGAAGAACAAGATCGCCGTCCATATGGGCGACGGAAAGCTGGTCGCGAAGGGCAAGCTCAGCGTCACGAAGGACGGCAAGAGCGAGGAATTGACCGCGAAGAACATCATCGTTGCGACCGGCGCGCGCGCCCGCGACCTGCCTTTCGCCAAGACGGACGGCAAGCGCGTCTGGACCTATCGCCACGCCATGACGCCGCCGGAAATGCCGGGCAAGCTGCTCGTCATCGGCTCCGGCGCGATCGGGATCGAGTTCGCCAGCTTCTATAATGACATGGGCGCGGACGTGACGGTCGTGGAAATGATGGACCGCATCGTCCCGGTCGAGGATGCGGACGTTTCCGCCTTCCTCGAAAAGGCGCTGACGAAGCAGGGCATGACTATCATGACCGGCGCGGGCGTCGAAAAACTGGAAGCCGGTGCGTCCGGCGTCAAGGCGGCGATCAAGGGCAAGGACGGCAAGATCGTCTCCGGCGACTACAGCCATGTCATCGTCGCCATCGGTATCCTCCCCAACACCGAGAATATCGGGCTGGAGGAACTGGGCGTGAAGACCGAGCGCGGCCATATCGTGACCGACGCCCATTGCCGCACCAATGTCGATGGCATCTGGGCCATTGGCGACGTGACCGCGCCGCCATGGCTGGCGCACAAGGCGAGCCACGAAGGCGTGATCGCCGCCGAAGCCATCGCGGGCAAGCACCCGCACGCGATGGATGTGCGGAACATCCCCGGCTGCACCTATTGCCATCCGCAGATCGCCTCGGTCGGCCTGACCGAAGCCAAGGCGAAGGAAGCGGGCTATGAGGTGAGGGTCGGCAATTTCCCCTTCATCGGCAACGGCAAGGCGATCGCGCTGGGCGAGGCGGAAGGCTTCGTGAAGACCGTGTTCGACGCGAAGACCGGCGAACTGCTCGGCGCGCACATGGTCGGCGCGGAAGTGACCGAGATGATCCAGGGCTATACCGTGGGCAAGACGCTGGAGACCACCGAGGCGGAACTGATGGAGACGGTCTTCCCGCACCCGACCATCTCCGAAGCGATGCATGAAAGCGTGCTCGCCGCTTATGGCCGCGCGCTTCATATCTGAACGAAGGCCGTGGCAACGGGGAGCGGGAGCCCTGGTTCTCGCGCTTCTTTGCGTACTGGCGATTGCGCTGCTTCAGCGTCAGGGTTTGCTCGACCGCCCCAATGAAGCGATGATGGGATGGGCGGGACAATTGCGCGACAGTGCGATGGGCCAGCCCTTCACGCAGCCGATGCAGGTCGCCTCGAAGATCGGCGGGACTGGCAAGCGCCCTATCCTGCTGGCTGTCGCGCTTTGCATCCTGCTCTGGCGCGGAAGGCGCAGCCACGCTCTCTGGCTGCTGTTGACGGCGGCGGGTGGATGGCTGCTCAACCTTGGGTTGAAACAGATTTTCGCCGCGCCCCGGCCGGACATTCTGCCGCATCTGGACATGGTGCACAGCTACAGTTTCCCCAGCGGTCACGCGGCGGGGACCATGATCCTTTTCGGCGCGCTGGCGATGCTGGCTGGCCGTCGGCCCGCTTATGCCGCTGCCGGGCTCGCGGTGGCTTGCATCGGCATCAGCCGCATATGGCTGGGCGTGCATTGGCCCAGCGACGTGATCGCCGGATGGATCGAAGGGCTCGGCTGGCTGGCCTTCTGCCGCCTCTGGCTACCAGCGGGGGGAGGGGAGCAGCAGTGCTTTCACTAGGCTTTGATGGGGCGGCATTCCATCGGAAGTGACGAAGCCGTGGACCCAGAAACTGTCCACCACGCAGAGCGCGGCGACCGCCAATAGGATCAGCGCCGCTCCGGCGAAGATGGCGCGCGCGCCTCTCACGGGCGTGGAGGGCATGAACGCCAGCAGCGCCAGCGGCAGAACCGGCAGGAAATAGCGTCCCTGCGTTCCCTGGATATAGTCCGCGCCCAGTTCCGTGCCGGTCAGATACATGGCCGTCTCGATCAGCAGGGCGGTTCCTGCCGCCACCGCCAGCCACCAGAGCCTTTGTCCGACGCCAAAACGCGCGCCCGATCCGCTCAGGACGCCTGCGCCCAGCATCCCCGCCGCCAGCGCATAGGCGGCAAGCGGCAGCAGGATCGCGTTCCATCCGAACCGTCCCACGATCTGAAGCGCATAAACCGGCGCGCGTTCGGCGATGCTCGAAAAAAGAACCCGGACATAGGCCAGCGGATCTTGCAGGATGACTCCCAGTTGCGCGGCGAGGGGCGCGGTCATCACCGACTCCCCCGTCTTGCGCGAGACGATGTGATAGAGCGTTTGACTGCCCCCCGACATTTTCATCCACAAAATAAACAACACCGCGCCAGCCGCCATCGCCGCTATCGGCAGAAGGAAGCGCCGGTCGCGCCAACCCTGCGGCCAGCGCAGGCCCGCCGCCATCAGCGGCAGATAGACGCCTTTGGCCAGCGCCAGCAGCGGCGCGACAAGGAGCATGGATGCCGAACGCAGCGGCGTGCTTCCCATGAAGCCCATCCGCAGCGCGAGCGCGAGGCCGATGAAGCCAAGGCCGTTGATGATCGCATCCGGGGACAAGGACCCGTTCTGATAGCAAAAGGTCGGCAGCAAGGCCGTCGCGAGGAAAGCGTTGCGGCCGAAGGGAAGCAGGCGGAGCGCCATGACCAGCATCGCCAGCGCCGCCAACGCGTTCACCAGGCGACCAGCATAAAATGCGCCCAGTCGCGGCAATCCCAGCGCGTCTCCCACGATCAGCCCGGCGGCGCCCGGTGCATAGAGCGTCGGCGCATAATTGGCGACATTGGGGAAATCGCCGAAAGCGCGACCGGGCCGCGAAGCGTCCGCCGTCCATGCCTTGGCAAGCATTTCCTGATCGAACCGGCGCAGATCGGGGGGCACATCGGTCGGGAAGTCGACGGCATGAAGATCGAGCGCCGCGCGGGGCAGATGGGCGCCGACCCTTTCTCCCTCCTGCTCCGCCAGAATCCGCTCTTCGGACAGCAGCAGCGCCTTCATATAATGCTGATTCTCGTCAGGTGCCTGGAAAGGGGGAGTCACAATGGCGAAAAACAGCGTCGCGATGCAGATGGCGGCCAGCAACAGCTTGTCCAGCGCCGACCATGGCGGAGCCACCAACATATCCGCGCGCGCCGTCGCCCATGAAACCCGCTCCTGCCGCATTCGCCTTCACCCCCGGATGCCGCGCGCGCGGCCTTTCGGGCGAATATTACGCAGAAATCCTTAATATTTGGCGATTGTATAGTTCGCCAAACCCACGATCTTGTGACGGCTGGTTTCGGCCCATTGCGGACATCCAGTCTTCGTCATCCCAGCGAAAGCTGGGATCTCTCTTTTTGTGGCACAGTCAGGCGTCAAAAGAGATCCCAGCTTTCGCTGGGATGACGAAGACTGGATGTCCGCAATGGGCCGAAACCAGCCGTCACA
>JASGDV010000202.1:0-2689 GCA_049841255.1 Sphingobium sp.
CCCGCGTGTCCGCAACTGGAAGCGCTGGGGCTGCAACAGCTACGCGCCCTAAAGGAGTGCCGTTCATGGCCCGCATCAAGACACCGCGCTGGAAAGGCCCCGCCGCCTGGGGAACACGCGAGGCGCGCGCGGGCGACCGGTTGCCCTATGCCGCCCACCTCAGCGATTCCCTGGTGGCGCTGCGCAACGGGGCCGCGCTCGCCACGCTGCGGATCGCTGGACTTCCCTTCGAGACCGAGGACGCGGGCCAGCTCGACCATATGCTCGCCGTGCGCGACACCATGCTGCGCAGCGTTCTCGACGCCCGCTTCATCCTATACCACCATGTCGTGCGGCGGCGCGTCGCGGTTCGGCTGCCAGCCGAGTTCCCCGAGCCTTTTTCAGCGACCATCGACGCCGCGCGCCAGGACCGACTCGCCCGCACGCCGCTCTTCGTCAACGAGCAGTTCCTGACCATCGTGCGCCGCCCCGCGCGCGGCAAGGCGGGCCTCCTCGAGCGCCTCTCCCGCCGCATGGCGCGCGATACCGAACCCGACCCCAGGGCGGTGCGCGAACTGGAAGCGGCCGCGACCGCGCTCCTCGCCGCGCTCGAACCCTATGGCGCGCGGCTGCTGGAATGCACGGAAGGCCGGTCCGAGCCGCTCGAACTGCTCTCGGCGATCTACAATGGCGAATGGCGCCCCGTGGCGCTGCCCGACGAGCTGGCGGACCTTGGTCATCATATCCCCTACGCCCGCGTCTCCTTCGGCGTCGAGGCAATCGAAACGCGGCGCGCCGGGGGTCGTGACTTTGCCGGGATGCTGAGCCTCAAGGACTATCCCGATGCGACCCGCGCGGGGCTGCTCGACAATCTCCTGCGCCTGCCGCACGAGATGGTGCTGACCGAGAGCTTCGCGCTGGCCGACCGGCAGGGCGCGCGCGAGCGGATCGATCTCGCGGTCCGGCGGCTCAAGTCCGCCGACGAGGAAGCGGTTGCCGAACGCGCGCAGATGATGGCGGCGCGCGACGCGCTGGGTGCTGGCCAGGCGGGGTTCGGCGATCATCACCTGACCGTGCTGGTGCGCGAGACCGGCCTCGAGGCGCTCGAGCGCGCCTGCGCCAGTGCCGCCAGCGCGCTCGCCGACGTGGGCGTGGTCGCTGTGCGCGAGGACACCAATCTCGAGCCCGCCTTCTGGGCGCAGTTCCCCGGCAACGAGGGCTATGCGGTCCGCCGCGCACTGATCTCGACCGGCAATGCCGCAGGCTTCCTCTCGCTCCACGGCTTTCCGCTCGGCCGCGCCCACGGCAACCATTGGGGCGATGCGGTCAGCGTCTTCGAGACGACGAGCGCCACGCCCTATTTCTTCAACTTCCATCAGGGCGATCTCGGCAATTTCACGATCATCGGCCCCTCGGGCTCGGGCAAGACCGTGGTGCTCAATTACCTCACTGCCCAGGCGCAGAAGTTCAGCCCCCGCACCATATTGTTCGACAAGGATCGCGGCGCGGAGATCTTCCTGCGCGCGATGGGCGCCCACTACACCCGCCTCGTCCCCGGCGAGCCGACCGGCTTCAATCCGCTGGCGCTGCCCGACAGCCCGGCCTCGCGCGCCTTCCTGCGCCAGTTCCTCGGCCGACTCCTCGCCCCGACGGATGCTGGCGAGGAAGGGGTGATCGCCGATGCCGTGGACGCGCTCTATGATCATGACCCTCGCTTCCGCCGGCTGCGCCATATGCGCGAGCTGCTCGCCGGTGGCTGGCGTCCCGAGCCCGGCGACCTCGCCGCCCGTCTCGCGCCCTGGATCCTCGGCGGTCCCAATGCCTGGTTGTTCGACAATGCCGAGGACTGGTTCGATCTTTCCTCGCGGATCATCGGCTGCGACATGACCGCGCTGCTCGAGGACCCGGTCCTGCGCACCCCCGCCCTCCTATACCTGTTCCACCGAATCGATGAGCGGCTCGACGGCGAGCCGACGATGATCCTGATCGACGAGGGCTGGAAGGCGCTCGACGACGAGGTCTTCGCCGCCCGTATCCGCGATTGGCTGAAGACCCTGCGCAAGCGCAACGCGATGGTCGGTTTCGCGACCCAGTCGGCGCGCGATGCGCTCGACAGCCGCATAGCCAGCGCCATCGTCGAGCAGACGGCGACGATGATCTTCACCCCCAATTCGCGCGCCCGGCCGGAGGACTATTGCGACGGCTTCGGCCTCACGAGCCATGAGCTGGCGCTGATCCGCGCGCTGCCGGCCAACAGCCGCTGCTTCCTCGTGCGCCATGCCAACGACTCCATGGTCGTGCGGCTCGATCTTGGCGACAATCCCGAAATCCTGACCGTGCTCTCGGGCCGTGAGGCGAGCGTGCGCCGCCTCGACATGCTGCGCGCGTCGGTCGGCGACGATCCGGCGCGCTGGCTGCCGATGCTAACCGGTGTGTCCTGGCTGGCCTTCGACACGCCCGATGAATTCGGCGTGCCGGTGGAGGCGGCGGAATGACCTGTCCGGCACTTTCCGCGGGCGGCCCGTCCGCCATCGCCGACGCGCTCCGCTCGGTCGATTGCATGTCGGGCCAGGCGACCGCCGCCGCCTTCACCCGCATCTTCAGCGGAGAAGGGCTTTTGACCGGCGCGCTCACCATCGGGCTCACGCTTTATGTGGCTCTGTTCGCGATTCAGCTCCTCACCGGCCGGACCAGCATCGGCATCTCGGCG
>JASGDV010000203.1:0-10638 GCA_049841255.1 Sphingobium sp.
AGCGAAGGGTCTGCTTGCCTAACTCCGTTCGCCCTGAGCGAAGTCGAAGGGCACGGCCGACCGTAGGGAGGCCACTTCGCTCCGCCCGAACGGAGGTTGGATGCCTGACTTTAATCGAAAGTAGCCAGGAAGAACCAAAAGGCATGGCTCCCGCCAAACCCGAAAGATTATCTTAGAGGCTCGCGCCCGAGGAAATATCGGGCAGGTTGCCGACTTCGGGCGTATCCGCCGGGCCGCCGATCAGCACAAAGCGCCGGTCGCAATAGCCGCAGTCGACATAGCCATGCTCGTCGATTTCCAGGAAGATGCGGGGATGGCCGAGCGCGGCGGGGATGTCGCCCGAACCGTCGCAGGAAACGCGCGACCGGGAGACTCGGATGATTTCAGGCGGCTGGATCATGGCCGGGCCGATTAGCAGCGCGGGCGCTTCGCCGCAATATGCGCTGGCATGGCGGACTCCATATTGGCGGTAATGGTGGGCGATGACGGGCTCGAACCGCCGACATTCTCGGTGTAAACGAGACGCTCTACCAACTGAGCTAATCGCCCCCTCGGGGTCCGGCGCGGGTTACAGGGGTTCGGGCCGGTCGGTCAAGCGAACTTTCACGGAACGAACAGGCAACAGGCGGAACCCTTTGGAGCGGAGTGTCCGAACATATTCCGAAACAAATGACCCCGAAACGGGCGGCCAGCCTTAGCCTCCGCGCTCACTTCAATCAGGAGCAGGGGCCTTTGACGCCCGCGCAGCCCCGCTTCTTTGTAAGCAAAGTCCGTTGATAATAAGGAATGGATATGAAATCCGCCCTCTACCTCGCCGCCGTCCTGTTGATGGGCTGCGCGATCATTTACACCACCGGGAAGTTGTTTGCGGTGTTTTAGGAGTTATACCGGAAAAGGATGACGGCCCCCTATGGGCTTTGAGCGGCCATCTTGTCGCCAAGTTGCAACAGCGATGATGTCATCAACCATTAATTGGGGGAATTGATGTTTCTGGATATGTCCTGCGATTTTTCGACACCCCAGGGGGTGGGCGTCACCGTTCAAGGCAGGGCGTTCTTCCCTTCGAAATGCACCATCGAAGCTCCTGTCAGATTGATGGACGGAAATTATCAGATCGGGCTGATCGGCGCGTTCACATACATGAACGGCCGGTTTAATTCCGTGAATGTGCGTTCGGTCGGACGCTTCTGCTCAATCGCTCCCGATGTGGTAATAGGCGATTATAGCCATCCTTCTGCGCTGCTGACTCATAACAACATTGCCTATGGCCATGTCGGCGCGTGGGATTCACCCTTTCATTCTATCCGATCAGATGACCCGGAAATCATCGACCGCCGCAAATATGCCCTGACTACTTACAAAGGCGGCGGGACAGTTATTGGCAACGACGTCTGGATCGGTCGCCGCGTCCAGATCATGAACGGCGTGATTGTAGGCGACGGGGCTATCATTGCATCTGGCGCGGTTGTTACGAAGGATGTAGAGCCTTACACCATCGTTGGCGGCAATCCGGCGAGAGTTATCAAAGCCCGCTTTTCGGGCGAGATCATTGAGCGACTTCTGGCCCTTCGGTGGTGGGAATACGGTCCTGAATCCTCAGGGGAATCGACTTCACGGATATAGCGCGCGCAGTTGAAGGACTGGAGAAAACTATCAGGAAAGGCGCGCCCAAATATGAGCCGCCGCAATTCCTGATCGATCCCACTGCGAAGGGGGTTTCGAGGCTGTAGGACGGAGCGCGTCATATTTCGAATTGTGCGCGTCTATTTTCCTCATCGTTTCGTCGCTATCCGCCTTTTCGCCGGGATCGTCGTTCTGTTCCTTTGGATCTGGGTATTAACCGGCGCGGCGAGCATGGGGTTCGGGCCGGTCGGTCAAGCGAACTTTCGGGGAACGGGTCAGGCCCGAATCCCGCCTCTTCCTTCAAAATCCACGAAACGGCGGCTGGCGCGGAACCAGCGGGTCAGGGCGGTGGCGCCGCTGTCAGCCAGGGCGATGAAAATGCGGCGGCCGTCATGGGGGTCGGCCTGCCGTTGCAGCAGTCCTTTTTCCGTCAGCGTGCGAATCCAGCGGAGCGCGGTGGTGGGCGGCACGGCCGATGCGATGCACAGGCTGGAGACCGAAACGCGCTCCTGCTCCAGCCGCGCGGCGAACAGATCGAGCAGCATGTCCCAGGCCGGATCGGCGAACAGATCGCCGGGCAGGAACTCGTCCCGCAGACGGCGCGCGCGCAGCAGGTCGCGCACCTGCTGGGGCGTGACGTCGTTCCCGATGTCGATGCCGTCCTGTTCCTCGCCCAGCGGCGAGAGGACGGGCATGCCGATATAATCGCTCGGCCGGTCGGAAATGCGCGGCCCCAGATCGAAGGAAGGCGCGGCCTGCCGCCGCTGCGTCAATGTTTCCAGCGTACGGGCGAGGCGGCTACCTCGTCGCTCAGCTTTTGCAGGCGGATGCCGTCGCTGTCGCTGCTGAGGTCATGGACGCTGCGGACGGTCCCCGCGCTTTCCGCCGCGGCGAGCAGCGTGGCGGCCAGATCGGTTTCATCGGGCTGGCACAGCAATTGGGTGCGGTCGTTGCGGATGCAGGCATAAGCAAGATCGATGGTGTCGAGGCCCGCGACCAGGATCACGGGAATCTCCCGTTGAATGGCGAAGGTTTCCACCTGGACCAGCAGGCGCTCCAATATCGGGCTGGGCCTGTCGCATAGCAGCAGGATGACGTCGCAACTCAACTGGATGTCGAGCCGGGACGATCCGTCCTCCAGCCCGACCACTTCCAGCAGGCGCAGGCCCGCGGCTTCGGCGGCGGCCGCGATCTCGCCCGTTCCCGCCATATCGGTCAGAACCAGCAGGCCGGGACGGTCATCCCTTTCCCCGAACGGCAAGGGGAAGCGTCCGTCTTTTGTTCCGTAAGGGAAATCGTTGGTCATGCGGCTGCTCCTGTCCCTGTTATGTTCTCATCCTATCGCAATGCGGGAGCGGCGCAGCCCGACTTTCCTCCAATATGGGTGGAAATCGGGCTCGGTGCCGCCGCGCTTGCAACCGCAGAGGCATTTTCATCCGGATCGGATTATTTTTCCTATCGGGCTAGGAAGCGGTGCGGCGGGCGAAGTCGATATAAAGTTCGCGCAGCCGCATCGCGACCGGACCGGGAACGCCCGATCCGATGGTCTGGCCGTCGATCCGCACGACCGACTGGCAGAAGGTGGAGGCGCTGGTGATGAAGGCTTCGCGCGCGCCGATGGCCTCCGCCACGGTGAAGGGGCGGCGCACGACCTTGATGCCGCTTTCCTCGGCCAGCGCGGCCAGCGCCGCGCCGGTGCAGCCCGCCAGCACCGCATGGGAATAGGGGCGGGTGACGATCCCCTCTTCGGTCAGGATGAAGGCGGTGGAGGACGCGCCCTCGGTCACGAATCCATCCTCGACCAGCCAGGCTTCCTGCGCGCCCGCGGCCTTGGCGGCCTGCTTCGCCATGGCCTGTGTCAGCAGCATCACGCTCTTGATGTCGCGCCGCTTCCAGCGCAGGTCGGGCATGGTCGCCACGCCGATGCCGTCGCGGGCGCCGGGCACGTCGAGAAAGGGCTTGTTCTGCACGAACATGACCAGCGTGGGCCGGATCGCGGCGGAGGGCAGGAAATCGCGGGTGTCGTCCGCGCCGCGCGTCAACTGGAGGTAGACGAGGCCCTCGCCGAGGCCATGGCGGGCGACCAGATCCTTCTGCACCGCCTCGATCTCCGCCGGGGGGATGGGCAGGGGGATGCCGATTTCACCCGCCGACCGTTCGAGCCGGGCCAGATGCGCCGCGCTGTCGACCAGATGGCCGTCGATCACGGCGGCGACTTCATAGATGCCGTCGGCGAAGAGGAAGCCGCGATCCAGCACGGAGACATGGGCCTGTTCCAGAGGAAGGAACTGGCCGTTCAGATAGGCGACGGACATGGTAGGGCGATGGTCCTCTTGCGGTGGCGACTGGCCGCGATGTCGCCGCTTCGCGGGCGAGGGTCAAGGGGGGAGCCGTGCAATGCACGCTTGCGCGGCATCGGCGATACCGGATTGACGGCTAAGGCCGCAGAGTAAGTCGGATGTGGATTTGCGGCCAGAAGCGGACGTTCAACCTTCGTCATCCCGGCGGAAGCTGGGATCTCTCTGGTGCCTGATTGCGCCTCAAGAAGAGCGATGCCAGCTTTTGCTGGCATGACGGGCAAGGAATGTTGCGTCCCCTAAATTGAAGTACACCGCGCTCCTGCGAAGGCAGGAGCACGGCTGAGTCTAAACAGATGGACTGCAATCCACCCAAGCCTCATGGGGAAGCCGCCCGCCCACAGCCAGCGGCCTCCCCCCGACGGATCAGAAGGAAGCCGTGATCGACCCCACGACGCCCGCCTTGCTGATATTCCGCCCGCCGGGCGAATAGGCGTCCTTGTTCGTATCGACATAGCTGACGCCGAAGGTCAGGTGATCCCAGGTATAGGTCGCGCCGACGCTCCAGTCGGTATATTCCTTGCCGCTGCCGATGATGAGGTAGCTCGGCCCCCAGCTATGGCCCAGATGCGCCGACACGCCCAGCGGCGAATTGGGGATGCTGGCCGACAGGTCGCCCGCGACGTAGAGATTATCCTCCTTGTGGATGCCGTCCAGCGTCAGCGCCTTGGTCTTGGGCGCATAGTTGACGGTCAGCTTCGCGGTGGCGGGGCCGAAAGTGCCCTTCACCGACGCATAGGGCTCGACGAAGTCGCTGTTGATGCCGCCCGAACCGGGATAATAATAATAGAGCACGCCCAGATCGAAGGTCGCCGCGCCCACCGTCTTGGAGAAGCCCGCGATCAGGTCGATTTCCTGATCGCTGCCATTGGCGACATAATCGTCGATGGAGGAGCCCCAGGTCGACACATAGAAACCCGAAGAGTGGGTGACGGTGATGCCGCCCTGAATGGCGAACCGCCTGTCGGTCTGGGACACGCCGCGGAAACGATAGTCGGTGACGACGGCGGCGCTGCCGGAAACGGTCAGATCCGGCGTGGGTTCGTCCTGGGCGAAAGCGGGAGTGGAAAGCGCGGCAAGAGCGACGGCCAGAAGGCCGGGAATGGACTGACGCATGATAAAACCCCTTTAATGGTTATGCGATCGTCCCACCTGCGTGGAGACCCCTGCCTCTTTGTCCCGCGAAGGGGCGGGCCGGGTGCCTCGACCCCGAAAGAGTGCGCCTCCTTGTTGCGCTGCACAAGGATTTATTGCCGGATCATGTCATTTGCGGATGAAATGTTGCTGTCCTGCAACAAGTCGCCGACTTACGGCGCGGGCGAAGCATCCTCGCGCACCGCATGGATGACGCGCTGCGGATAGGGGATGGTGATGCCATGGTCCCGGAACAGCCGCCACAGCCGGTTGAGCACGTCCGACCGCACATTGCCCACGCCTTCCTCCGGGTCGCTGATCCACACCAATATCTCATGCTCGACGCGGTTCTCGCCAAAGGCGGTCAGGCGCACGGTGGGACTGGGCATGTCGAGCACGCGGTCGCTTTCCTGCGCGGCCTGCAGCATCAGCTTCTGCGCCAGCGGCAGGTCGCTGTCGAAACCCACGCCCACGCTCATGCGGACGCGGACATTGCGGTCGGAATAGGACCAGTTCTCCACCTCCTGCGTCATGAGGTTCTCGTTCGGGATCAGATGTTCCTTGCCGTCGCGGGTGATGACGCTGACGGCGCGCACGCCGATCTTGTTCACCCATCCGAAGCTGTCGCCCACCACGATCACGTCGCCCGGCTTAATGGAGCGGTCCATCAACAGGATGATCCCCGCGATCAGATTGCCGAACGTCTTCTGCAACCCGAAACCGACCGCAAGGCCCAGCGCGCCCGAAAAGACGGCAAAGGCGGTGAGGTCGATCCCCAGCAGGTCGACGCCGATGAAGAAGGCCGCGACCACGACGGCGATGGCGGCGAGCTTCTGCGCCAGCAATTTCTGCGTCGCGTCGAAACTGTCCGCGCGGGCGATGCTGCCCCCGATCAGCCGGTTAGCAAGCCGCACCATGGCGAAGAGCGCCACGCAGATCGCCGCCATGGTGATGAGGCCGAGCAGCGTCACCCGCCGCTTGCCGAGGTCGATGCCGATGGCGTCCAGCATCGTCCCCACCGGCGTCAGCCCGCCATTGGTGCCCGACACCGTGGTCAGGAACAGCAGCAACGCCAGCGGCGCGACCGCCCACACCGGAATCGCCAGCGCCCGCAGGCAATGCGCCGCGAACAGCGCGACCGACAGGCCCAGCGCGATCCCCAACACCAGATGCGGCGTCGTGTCCACCGGCCAGAGCGCCGTCGCGAAGCCGATGAACAGCGCCGACAGCGCATAGCGCAGCATGGCCCGCAGCCGCCCCGCCAGCGCCTCGCTCAAAATCGCCGCCTTCTCCCGCAAGCGCGGTGCGATGACGCGCGCAGCCGCCGTCGCCGCCAGATGCAGCAGCAGCGCGATGCCCAGCGCGATCAGCGGCTGGACGATTTCCGCATTGCCCGGCACCAGCGCCAGCAGGGAAGCGACATCCGGCGTCATCCCCGCGTCGCCCGGAAGCGGGCAAGGCCCGCGTCGAGGTCCGCGATGAGGTCGGCGGGGTCCTCCAGCCCGATATGCAGGCGCACCAGCGGCCCTTCCGCTTCCCATGTCGTCGCGCTGCGGTATCGCGCCGGATCGACCGGCAGGGCAAGGCTCTCGAACCCGCCCCAGCTATAACCGATGCCGAAATGCGCCAGCCCGTCGATCAGCGCCGCCCGCGCCGCCTCGTCCCCGCCTTTCAGCACGAAACTGAACAGCCCCGAAGACCCGGAAAAATCCCGCGCCCAGAGGTCATGTCCCGGACAATCGGGCAAAGCCGGATGCAGCACGCGCGCGACATCGGGCTGATCCTTCAGCCAATGCGCGACCGCCAGCGCGCCTTCCTGATGCTGCCGCAACCGCACGCCCAACGTCCGCAATCCCCGCGACGTCAGCCATGCGTCGTCGGGACCGGTCATCTGCCCGAACAGATAAGCCATCTGCCGCACCTTGGGAAACCATGCCCCGTTCGCGGTGGCGGACCCGATCATCACGTCGCTATGCCCGACGATATATTTGGTGCAGGCGAGGATCGAGATATCGACCCCATGCCCCAGCGCCGGAAAGAAAAGCGGCGTCGCCCATGTATTGTCGATCAGCGTGACGACGCCCTTCTCCTTCGCCGCCGCGACGATGGCGGGCACGTCCTGCACCTCGAAGGTCAGGCTGCCGGGGCTTTCGAGGAAGATGGCGCGCGTCCGTTCCGTCAGCAGGTCCGCGATCCCCGCGCCGATGGTCGGATCATAATAGACCGTCTCGACTCCGAAGGGCTTCAGCACCTGTTCGCAAAAGGCGCGCGTCGGGTCATAGGCGCTGTCCACCATCAGCAACCGGTCGCCGGGCCGCAACACCGCCATGAGCGCGCAGGAAAGCGCCGCCACGCCGGACGGAAAGAGCATCGTCCCCTCCGCGCCCGGCTCCATCTCCGTCAGCGCGTCGGCCAGGCTCCAGGCGGTCGGCGTCCCCTTGCGCCCGTAGAACAGCCGCTCATGCGTGCTGGAGCTGGCGGCGCGGCGCAGATGCGCCACATCGTCATACAGGATGGTGGAGGCGCGCCACACCGGCGGGTTGACGATGCCGCCCGGCTGTCCCGGCATCCCGGTCCATTCCGCCTTGCGCCCCGCCTGCGCCAGCTTCGTCAGCGGTTTGCGGTCATCGTCCTCCGCCCCGCTCATGCCGCGCCCGTCGCCTTGGGCGTGGCGGGATCGAGGCCCCATTCGGACCAGCTCCCGTCATAGAGCGTCACGTCCGTCTTCCCCAGCAGTTCGAGGCCCGCCAGCAGGATCGCCGCCGTCACGCCGCTGCCGCAGGTGGTGATGACCGGGCGGCTCATGTCCAGCCCCGCCTGATCGAACAGGCGCCGCAATTCCTCGCCCGTCTTCATGCTGTTGTCGACGTTGAACAAGGCGGAGGAAGGCAGGTTGCGCGACCCCGGAATATGGCCCGAAGCCATGCCGGGGCGCGGCTCCTTCTCCTCGCCGGTGAAGCGCGCCGCCCCGCGCGCGTCGATCACTTCCTCGGCGTGGTTCTCCACATTGGCGAGAAGGTCTTCCATCGTCCGCACCTGCCCGGATGCGCGCCGCGCCACGGTGTTGCCGGGGGGAGGGGCCACGGCGCCGCTCTCGACCGGACGGCCCTCCGCCACCCATTTGGGCAGGCCTCCGTCGAGGATCGTCGCGCCCTTGCCCACGCCATAGAGCCGCATCATCCACCATCCCCGCGCCGCGCTGTGCGTGGGGCTGTTGTCATAGACGACGATGCGGCTGTCGGCGTTTATGCCCAGCGCCCGGCACCGCTGCGTCATGAAGGCGTCGGTCGGCAGCATGCCGGGGCGCGGATCGTCGGGATCGGCCAGCGTCGGCAGGTCGAGGAACGCCGCGCCCGGAATATGCGCCTGCTCGAACTCCGCGCGGGGATCGCGGGGAACGCCGGGCAGGAACAGGCTGGCGTCGACGATCCGAAGGTCGCCCTTGCCCAATTCCTTCGCCAGCCAGTCGGTGGAAACCAATATGTCCATGCGTCACCCATAAGCTGCTGTCGCCCAACCTTAAGGGGGGCAGGCGGCGCTGCAAAGGGGGCTGTCAGTTTCGCCCGAACTGCCCCGCTGCCCGCGCGCCGGGCCGCTTATACTGGCGCGGGCCCAGGTCGAGGCGGAAGGGCGCGAGCCGCTCGGCGGGCGGGTCCTGCTCCTGCCCGATGATGAACGCGCCGCTGGCGTGCCCCGTGCCCGCCGGATCGGCTCTGTCCTCGCCCCAGCGGTAATGCGCGTCGAACGCGGCGAGCGGGATCAGCAGCAGGCGCCCGCCCATCGGCACCGGCGCGAACTGGTCCGCCGTCATCCGCAATTCGCCGGTCAGGCGCTGGCTGTCCCCCGGCGCGATCGAAACCGTCGAATGGAGCGGCAACCCCGTCTGCCCGCCGACGAACTGCTGGAGCAGCGTCTGCTGATCGCCCCCCGCATTGCCGATCAGCCCGCGCACCAGCACGTCCTGCGCCGCCTGCTCGCCCCGATTGGTGAGCGTCAGCGCATAGCCGACCGTCAGCCCCATCAGCGAATTGCGCGCGCCCGTGACTTCCAGCGAAAGGTCGATCCGGGCGCGCTTCGCCGCCGCCTCGTCAGCCGTTTCGGGAGCGGGCGCGGGTGGAGGCGGGGGAGGGGCGACCGGCCGTGGCGCAGGCGGTGGCGCCGTCGTCGCGACGACAGGTTCATCCGCGACCGGCTCGGCGGGAGTCGGGGCGAAGTCTTCCTCCCCCTCTTCCGCGTCCCGCCTGCGCCGCAGGAAGAAGAAGGCGATCCCAGCCAGCAGCGCGACGCCCCCGGCGATCCAGGGCCAAAGCGGGCGCTCTGCCGAAGCCTCCGCCACCGGGGCCGGTTCGGCGGGCGCGCTCGCGGCATTGGCCGCCTCGTTCTGCGGCACGGGCGCAATCGGCTCGCGCGCGGCCGTCGGGGTCGAGGGCGTCGCCTCCGCTCCGTTCCCGCTTTCCTCGGGCGCAGCCGTCTCCGCCTGCCGCCGCTGCGTGGGCGCGACCGCCTGCCCGGGCGGCGTCTCAGGCGGGCTCGTCTCCCGGCGCGGCGGTGGCGTCTGGGTCGCGGGCGGCGATGCTGCGGGGGTCGGAGCGGTGGGCGTCACCACCGGCGGCAGCACCACCGCAGGCGGCGGCGTGACCGTCGGCGTCACCGGATCGCGGAAAACGTCCAGTTCCGGCCCCTGCCGGTTGTCGGGCGCGCGCTGGCTGTTGCCGCGCGGCAGGTTCATGATCGGATCGCCGCTATCCTGCTGCTGGGCCAAAACAGGCGACGCCAGCAGCAACGGCAGCATGGAAAGGATCAAGCGATAGGGCCCCATAAGGGGCAGCCAAGGCAACGCCCCGCCTGAACGGCAGATGAACGGATCGACCCCATGACTTTATGCGTGCAATGGCGTAGACGGGCCGCCATGACCGACACGCCCCAACCGATCCACCTTGGCCAGACCAGCGCGCTGCCCCGGCGCCCGGAGGAGGCCGTTCTCGATTACGTCCCCAATCCGCGTCCCGGAAAGCCCTATCTGGTGCGCTTCACCGCGCCGGAGTTCACCTCGCTCTGCCCGGTGACGGGACAGCCCGACTTCGCCCATCTGGTGATCGACTATGCGCCCGCCGCGACCATCGTCGAATCGAAGTCCTTGAAGCTCTTCCTCGGCGCCTTCCGCAACCATGCCGCCTTCCACGAGGATTGCACCGTCGGCATCGGCGAGCGGCTCTTCACCGAGATGCAGCCGCTCTGGCTCCGCATCGGCGGCTACTGGTATCCGCGCGGCGGCATCCCCATCGACGTCTTCTGGCAATCGGGCGAGCCCCCGGCCGGGCTATGGCTCCCCCCGCAGGACGTGCCGGGCTATCGCGGCAGGGGATGAATCACTTCAGGACGGATCGACATTCCGCCCTAGGACGGATCGACATTCAGCGTAGCCAGAGCATGGTGGCGGCGAGGCATACGAAGCCGATGAAGTGGACTGTGCGGCGTTCGTAACGCGTGGCGAAGCGACGGAAGTGTTTGAGGCGGTTGAAGC
>JASGDV010000204.1:0-20762 GCA_049841255.1 Sphingobium sp.
ATGCTGGGCGTGCGGCTCGGCGTCAAATACTGAGCGGCCCAAGGGGAAAGCTGAAGGACGCGGGACGCCTCGCCGGTATGGGCCGCCGGGCATCCCGTGTCCTTTCCTCCCCTTGCGTGTTCGAAATCCCATCGGAGACACGGCAATGAAATCGATCCGATCATCCCTCGGCCTGCTGGCGGCGGCGACCTCCATGGCCTCTCCGGCGCTTGCGAACAGCGATCCGGGCCTCGCCAGGGAAGTGCTTCTCAAGTCGATCGAATATCGGACCGTGGTCGGCGAAGGGCAGGTTCCCGCCCTGGCCGCCTATTACAAGTCCGTCCTCACCAAAGCGGGATTTGCGGACGGCGACATAGAGATCATGCCGGTCGGAGAGACCGCCGTGCTGGTCGCGACGCTGCGGGGAAGCGATCCGTCGCTGAAGCCGATCGGGCTGCTCGGACATATGGACGTGGTCGAGGCCAAGCGGGAAGACTGGGTCCGCGATCCCTTCAAGGCGGTGGAGGAAGGCGGATTCATCTTCGGACGCGGCGCCGAAGACAATAAATATGACGTCGCCATGATGGTCGCGACCTTCGCGCAACTCAAAAAGGAAGGATATGAGCCGCGCCGGTCGCTGATCCTGCTGCTGTCCGGCGACGAAGAAAGCAACATGACCTCGGCCCCGGTTCTGGCCGCCAAATTCCCTGATCTTGAAATGGTGCTCAACGGCGATGGCGGCGGCGGTGTCCTGGGAGCGGACGGCCAGCCGGAAGTCTATCATCTCCAGGCCGGAGAAAAGACTTATGGCGATTATGACATCAGCTTCACCGATCCGGGCGGCCATTCCAGCGCGCCGACCCCGACCAATCCCATCTACCGCCTCGCCAGAGCGCTCGACCGGCTGGCCGCTTACCAGTTCCCGCCGATGATCAATGAACTGACCCGGGCGTCGTTCCTCGCGACGGCTCCGCAAGCGGGAGGAGAAGTGGGAAGCGCGATGGCGCGTTACGCCAGGGATCAGGACCCGCAGGCGGCGGCGATCCTGTCCGCGCGCCCGGAATATGTCGGGCAGGTGCGCACCACCTGCGTCGCGACGCAGATAGAGGGTGGACACGCGGCCAATGCCTTGCCGCAGCGCGCCACGGCGACAGTGAACTGCCGCATCTTCCCCGGAGTCTCGCTGGGGCAGGTGCGCGATCAGATCGAGAAAGTCGTCGCCGATCCCAGCGCCAAGGTCACCGCCCGCTTCGAGGATGTCTGGAGCGACGCCTCGCCATTGCGGAAGGACATCATGGACGCCGTCACGAAGGCCGTTCATACCCGCTATCCCAAGCTGAAGATCACGCCCAGCATGACCTCCGGCGCGACCGACAGCCTGTTCTTCCGGGCGAAGGGCATCCCTTCATATGGCGTCAGCTCGCTGTTCCAGAAGCCCGGCGACAGCATGGCCCATGGCCTGAACGAGCGCGTGCCGGTGGCGGGCATAAAGCCTTCGCTGGAGCAATGGTACAGCCTTGTCACGACGCTTTCGAATTAAGGCCTGAAGCGGCCATGGATGTTTCGGGCGGCAAGGGGTAATCGCGGATAGTTGCCTTCTCCGGCCGGAACCGGAAAGCAGGGACGGGAGAGCGACAAAGCGAGGTGCCATTGCAGATAACGATCAGCGAAGCGCTCGGCGTCGCGCGCCGCCATATGGTCTCGGAGCCCGCGCTGGCGCTCGGCCAGTTGCGCGAAATCATCCGGATCCAGCCCGATCTGGCCGAGGCGCACAGGCTGTCCGCGCTGGCCCTGCATGGGCTGGGCCGCCATATGGAGGCGCAGGAAGCCGATTTGCAGGCCGCAAGGCTGGCGATTCATGACGAGGTGCTGATCCGCGCGGGCGGGGCGATGGTCGACAATGAACTCCATGTCGCCGAACGCCTGTTGAAGGGACGGCTGCGGGAACAGCCCACGGATATTGCCGCGATCCGCATGCTGGCCGAACTGGCGGCGCGCGTAGGACGGCCCGCCGATAGCGAAAATCTTCTGCGCCGGGCGCTTGAGCTTGCCCCCGGCTATGGCGTGGCGCGCGCCAATCTGGCGACGCTGCTCTACAAGCAGGGGCGTTTTACAGAAGCACTGAGAGAGCTGGACCGGGTGCTCGAACATGAACCCGGCGATGTCGCCAGCACCAACCTCAAAGCCTCCGCGCTGGGGCGCACCGGCGGCTTTGAGGAGGCCATCGCGCTCTATGAGGATCTGGTGCGGCGGGCGCCCGGCGATCCGCGCCTGCACATGAACCATGGCCATATGCTCAAGACGGTGGGGCGTCAGGAAGACGCGGTCTCCGCCTATCGGCAGGCGATCGCGCATGCGGCGGGCCTGGGGGAAGCATGGTGGAGCCTTGCGAACCTCAAGACGTTCCGGTTCGACGAAGCGGACATAGGCGCGATGGAAACCGCGCTGGAATCGACGAGGCTCCCGAACGAGGATCGCTTCCAGCTCCACTTCGCCCTCGGCAAGGCGCATGAGGACCGTTCGGACTGGGCGGCTTCGTTCGAACATTATCAGGAGGGCAATCGCCTGCGCCGGTCGGATCTGGACTATGACCCGAACGATCTGACGGCCCATGTCGACAAGGTCTTGCAAGTCTTCACGCCCGAATTTCTGGATCGACGCAAAGGCTGGGGCCATGCGGCGGGAGACCCACTGTTCGTACTGGGCATGCCGCGGGCCGGTTCCACGCTGATCGAGCAGATATTGGCATCCCACTCGCAGGTGGAGGGCACGATGGAACTGCCCGATATTCCAGCGATCGCATCCGAAGCAGCGCATGACGCCGGTGCGGATACGAGTTCATGGGCCGAGGTGATCGACGGATTCGCGCCGGAGCGGCTTGAAGCGTTGGGGGCGGAATATATCGCGCGCACGCGCGTCCAGCGGAAGTCCGGCAAGCCCTTCTTCATCGACAAGATGCCGAACAACTGGCTGCATGTGGGCTTCATCCACCTCATATTGCCGAATGCCCGGATCATCGACGCCCGGCGTCACCCGATGGACTGCTGCCTCTCCAATTTCCGCCAGCATTTTGCGCGGGGACAGGCTTTCAGCTACGATCTGGGATGGATGGGCCGCTATTATGCGGATTATGTCCGCCATATGCGCCATTGGGATCGCGTCATGCCGGGGCGCGTGTACCGGCTTTGCCACGAAGAGCTGATCGACGATCCGGAACGGGAAATCCGCCGCCTGCTGGAGCATCTCGGCCTGCCGTTCGAGGAAGCGTGCCTGTCCTTCCACCGGAACAGCCGCGCCGTCAGGACCGCGAGCAGCGAACAGGTCCGCAGGCCGATCAACCGCGAGGGGATGGACCGCTGGCGTCACTATGCGCGGTGGCTGGGACCTTTGCGCGAAGGTCTGGGCAAGGCGGCGGAGAGCTGGAGAGATTGAGAGTTCCGCATTGTCGATTGCGATTGATTGAACGCCGAATTGCCCCCGCGAACCGGCGCGGCGGATCGAGGCGTTTAAAAATCGATATAGTCTCCTTTATCGAAATCTCGAATGAGGCGGACGTTGCATTGTATCACACCTATGCCAGCAGGTGCGGATACGCATCATTCAGCCATGGCCAATACTCTCTCGTCCCAAGCGGGAAACGGATCATATAGCTGCTGCCACAATTCAGGCATGAAAGCTGCGGTTAAGAGCAGGCAAGCATCCAGCCTGCGCCGGATGCGCGCTTTATCCATGCCGATCCCGATGAACACCAACTCCTGCCGTCGATCCCCCCACACCCCGTCCCAATGGGCGGCCACGAATTCCTCGAAGCGTCCATCGTCGGGCCATTGGTTCTTCGGTATGCTCGCCCACCAGCGCCCCATGCGCGCGGTCATCGTCTGCGAACCCGCGACGGCCAGCTCGCCCACCCAATCTGGCCGTGTCGCCAGCCAGAAATGCCCCTTGGCGCGCACGACATTGTCGAGACCGTCCGTGGTCAGGAAGGCGTGGAACTTCGCCGGATCAAACGGCGCCCTCGCCCGATAGACAAAGCTCTCGATCCCATATTCCTCGGTCTCCGGCTGATGGCTGGCATAACCATAGAGTTCCTTGGCCCAGAGCGGGTGCTGCGCGGCCTTTTCCTCATCAAAGAGACCCGTATCGAGTATCATATCAAGCGGCACTTGCCCCTGATCGCAGGTCAGGATGCGGGCATCGGCATTGAGCGAGGCGACCAGCTTCTTGACCATCGCGAGTTGCTCGGGTGAAACCGCGCCTGCCTTGTTGACGATCAGCACATCCGCGAATTCGATCTGCTCGACCAGCAGGCCGACAAGGCTGCGCCTATCGTCCTCGCCCAGAGATTCGCCACGGTCGGCAAGAAAATCCTGGCTGGAATAATCCTTCAGCAGGTTGAGCGCATCGACGACCGTCACCATCGTGTCGAGCCTGGAGACATCGCCGAGTGACATGCCCGCCTCGTCGCGGAATGAGAAGGTACTGGCCACCGGCAGCGGCTCCGAAATGCCCGTGCTCTCAATCACCAGATAGTCGAACCGACCGGCCTCGGCGAGCGCGCGAACCTCTTTCAGAAGATCGTCGCGCAAGGTGCAGCAGATGCAGCCGTTGGTCATCTCCACCAGCGTTTCCTCGCTGCGCGACAGGGAGGCGTCGCCACCACGCACCAGATCGGCATCGATATTCACTTCGGACATATCGTTGACGATGACGGCGACACGCTTGCCTTCGCGATTGGCGAGGATGTGGTTGAGCAATGTGGTCTTGCCGGCGCCAAGAAAGCCGGAAAGCACGGTGACGGGAAGGCGGTTATCGTTTGGCATGATGGACCTCGTTCGGTTCAGGAGATGTCAGATGCGATGCGCCCATGCGCGCCAGACAGTCAGCGCAATGACCGTGGATCTCGATCACATGCTGCTCGACGGCAAAGCCCGTGCCGCCCGCCACCTCTCCCATGCAGGAACGCAGATCGGGGGGCATCGCAATCATATGGACATGATGGCAGTCGTCGCAGATCAGGCAGGCGTCGGCATCGCCTTCGCGACGCAGATAGGCGTTCAGGGACTCGATGCGCTGAACGCGACCTTGCTCGATCAGGCGCGCCAGCGTTCGATAGACCTGATTGGGAACCAGCGACGAGCCCGCCCTCGCGGTCGCGTCGGCAATATCGTAAGCACTGAGCGGACCGTTGGCGGTGAGGATTGCGCTCATGACAAGCGCTTCGATCTCCTTCGAACTGCGACGTCCTTCATGCCGGGATCGCCAGGAGCGCATCGCCACCTCTCAGAGCTTTGTCGGGTTGGGCAGACCCGCACAGGCCGTCGCAGGATAGAAACGCGGCGCAAGCTCATTGCCCGGCTCGACCTGCTCGACTGGTTGCCGGTCGGCAAAAAGCGCGGAACCCGCCGTCACACCGCGTTTCCGAACGAGGTTTCATAACCGCCGATGATCGGCACCCTGTCACGATCAGGGATCAGGCCCGGTGCGACGGACATGTCGATTCCTTCGGCTCCCTGCAGCGCGAAGTTCTCAAGTCCGAGCGTCATCAACATGAGCGTGCCGCGCAGGTCGGCTTCGTCCATGTCGCGCACGATGAAAACCATCCGCGTGCGACGATCCTCGCTCGGCCAGGCATCGAGCGTCACCGGCGAATGCAGCATGTGCTGGACGCCGTGGATGACGACGGGCTTGTCCTCACCCTCGATGTTCACGATGGCCTTGACCCTGAGGACGTCCGGCCCTTTGAACATGGTGAGGATGCCGAGCCAGCGATCAAAGGCGGTATCCTTAAGCGGCGTGTCGAAGGTCAGGCAGATCGCGCGGATGCGATCGTCATGCCGGTTCACATTATGATGATGGTGATAATCGTGGCCATGGCCTTCGCCATGATCATGCAGGTGATGACCATGGTCAGGCTGCTCATAGGCCTCCGCGTTGAGCCAGCGCTGGACGTCATCGCTCTTCGTCGCCGGATTGTAGAGCCCGGCATCGAACAGCCGGGCAGCATCGACTTCGCCATCGATGGTCCTGATGATCGGCGCGGCGGGATTGATGGCACGCAACCTTGCTTCGAGCGCGCGGATATCGGCATCCTCAGCGATATCGGTCTTGGTCAGCAACAACCGGTCGGCTACGGCCGCCTGCTTGAGCGATTCCTCCTGCGCGTCGAGCGTCGCCATGCCCGTCGCGGCATCGACAGTGGTGATGACGCCATCGAGCCGGTAGAGCGTCTGCAAATGATCGTCGGCCATCAGCGTGTGGAGGATCGGCGCGGGATCCGCGAGGCCGGTGGTTTCGATGACCAGCCGATCGAACCAGCACTTCCCATCTCGGGCGAAACGGAACGGCGCATCGCGCAACGTACGCAGCAGGTCGCCCCGGATGGTGCAGCACAAGCAGCCACCCAGCATCTCGACAACGAGGTCCTCTGTCGAGCGAGTGACGAGATCGTGGTCCAGACCCACCGCGCCGAACTCATTGATGACGACGAGCGCCCGGCTCATGGCGGGATCGCGCACCAGGCGATTGAGCACCGTGGTCTTGCCGCTGCCCAGAAAACCGGTGAGCACCGAGATGGGAATGAGGGATTGGGAACCAGGTGACAGCAACATTTCCGACTTCTTATAAGATACAATATATCATCTCATAATCAGGAATATCCGTCAATAGCTTGCGGAGATAAAGGGCGGTTTACCGCTGCCACCATCAGGACGCCGGGTTGGCTCCACGCCCATTCCCTGAGCGACCGATGCGCACCGTTTTCCTGTTCGATCAGCGCCGTGATCCCAATGCATGCACCAAACTCGAACATGAGGATAAAGCCGAGCTTGAGGAGGTCGGGAAATATCGCAGAATCGATCAGACACAATCGGATCAGCAAAACTAACCAATTCAATAATCACCCAACTGGAATTGGGCACAAACGCACCGGCCTCATCAGCGATTAGGGAAAGCCCAATCATAAACCCATTTGGCCGCTGGATTTTGCCCTTGGCACGAAGTAAGGGAAAATATATTGCCCTTTGATGCAGAATTCGTTTCTCACCATCCTGGGCTGGGAAAGATTGCGGCGACGTGTGCGGCGCTTCGCCGGGCATGACAGCCATGCCGAAGATCTGCTGCAGGAGGCATTGGCAAGACTGGAAGTGGCTTCCGCCACGCAGGAGATCGCCAATCGGGAAGCCTTCGTCATGCGCGCCGCGCGCAATATCGCTGTCGATGAAAGCCGCAAGGCGGCTGTCCGGCGCGGGACGGGGATCGACGTCCTGTCGCTCTCGCATCTCGCAGACGATTGTCCTTTGCCAGATGAGGTCATGATAGCCCGTGAACGTCTGGCTCTTGTGACAGAAGCGATCACCCATATGCCGGAGCGGACGCGCAATATCTTCCTGATGCATAGACTAGACGAAATGACCTATCGTGAAATCGCGGCGGCGATCGGCATCAGCGTGAGCGCCGTCGAAAAGCACATCGCGCGCGCGGTCATGACATTGATGACGTTGAGGGACGAGCCGTGAGTCCTTCCTCTCCTTCCCGCGATCAGGAAATCATCGCCGAAGCCGCGCTGTGGCTGGCAAGGCTGCGTTCGGATGCCGAAGATAGCAAGGACCAGCGTGGCGCTTTCCGCAGTTGGCTGAATGCCGATCCGCGCCATGGCCAGACCTTTGATGAGATGACGGCGCGATGGGAAGCCGCGGCCGCCGTCGATCGAAGCACTTTCGACAATATGGAAACGGTCTGTGGAGGCATTCGCCGGAAGCTGCTCGTTCCGGCGGGCATGATGGTAATCGCCGTCGCCGCGCTGGCTTCGCTTGCCCTGCTGCTATTGTCACGGCCCGACGCGCCCTCGCCCGCCTTTGTCCATGCCACCCCCGTGGGCGTGCAGGAAAGCGTGCGGCTTGCGGACGGATCGCTCCTGTCGCTCGATGCGGATAGCGCGGTGACAGTCAGCTTCACCCCGGATGAACGCAGGCTGCGGCTCGACCGGGGACAGGCGCGATTCGATGTCGCTCATGATCCGCATCGCCGCTTCGTGGTGCAGGTGGACGGGCTGGATGTCGTCGCGCTGGGCACGGCTTTCGACATTTCCCGCGACAAGTGGCGCCAGTCCGTGACGTTGCTGCGCGGCAGCGTGAGGGTGGCGCGGAACACTCCCGGCGACCGGCCCGTGACGCTGACTCCCGGTCAGCGCCTCATCGATCGCGGCGGATCGATCATCATCGACCGGCCGGACCCGGAGGATATCGACGCCTGGCGGAAGGGCATATTGCTGTTCGACAATGATCCGCTGGCGGAAGCGGTCGCCATGATGAATCGTCACGCCCGGCGACCGCTGCGGTTGCGCGGCGACCTGCTGAACGACCGGCGCATCAGCGGCACCTATGACGCCCATGATGCGGAGGCTTTCGCCCGGACGGTCGGCACGCTGCTCTCCGTGCCGGTGGCTTTCGAAGCGGATTCCATCATCATCGGATAAAAATGCGACGCGGTGCATTTTTCATGTGAGGAAAGGCTGTCCTCGCCCGTCTAGCTATTAATCCCGCCAATCGTGAGCGGGTTCAGGGGGAAGATAGCCATGATGAAATCCGCAAGCCTGCTTTTCTGTGCGACGGCGATCCTGTCTCCGGCCGCGGCGATGGCCGCGCCGGCCACCCATGCGTCGGCGGCGGCCGTCGCGCTGGACATTCCCGCGCAGCCCTTGGCCAATGCGTTGCAGGCATTGGCCCGGCAAGCCCATATCAATATCCTCTTCACGTCCGAAGCCACCCAAGGGTTGCGCGCGCAGCCCGTCAGGGGACGCCACACGCCTCTGGCGGCCGCGAAGGCGATGATCGGCAACGCGCAACTGGCGGTGATCGCCGATCCGGGCGGCGGGTTGATCATCAGGCAGGAAGCGGAGCGCCCCCGCGCGATCCGGACGGCGGCGTTGCAGGGGAGCGCCGCGCCTTCCCCAGCCATCGCCCCGCCCGCTCCACTACCCGAAGAGCGATCCGGTCTGGAGGAAATCGTCGTCACGGCACAAAAGCGCGCCGAATCCCTTCAGGATGCGCCATTGTCGGTGACGGCGCTGAGCAGCGAGCAACTGGCCTCGCGAGGGGTTGCCAGCATTGGCGACCTGACCACGGGCGCCATCCCTTCCCTGCGGATCGCGCCCTATGGAGGACGCTCTTCATCCACTTCCGTCACGATGCGCGGCATCACATCGGGCGATGCCACCCAGATCAGCCGCGACGGTGCGATCGGCATCTATGTCGATGGCGTGTATCTGGGCCGGGTTCAGGGACTGGGCTTCGAGTTGTTCGACATCGAACGCATGGAAGTTCTGCGCGGGCCACAGGGCACCCTGTTCGGGCGCAACGCCGTGGGCGGCGCGATCAATATCATCTCAAAGCGGCCCACCGGGGAACTGGAAGGCATGTTGCAGGTCGGAATCCGCAATTTCGACGGCCAGAACGCGCGCGCGAGCCTCAACCTCCCGTCGCTGGGCGACCTTCGCCTGCGGGTGGACGGCATCATATCCAAGCGGGACGGGTGGGTCGACAATCCGATGCGGGGACAGGCCGACTGGAACGCCTATAACCGGCGGGGGATGCGCGTTTCGGCCTTGTGGGAACCGACCTCCGACATCTCTCTGCTCTATGCTTTCGACACGTCCCGCGATGCGACCGCCGGCTTTTACCCGCATATGGATTCCTTCCTGAGCGCCGCGTCTCCACCACTCGCGCCGATCTTCTATCTGGAACCGGATCGCGTCAGCCGCAGCCGCGCGGGCGTCCCGTTCGCCAAAAGCGTGGCGCATGCCCATGGTCACGGACTGACCGCAGAATGGCAGGCGTCGGACAGCATCACCCTGCGTTCGATCACCGCCTATCGCAAACTGCGGCAGAGCCAGTCGGACAATGAAGCGGGATCGCTGTTCGCCTTCACGCCCAATCGGCTCTTCGGCCGGCTCAGCATGGCGAATGTGGAACAGGACCAGTTCAGCCAGGAAATCCAGTTGGTCGGGTCGTCCTCCCGCTTCGACTATGTGCTCGGCGCCTTCTATTTTGAAGAGGATGCGAATGACGACGCCTATGCCGTCAGCACCGCGCGCTTCAACGCGACGGGAACGGATTATACGATCGTCGATCCGCCGGTCGGCGGCGTCTTCCCGGACCGCGCCAGCGTCAACAAGGCCAAATCCACCGCGCTGTTCGCGCAAGGCACATGGACGCCGCCCGTGCTGGAGGACAGGCTCCATCTGACGGCGGGCGCGCGCTATACCAGGGACCGCAAGAAGGGTCGGCTGATCGCCCTGTCGGGCGTCGATCCCAATCGCGCCTATCGCTTCCGCGAAAGCCGCGTCGATCCCGCATTTTCCGTGGGCTTCGATGTCAATGACGATGTGAAAACCTATCTGCGCTACGGGGTCGCCTATCGCGCCGGGGGCGCGAATTCGCGATCGGCCACCTTCCGCACCTTCGGCAGCGAAGAATTGCGAAGCTGGGAAGCGGGCGTGAAGACCGAATTGTTCGACCGCCACCTGCGCGTGAATGTCGCGGCCTTCACCATGCGCTACAGCAATTTGCAGCTCGACTTCATCAATCGCGCGGCCATCGGCGCGATCGAGACGGTCAACACCGACGATCCGGCGCGGATCAAAGGGATGGAGGTGGATGTGACCGCCACGCCCGCCCGCGGCCTGGTGCTGGGTGGCAGCTATTCCTATCTGCACAGCCGCGTGCCGCAGGTGGTCAACCCTTATTCCGGGCTGGTGCAGGATGTGAACCTGACCTTCGCGCCGCGCCATGCGGCCACGGCCTCGCTCGACTACAGCTTCCCGCCCCTGCCGGTGGGCGACCTCAAGCTGCATATGGATGCCAACTATTCCTCCTCAATGCTCGCCAGCCTTACGGCGGTGAAGCGCACTGAAGCCTATACACTGGTCAATGCGCGGGCCACGCTGGACGATATTGGCGGCATGAAGGGCGTGTCTCTTTCGGCCTGGATGAAGAATATCTTCGACATCAGCTACGATGTCTTCAACCAGACCAATTCTTCCACAGGCCAGAGCCAGACGCTCATCAAATATTATAATGAACCGCGCACCTATGGCCTTGAACTGACATACAGGTTCTAACGATGGGCGCGCGTCCGCTCTTCCTGGTGTTCCTGCTCCTCGCCGGTTCCGCATCCGCGCAGCCAGTGGGGACGGAAACCTCATCGGCCCCTGCAAAGGTCTCGTTGTCTGCCGCCGATTTCCCCAATGCGCCCAATTTGCGGGATCTGGGGGGATATGAAACGGCAGATGGCGGCAAAATCCGGCCGGGTCTGGTTTATCGGTCGGACCAGATCGACCGGCTGAGCAACAAAGAGGTTCAACGCCTCGCCTCACTCGGCATCGCCATCGTGGTCGATCTACGGACCATGAGCGAGCGGTCCCGTGAACCCGACCGTTTGCCTCCTGATGCAAGCTATGTCGTGGCTGACGTGATGGCGGATGCTCCGGAGGGTGTCGATGGCGATATGATGGCCACGCTGACGCGCGCGATCGCGGCGGGCGGCGCGGTGCGGCGACTAGAGGAAGCCAACCGCGCTTTCGTCAGCAGTCCGGCGGCGCGGCAGGCCTATGCCCTGCTCCTCCGTCAGGTGATTGCAGCCAATGGCAGGCCGCTGCTGTTCCATTGCACGGCAGGAAAGGACCGCACCGGCTGGGCGGCCGCTCTCCTTTTTACCATTGCCGGTGTCCCACGGGAGGAAGTATTTCGCGACTATCTGGCCAGTACCGATCTGCTGGCTGCCAAGAACAGACAAACCCTTGCTTCGCTTGAAAAGCACGGTCTTAACGCGCGGGAGAGGGCGGAACTCGATGCGCTTCTGACTGTACGCAGGTCTTTCCTGGCGGCCGCTTTTGCAGAAGTCGAGCATCGATACGGATCATTCGACCGCTATCTTCAGGAGGGCCTGGCATTGGACCTCGGAGAAGTGGAAAAGTTACGGCATTTGCTGGTTATGCCTAAAGGCGATTGATGTGTACGATGCTCAAGTGGGTTCGGCATTTTTGCTACCGATCGGCCCTAGCCTTCCCCAACAATGGTCGGACGAAGCCGGAGCAGTTGAAGATTAACCGGCTGCGCCATGAATAAGGCCAAGCTGAAGGATGAAGGCGACAGGAACATTGGTAGGAAGATCAGTGCAACGTCAGGCCGCCGGTCGGACTGAGGGTGGCTCCGGTCAGATAATGTGCCTCTTCCGACGCGAGAAAAGCGACGACATTGCCGATGTCCTGCGGCGCGGCAACGCCGAAAGGACTGCGTTCGACGATCTTCTCATATTGTCGGCGATGCCGGTCGGAAACGCCACCTTCCTTGTTGAACGCCGCGTCCCAGGAAGGAGAATCGCGCACCACGGTGACACATACGCAATTGACCCGGATTTGATCCGCCGCCAGTTCCTTCGACAGCAGCTTGCTCGCCATGATGAGCCCGCCGGAAAAAGTGGTGATCGCGGTCTGGCCCGGCGTCGGCACGCGCCCGCCCTCCGATGTTACGAATATGACGCTGCCACCGCCCCTCTGGCGCATATGCGGGATCGCCGATTGAACGACCGTCAGCTTGGCCGCTACCGCCTGCCCGATGAAGGCGGTCACGCGGGCAAGGTCGATGTCCGGAAAGGGACCGCGGACCTGCGGTGACCGGGCTTCGTCGTCATCGCCCCCGGCATTGGGCACGACGATATCGAGGCCGCCGAAATGCGCCACGGCCTGCGCGGCGACCCTGTCCATGTCCGCCTTGGACCGCACGTCGCCCGTCGCGTAGAAGGTGCTGCCGCCCAGATCGGCGATCTCCCTGACAACGGCGTCTCCCTTTTCCGCGCTCCTGCCATTGATGACGACATGCGCGCCCAGCGTCGCGAGCCGCGGGGCGATGCCCTTACCGATGCCCCCGGTGCCGCCGGTGATCAGCGCCACTTTTCCTGAAAGATCATGCATAGCGATGGGATTCCCTGCTGGCGGTCTGCGCCCTTTATTCCGCGGCGATCTAGATAGCGATCTTGCCGAAAATATCCGACACCGCATGGGCCGCATAGGCCGCTTTCGCATCCGGAAATTCGAATGCCTTCCGGATGAACGGCTTGACCCTCGCGCGGTCGATGAAGGTGGTCATTTGCTGTGTCCTGGTGCCTCTGGCAGCCTTTCAAAAATGCCGGGTTATTTCCATGCTGACAGTGCGCGGCAGACTATTGTAGATTTGGCCCGTGCCAGTCGGGTCGGACAGGATGCGCACGGGAGCATTGCTGCCCAGGATATTGCGCACGGCTAAGCTGGCATCCCACCGCTTCCCTTCCAGAAAAAGTTGTGCGTCAAGTTGCGTGCGCGACGGCGTTCTTTCAAAATATCTGTTGGTCCGGTTGAAGGCGGATGTCATGGCGCCGGTGAAGCCGAAGTCCAGGCGTAGCGTCGCCACCGCTTCCGATGACAAAGGTTCCCGGCGTTGCAGTCCGATAGAGAAGGCCAAATCGGGCACATTGGGTAACCGGTCTCCCTTTCTGGCTATAATGCCGCTGGTGCTGACGAGTTGATCGCGCGTCAACCGGGCTTGCAGGAAGGTCAAGCGACCCTCGATTGTCGTCTTCCGGTCCGGGCTGATGCTCAGTTCGATTTCCGCGCCATCGCTCTTTGCCTCGCCGATGTTGCTATTATAGGAAAAGGCGCCATTGTCGCTCGCTACCGGACTAATCATATCGGACCAGACGATGCGATAGAGGCTCATGTTGAGCGACAGCCGCTGTTCGAAAGCATTGGCTTTCATACCCAGTTCGTAATTCCATAACCGGTCGGACTCATAGTTCCGCAGATCGGGGGGCAAGCCGGGCGTAATGTTGACACCGCCGGGACGAAAGCCCTGTGAAATCTGGGAATATAGCAGCAGATGCGACGTTGGCCGGTAGGAGAGCAGCACCTTCAAACTGGTCCCGGTTTCGCCGCGGGAATAGCGGCCGTGTGTAAGGGCGCCCGTTCCGGTAATGGGATTGGGAATATCTACTTTTCCGCCCGACTTGCGGAGATAGTGAAAGAGGCGGCCGCCAAGGGTCAAGGAAATCTGCCGGTTCAACCTTGCCGACCATTCCCCGAACAGAGCCTGCTGCGTCAGGACGCCATCCAGCGAACGAAGCCCCGTAATGTCGAGCGGCTGGACGACATTTCCCGTTCTGGCATCCGCCAGAAGGACATAGCTTAGAATATCTTCCCGGCGCCTCTCCCAATAAGCCCCTACCGTCCATGGAGATGCATCGTGCGTGTTGGAGGAAAGGCGCAATTCAGCACTCCAGCTCCGAAGTTTCATCGGCTGGTAAAGCAATCCGGGCGAGCGGCTGTCCACGAAGGATGCGAACATCGCATATTGATCTCCGGAACATGACTCTTGGCCTTCGAGGGAAAAATATGCCGAACAGGCGCTCGCATCGCCTTTCTGATCGAGAAGAACCGGGCTGTAGTCCAGCCTTCGCGTCATGTTCCAAAGGTAACGCGAAATGGAAAGGATCGCGGAAACATCGCCCAGATCGCGATGCGCGGTCACATTGTAGAGATGCAGATCGTTATGCTGGGGCGTCCGCAATGACTGATTGTTGATTGTCGGACCTTGATCCCGGTAGCCGAATGTCGCGTCGTCGATGCGCATCCGCTGAATGATCGTCGAGGCCAGAATATCGGTATCTTCGTCCGGAAACCAGCCAAGCGCCAGCCGTCCTCCCGATTTATGCACGTCGCCGCCCTGCTTTCGGTCCAGCGTCCTGTTATCGATATATCCGCCTGTCCGCCGATCATATAGCGACAGCCGCAGGGCGAGGCGATCGCGCATCAGGGGAGCGTTGAGAACCAGGGAAGCGTTGCCACCCCAATCAGCGCCAGCGGTCTTTTCCAGCCCGCCCCGAACTTCTCCGCTCCAGAGCGCGGGATCGGGCCGGTTGAAGATCACCCGCACGACACCGCCCATAGCGCTGGCGCCGTAAAGCGTTCCATGCGGCCCGTGAAGCATTTCAATCCGGTCGATATCCACCAGATCCAGATCGGGCGCAATCGCGCCCGGATCGAAGGTGGTGCCTCCAGGCGCGCTGACCGCGCTTTCGTCATAATAGACCCCGACCGTGGGTTCCCCCGCGCCGGATACCCCTCTCATGATCAGGCGCTGCCGTCCCGCACCTGTGTCGAGGACAGTGAGTCCGGGATGACGCCGTGAGATTTCCCTGACATCTTTTACCCCTGCCGCGGCGAGCCCCTTGCCGCGTTCCACGCTCATGCTGACGGGCGTTTCGGCCAGCACCGTTTCCCGCTTCAGCGCCGTGACGACGATGGATTGATCGCTATATTCCTCCTCCACGCCCGTCGCGCGACGATCCGGCTTGGCGGAAAGGATCATGACCACGTCGTCCGACAGCCAGCGCGCTTCCAGACCCTTGTTCCGCAACAGGCGGTGCAACACCGCGCCTGGCGCTTGCCCCCCAATAGGCGTCTGCACGGAATGGCCACGCACGATCGCCGGATCGAACAGGATTTGCCACCCCGCTTGCCGCGCCAATTGCGTCAATGCATTTTCAAGCGGCCCGGCCCCTATGGCGATGTGCCGGGCCGTTTTCGCCAAGGCACCTTCCAACGGCACGAGAGGCATTATGGCGCACCACAATATCGTCCCACATCGCCGGAATGTGCGATGGATAGGCGGGAAATATAGCTGGGCGGGGTGCGAAATCGGTTTGGCTTTCAATGCAATCTGCAAAGCCATGATACCGCAATGGAGGCCGAGTTCCACAGTTGACATGCACCGAGAGGTGCGCCTTATTAAACTTTCATGACGCACCCGCTTTTGGGTTCACGGTCAAGATCCGCAAAATTGGCAGCCTACGGACAGAGGAAGGCATACGGCAGGATGTTCGCGCGGGGGAAACAGCGGCCGGAAAATGACAGCATGGCTCCTGCGCAATTCCTGCTCTATCTGGGCGCCATCCGGTCCTATGTATCGAAGCGCGTCAACCCGAACGATCTGGAAGATGTGGTGCAGGACGTTGCGCTGAAGATGCATCAGCGCGCCGGCAAGGACGGCATCAACAATGTGCAGGGCTATCTGTTCCAGGTCGCGCGCAGCGTACTGGCGGATCATGGCCGCCGCAGTCAGGCGCGGATGGAACTGCTCCATGATGCGCTGGAAGATCACGGCCATCCGGTTGAAGCCTGCCTGCCCGACCGGATCGCCGAGGATCGGGAAGAATTGCGACACATGCTGGCGGCGCTGCGGAGTCTGCCCGATCGCGCCCGGCAAGCATTTGTGCTTCATCGGTTCGAGAATATGAGCTACGCGGACATCGCCGCGCACATGCGCATCTCCGTCAGCGCGGTGGAAAAGAATATCATGCGTGCGATCAGGCATTTGAACGCATCCCGGCAAAGTGAGCAAGATGGATAGGTCCAGCGCAAAGTCCCGGACGCTCGATGAAGCGGCGCGGTGGTATGCGCGCCTTCATTCCGCTGCCATGTCCTCGCATGAACAGGCGATGTTCGACGCGTGGAAAAGCGCCAGTCCGGAAAATGACGCCGCATGGACGGCGATGCAAACCACCCACGATCAAGCCGAACGTCTTGCCGTGCTGCCGGAAATGGCCGCCATCCGCGGGCAGGCGCTGGAGGAATCCGGGCGCTCCTTTCCTGCATGGCGTATCGCTGCTTCGCTCGCCCTTCTGCTCACGGGAGCGGCTGGAGTGTATGGTTTGCTCAACCACTGGCAGCAATCCACGGTCGTCGCCTCTGCGGAACCTCTTCTGTATGAAACCGCCGTCGGAGAAAGGCGGACCATCGCACTGGCCGATGGATCGCGAGTCACGCTCAACACGGATTCGGTCATCCGCCTGCCTGCCTGGACCTCTCGCCGCGAGATCGAACTTGTGCGGGGCGAAGCCTATTTCCGCGTGGCGAAGGATAAAGCCCATCCCTTCATCGTGGAGACGGACAAGGCCAATGTCCGGGCCATCGGAACCGCCTTCTCGGTGCGCAGGATGGACAAGGGATTCCGCGTGGCCCTCGCCGAAGGAAAGGTGCAGGTCTCCGTCCCGGCAAGCAACCGGACGGAGACGCTGGAGCCGGGACAGCAGCTTTTTGTCGATGGCAATATTATCAGGCGGAGCGCGTCCGGCGCGGCGCAAGCCAATGGCTGGCTCTCCGGGGAACTGACATTCCGCGACGAATCGCTGGCGGATGCCGTGGCGGAGATGAACCGCTATTCCACCAGGAAGATCGTGCTACGGGAAAGCTCAGCGGGATATCGCAAGCTCAGCGGCGTTTTCAAGGCGGGCGATGTCGACACATTCGTCCGGGCCATAACCGCCTATGGCATGGCGAAGATAGAATCCGAAGACGCCGAAATCATCCGGCTGAAGGGGATGTAGGGACGGGGTCATACCGCGTCCTTTACGGGCATCGCCATCGACAGAATGAGCAAGACGTTCATTCGAACCGCGAACGCTGCGCTACGCTTTTTCGGAAAAGGAATGGCCGGGCGCCGCAACGCCCGGCCAGTTTCATGTCGTTCAGATCATTGCGCCGGAGCGTCCCGATAGTTGAGGGCCGGCTTGCGATCTCCCAGCATGGCCTTGTAAACGAAATCCGGACCGCGCCGCTGGTTCATTTCTTCCTTGGCCTTCGCCAGCACTTCAGGGCTTTGCAGCAATTCAGCGCCGATCAGCGTCAGTGCTTCTGTCGCGACGACGGCGCCCTTGACGCCGATGCTGGAACCGCTGGCTGCCGAAGACTGCCAGCTATGGGCGGGAGAACCCGGCACCCAGGTCGTCGTGGAAATGCCGACCGTGGGGACAACCCAGCTGACATCGGACACATCCGTCGATCCCCTGGGTGAATCGTCCGCTTTGGCCGGCTTGATCGGGATCGGGGTCATCGGTCCTGGCTTGGGCAGGCTTTTCGCCAGTTCCGTCGCAAACGCCATTTCCTGCGTGTTCCACGGCGCAATGGGAACCTGGCTGAAATTACGCACGGCCACGTCCAGCAGCGCGTCGTTCGGCAGCATGGAATAGACGCCCCCGGTGATTTCGACATCCGTGGTCGTTTCCGTCGCCGTCGCCGCACCTTGCGATGCCTTCACCACGCGCGCCCACACGTCCTTGACGACCTGCGGATCGGCATGACGGACATAATAATAGACCTCGGCGAAGTCAGGCACGACATTGGGGGCCTGGCCGCCGGATGTAATGACATAATGGATGCGGGTGCGGTCGGGGATATGCTCACGCAGATGCTCCACCGCGACGTTCATGACCTGAGCGGCGTCCAGGGCCGACCGCCCCGCTTCAGGCGAAGCGGCGGCATGAGCGGATATGCCGTGGAAACGGAATTTGCCGCTGATATTGGCCATGGACGGGTTGACGTTATAGCTGTTCGCATCGCCCGGATGCCAATGCATCACGGCGTCCACATCCTTGAACAGTCCTTCCCGCACCAGATAGACCTTGCCCGATCCGCCTTCTTCCGCGGGAGAGCCGTAGACGCGCACTTCGCCCTTCACCCCATTGTCGGTCATCCAGTCCTTGAGGGCGACGGCGGTCGCGACGGAAGCGGCCCCGAACAGATTATGGCCGCATCCATGGGCCGCGTTCTTGCCCGGCGTCGGTTTGCGAACGGGAACGGCATCCTGCGAGAGCCCCGGCAAGGCGTCATATTCGGCGAGGATGCCGATGACGGGTCCCGCCCCGTTCCTGAAGCTGGCGACGAAGGCGGTGGGTATGCCGGCCACTCCGGTCTGCACCGTGAAGCCATTCTTGCGCAGGCGGTTTTCCAGCAGCGCCGCGCTCTTTTCTTCCTTGTAACCGACCTCGGCGAAGTTCCAGATCGCCAGTGCATCGCTGGACACCGCCTGTTCCTGCTTCTTCGCAAGCGTCAACAATTGCGCGCGCTGGCTTTCATCCAGCGGCGCGGCCGCGACTGGACTGGCCAAGGCGATGGCGCCCAATACCGCCGCCCCGCAAATCATCCCTGTTCCCTGTTTTTTTCGCACTGCGTCCCACTCCGTCTGATGTTGCGAACCAAAGACCTGAAACGCGCTGCTTTCCCTCACCTGCTTCAGAAAAAATTTTCGGAGGGGTGAGGGAAAAACGGAAAGCTCCGTCCTTGGGCATCGAGGTGAAGGCCAAAAGGTCCACCCGGCAACGCATTGTCCCAAACAGGGGGGTAAATCATGTCCTTGAAATCTTTCCATTTGATGCTGCTGCTGTCCTCCGGCTTCTGCGCAACGGCGCAGGCGCAGGAGTTCGCCGGCGCTCCGGATCAGTCCGGCAACGATATCGTCGTCACGGCCCTACGCCGCGACACGACGCTTCAGGACACGCCGATCAGCATTTCCGCCGTGAGCGGCGATGCGCTCTCGAAGATCGGCGCGACATCCATCAACGACTATTTCCGTCAGGTTCCCAGTCTTCAGGTGGAAGGCAACGCCCCCGCCACCCGCCGCATCACCGTGCGCGGCGTCCGCAGCGCGGGCGAAGCGACGGTCGGGCTTTATTTCGACGAAACGCCGCTCACCGGACCGGGAGGCACCACCGCCGACGCGGGCGCCATGAACCCGGACATCAACCTCTTCGACGTGGAGCGGGTCGAAGTGCTGCGCGGCCCGCAAGGCACGTTGTTCGGCTCCGGATCGATGGGCGGCACGGTCCGCATGATCTATAACAAGCCCGATGCGACGAAGATCGCCGGGACCATGGAGGTTCAAGGCACCGTCACGAAAAATGGCGACCCCGGTTTCTATGCGAAGGCCATGATAAACCTTCCGATCGCGCAGGATGTGCTGGCCCTGCGCGTCGTGGGCTATAAGGAAAATCGCGGCGGCTTCATCGATGTGCCCGGCCTTGACCGGCGCAATGTGAACGATGTGCACTCCTATGGCGGTCGCGCGATGCTGCGCTTCACGCCCGACGACCGTTTCGCGCTGAACATCAGCGCCAGTTATCAGGAGAACAAGCTCTACGGCCCGTCGAATTTCACCATGCCGCTGGGCGCCTATAATTCGGGCGTCTCGGCCATCGCGCGCAGCAGCGACGAGCTTCAACTCTATAATGCGACGCTGACCTACAAGCTGCCGTTCGATGCGACCTTCACCGGTTCCGTGTCGCACTATAATTGGGACGTGCTCCGCAACACCGACTACACCAACGGTCTGCGCGCCTCGCGCACCAATGCGACGTCGTGCAAGAATTATATCGGCGTCGCCAGTTGCGACGCGGCCCAGATGGCGACCTACAGCGCCTATGTCGACAGCCGCCTGCCCGGTCTGCTGTATCAGCCGCTTTCGTTGCAGGCGTGGATCTACGAGGCGCGCATATCGGGCGGCGCGATGAATGATGCGATCACCTACACGCTCGGCATCTTCCATGATAACCGCAAGGACCGCGCCGACAGCATGGTCGTGAAGGCCGACAATAACGGCAATCGGATCGATCCCCTGGACCTGACTGCGTGGCGTGTCGTGGAAACGTCAGTGAAGCAGACGGCCTTCTTCGCCGAGCTTTCGGTCAAGCCGTTCGACCCTCTGACGCTGACCGCCGGAACGCGCCGCTTCTCCTACGACAAGATCGTGGCGGGCGAAGTCCTTGTCAGCAACTATATCACCCAATCCTATGTGGCGCCGAAAAGCTCCGTCGACGCCAGCGCCAAGGGATGGGTGCACAAGTTCAACATCAGCCATGATGTCCCGGTCGATATCATAGCTGATGTTGAACTTGTGCACCCATCCCTTGGCGCTGGCGTCGAC
>JASGDV010000205.1:0-11927 GCA_049841255.1 Sphingobium sp.
CTGATCGTGGCGCGGCTTTATGAGGAGAAGGTGGCGGTCGCGGGGATCGACCGGCTGCGGCTGAATGCGCCGCTGGCGGTGCGCGATCTGCTGGCGGCGTTGCGCTTCGCGGTGCAGCCGGAGGATGAGCTTAATCTGGCTTCGCTGCTCGTTTCCCCGCTGATCGGCTGGAGTCAGGACGAACTGATGACGCGGCTGATCGGACGGGATCGGAGGACGGGATTGTGGCGTCATCTGACGGCGACGTTCGACGACGATCTGGTCCGGCCGCTGCGCGATCTGCTGGCGGGCGCGGATTTCACGACGCCTTATCGCTATCTGGAGGCGATCCTTTCCGGGCCGATGGACGGACGGCGGCGACTGATCGAGCGACTGGGCGCTGAGGCGGCCGATCCGATAGAGGAATTGCTGAACGCGGCGTTGGCGTTCGAGATGGACGATTATCCCTCGCTCCAGCGCTTCATCGACTGGTTCGACCGGGGCGAGGTGGAGATCGTGCGCGATGCCGCCGCTCAGGGCGATTCCCTGCGTCTGTTGACTGTGCATGGGGCGAAGGGATTGCAGGCGCCCATCGTCATCCTCGCGGACGCCTGCCTCGATCCCGATGCCGGGAACCGGGCGGATTCGCTGCAATGGAATGGTCTGCCCGTCCTGCCGCCACGCAAGGATGAGCGGAAAGGGCCGATCGGGCGGGTGGCGGAGGAGGCCGCTGCCGCCGATCGGGAGGAGCATTGGCGGCTGCTCTATGTCGCCTTGACCCGCGCCGAAGAGCGGTTGGTGGTGGCGGGATCGCTCGGACCCCGGGCGAAGGGGGAGGTGAAGTCCGAAAGCTGGTTCGGCGCGGTGGAGAATGCGCTTGTCTCGCTGGAGGCGGAGTGGGAGGCCGATCCATTATGGGGCGCGGCGCGGCGGTGGCGGGGCACGGAGACATTGCCCGCCAAACCCCTGGAAGCGGTCCGTGGCGAAGAGAAAATCGTTGCCGATGAACCGGACTGGCTGAAACGGCCCGCGCCGGTCGAAGCGCGCCCGCCGCGTCCGCTTGCGCCCTCTGCGTCGGTGGAGGACGATGTGCCCTATCCGCCGCCCAGCCCGGCGATGCGGGCGGCTGCGGAAAGGGGGCGGTGGCTCCATGCCCTGTTCCAGCGGCTGCCCGACATCGCGCCCGAACGACGCCGGGAAAGCGCGGAACGCTGGCTGGAGCAGCAGGGCGCGGCGGATGCTTCGCTGCGGCGGGAGATTGTCAGCCATGCCTTGCAGGTGATCGAGGAGCCGGGCTTTGCCGCGCTGTTCGGGCCGGGATCGCTGGCCGAAGCCCCCATTGCGGCCGTGGTCGGGGAAGCGGTCATCGCAGGCACGGTGGACCGGCTGTGCGTCGGCGACGATCTGATCCAACTGGTCGATTTCAAGACAGGGCGGGTTGCGCCTCTCTCTCTGGAGGAAGTGCCGGCGGCGCATGTCCGGCAGATGGCGGCCTATGTCGCGGCGCTGCAGGTGATCTTTCCGACGCGGCGGATCGAAGCGGGACTGCTTTATACAAACGCGCCGCGCCTCCTGCCCCTGCCGCCGGAGATATTGGAGGCGAACAAGCCGGGCTTTGCGTCGGCACAGGACAATTTGTGACGCTCACCCGTTGAGCCGATGGCATCCCCGCCCTAGATTGCGAATGAATTTGAGGAGAATCCCGAAATGGCCACCAAGGCGGTAACCGACAGCAGTTTCCAGAATGACGTCCTGTCCTCCGACAAGCCCGTGCTTGTCGATTTCTGGGCGGAATGGTGCGGGCCATGCAAGATGATCGGCCCCGCTCTGGAAGAGATTTCGGACGAGCTGGCGGACAAGGTGACGATCGCCAAGATCAATATCGATGAAAATCCGGATGCGCCGGGCCGCTATGGGGTGCGCGGCATCCCGACTATGATCCTGTTCAAGAATGGCGAGGCAGCCGCGACCAAGGTGGGCGCCGCGCCCAAGAGCGCGCTCAAGGGCTGGATCGAAAGCGTCCTCTAAATCTTTGAGACGGCCGGTTCAGGTCAGCGGGATCATCACCGTTTCGACATAGGCCGGCCGTTCCCGCAGACGATCATACCACGCCCGGACGTTCGGCACGTCCGGGCGCTCCATGTCGAGCGTGAAGAATGTATGGGCGAAGACGCCCATCGGCACGTCCGCAAGGCCGAAGGCTTCGCCGGAAAGCCATGGCTGTCCCGCCAGAGCGCGGTCCAGAATGAGCATGGCTTTGCCCGATGCGCGAATGGATTGGGCGATCAGTTCCGCGTTCCGATCCTCCGGCTTCGTCCGGATCAGGCCGTGAAAGACGGGGCGCTGGGCGTTGGCGAAGCTGAACTGCCAGTCCATCCATTTGTCGCCCGCCGCGCGGATGACGGGATCGCTGGGCCACAGGGATTCGGGCGCATAGCGATGGGCGAGATAACGCAGGATCGCGTTCGATTCCCACAGGACCAGATCGCCATCCTCTATCGTGGGGATCAGCGCATTGGGATTCATCGCCAGATAGGCGTCGTTCATGCCGAATTTACCACCCACATCGTGGCGGACGAAGGGAAGCCCGATTTCCTGCGCGAACCAGACCACCTTCTTCACATTGTGGGAGTCCAGCCGTCCCCATATCGTCAGCATGGCCGTTTCCTTCCTCATTCAGCGGAACAGGGTGTCCGCCGCCATATCCCAGAGACGCGGCGACGATGCGCCCAGAAGGCCGCGCCTCTGGTCTCCCACTCTATAAGGCGATCCGTCCAGCCTTTGGCAACAGCCCCCCGCTTCATTGAGGAAGAGCGTGCCCGCCGCATGATCCCATGGAAGGGTGCGGGAAAAGACGGATATGTCGTTCTGCCCCAGGACGAGCCGGGGATATTGCTCCGCGGCGCAGCGGGGGATGTCGACGAGGGCGAACTTTCCGGTGGAGCGGCTTTGTATGCCGGCCCTTTCTTCCGGCGTCATGAAGTAGACGGCCAGCGCGGCGATGGGCAGATCGGCACCGCTTTCTCGCGCATGGACCCGCTCGTCGTCGATATGGCTCCCTCCGCCCAGCCTGGCGTGGCAGAGGCGGGAAGTCAGGGGATCGAATATCCATCCGGCCAATGTCGTCCCCGCGTCGGCCAATGCGATCATGATGCCGAATGGGGGCTTGCCCGACGCGAAATTGCCGGTTCCGTCGATGGGATCGACGATCCAGTTCAGGCCGTCGCCCGCCCGCTCCAATATGGCCGGGTCCGCCGCGCAGGCTTCTTCGCCGATGATGGCCGCTTCGGGGAGGATCGCGGCCAGTCCTTCGGCCAATCTCAATTCGCTTTCCCGGTCGGCGATGGTGACGAAATCGTCCGCCGCCTTCTCGCTGATCTCGTGAGCGGCGAGATTTCTATAGCGGGGCATGACGATGTCGCGCGCGACTTGCCGCATGAGCGCGGCGACGGGCTCATGCAGGCCCGCGATCATTAGCTGCGATAATCCGCATTGATGGAGATATAGCCGTGGGTCAGGTCGCAGGTCCACACCGTCGCCCGCCCGTTGCCCAACCCCAGATCGACGCCGATGCGGATGTCCTGCCCCTTCAGATGGGCGGCGACTGGCGCTTCGTCATAACCTTCCACCGCCAGTCCGCCGGTGGCGACCTGAGTCGAACCGAAGCGAATGGAGAGGCGGTCCCGATCCGCGGGCTCTCCCGCCTTGCCGACCGCCATGACGACCCGGCCCCAATTCGCGTCCTCGCCCGCGATGGCGGTCTTGACCAGCGGCGAATTGGCGATGGACAGGGCGATCCGGTGGGCGCTGGCGTCGCTTTCGGCGCCTTCGACGATGATCTCGATGAATTTGGACGCGCCTTCGCCGTCACGCACGACCAGATGGGCGAGCTGGCGGCAAAGATCGGTGAGCGCGGCCTGAAAGGCGTCCGCGCCGGGATCGTCCATGGAGGCGAGGGGTGCGTTGCCTGCCTTGCCCGTGGCGAAGGCCAGCACCGTGTCGCTGGTCGATGTGTCGCTGTCCACGGTGATGCAGGAAAAGGTCTGGCGGTTCGCGGCCGACAGCATGGATTGCAGCAAGCCCGGCGCGATGGCGGCGTCGGTGAAGATATAGCCCAGCATCGTCGCCATGTCCGGCGCGATCATGCCGGAGCCTTTGATGATGCCCACCAGTTCCACCCGCTGCCCGCCGATCATGGCGGACGCATGGGCGCCCTTGGGATAGGTGTCCGTCGTGCCGATGGTCTGCGCGGCCTCTGCCCAGCTACAGGCGGGCGCGGCGAAGGCGGCTTCCAGTCCCGCTTCGGCCTTTTCGACCGGCAAGGGCACGCCGATAACGCCCGTCGAGGACACGAAAATGTCGGACGGCTTGCAATCGAGGTGATTGGCGACCTTCGCCGCTATGGCTTCCACCGCCGCGCGGCCGCGATGCCCCGTGAAAGCATTGGCGTTGCCCGCATTCACCACCAGCGCCCTTGCCGCGCCCAGCGAGATGGCGTCGCGGCACCATTCGACTTCCGGGGACGGGCATTTGCTTTGCGTGGTGACGCCCGCGACAGCGGTGCCCTCGCTCAATTCCACATAGGTGAGGTCGCAGCGGTCCCATTCCTTGTATCGCGCGCGGGCGACGCGCGGGATCACGCCCGCGATGGCGGGCAGTTGCGGAAAGGCGGAAGGAGCAAGAGGAGAGCGTTCGGTCATGCTCGACGATTAGCGCAATCGCCAAGGCCGTCAACGGCGATGTGATGGAAAGCACCGGCGGAAGCGAGGCGCCCGCGACGATATGTTTCCTGCATTTTCCCGCGCTGCACTTTGATTGACTAAAGTCCGCGCGCTCCCTAAATCGCGGCGCATGTCTGCGCGTGCTTCCTTCCGGGAGGCGGGCGTCCCTTTTTTGTCAGGAATTTCCATGTTCGGCGCACTCGCCAAGTCCATCTTCGGATCGTCCAACGACCGCTACGTCAAGTCGCTGGGAAAGACCGTCGATCAGATCGCGTCCTTCGAGCCTGCGATCTCGGCCATGAGCGATGAGGAACTGGCGGCGCAGACGGTGAAATTCCGGCAACAGCTCGCGGATGGCACGGCCTTGGACGACCTGTTGCCCGAAGCCTTCGCGACGGTGCGGGAAGCGGCCAAGCGGACGCTCGGCCAGCGTCATTATGACGTGCAGATGATCGGCGGCATCGTCCTCCATCGCGGCGAGATCGCGGAGATGCGGACAGGCGAGGGCAAGACCCTGGTCGCCACGCTGGCGACCTATCTCAATGCCCTGGAAGGGAAGGGCGTCCATGTCGTCACCGTCAACGACTATCTCGCCGCTCGCGACTGCGACTGGATGGGGCAGGTCTATCGCTTCCTGGGGCTGACGACGGGCGTCATCGTCCCCAATCTCAGCGAGGATCAGCGGCGCGAAGCCTATAATGCCGATATCACCTATGCGACGAACAACGAACTGGGCTTCGACTATCTGCGCGACAATATGAAATATGACCGGGCGTCCATGGTGCAGCGTCCGTTCAATTTCGCCATCGTGGACGAGGTGGATTCGATCCTGATCGACGAGGCGCGCACCCCGCTCATCATTTCAGGACCTACGGACGACAAGTCGGAACTGTATATCTCGGTCGATGCGGTTGTGAAGCAGCTCAATGACGCCGACTATGAAAAGGATGAGAAGCAGCGGACAGTCACGCTGACCGAAGAGGGCACGGAAAAGATCGAGCGGATGCTCGAAACCGCCGGGCTGCTGCAAGGCGGCAACCTCTACGATTTCGAAAACACCGCCGTCGTCCATCATGTGAATCAGGCGCTGCGGGCCAATGCGATGTTCCGCCGCGACATCGATTATATCGTGAAGGACGGCAAGGTCGTCATCATCGACGAGTTCACCGGCCGCATGATGGACGGCCGCCGCTGGTCCGATGGCCTCCATCAGGCGGTGGAAGCCAAGGAAGGCGTCAATATCGAGCCGGAGAACCAGACGCTCGCTTCCATCACCTTCCAGAATTATTTCCGCATGTATCCCAAGCTCGCGGGCATGACCGGCACTGCCGCGACCGAAGCGACGGAATTCTACGAAATCTACAAGATGAACGTGGTCACCATCCCGACCAACCGCCCGGTGCAGCGCGTGGATGAGGAAGACACTTTCTACAAGAATCTGGAAGACAAGTTCCGGGGCATCGCGAAGACGATCAAGGAACATGCCGAGCGGGGACAACCGGTGCTGGTCGGCACCGTCTCCATCGAAAAGTCCGAAATGCTGTCCGAATTCCTGAATCAGGAAGGCGTGAAGCATGCCGTGCTGAACGCCCGCTTCCATGAGCAGGAAGCGCATATCGTGGCGCAGGCGGGACGCAAGGGCGCGGTCACCATCGCCACCAACATGGCTGGACGCGGAACCGACATCAAGCTGGGCGGCAATCTGGAATTTCGCGCGGAAGATGAGCTTCGCGATATGCCCGAAGGTCCGGAACGCGACGCCGCACTCGCCCGAATCGATGCGGAAATCGAGGCGGAAAAGGCCGAGGTGCTGGCGGCCGGCGGCCTCTTCGTGCTGGGCACGGAACGGCATGAAAGCCGTCGCATCGACAACCAGCTGCGCGGCCGTTCGGGCCGTCAGGGCGATCCGGGCCTGTCCCGCTTCTATCTCAGCCTCGACGACGATCTGATGCGCATCTTCGGGCCGGACACGATGTTCGCGAAGATGATCCGTTCCAATCTGGAGGATGGAGAGGCCCTGCCGCCGTCCAAATGGCTGAGCAAGGCCATCGAGACGGCGCAGCGCAAGGTCGAGGCGCGCAATTACGACATCCGCAAGCAGGTCGTCGAATATGACGACGTGATGAACGACCAGCGCAAGGTCATCTACGAACAGCGCGCCGACATCATGGATGCCGATACGGTCGACGATGTCGTCACTGACATGCGGCATGAGACGGTCAACGATCTGGTCGGCGCATCCTGCCCGCCCGGCACCTATCCCGAACAGTGGGACATCGTGCGGCTGAAAGTGCGGACCTCCGAAATTCTGGGGCTAGAGCCGGATTTCGACGCCTGGCTCGCCGAAGATGCGGTCGATCCGGAGATGATCGAGGAACAGCTCGTCGCGCTGGCGGACGAGGCGGTCGCGGAGAAGATCAAGGATATCGACGCGGCTGACTGGCACATGATCGAAAAGAGCATCCTGCTCCAGAGCCTCGACCATCATTGGAAAGAGCATCTTTCCACATTGGACGCGCTCCGTCAGGTCGTGCATCTTCGCGCCTATGCCCAGAAGACGCCGATCAACGAATATAAGCAGGAAGCCTTCGCCCTGTTCGAACGGATGCTGGGCAATATCCGGGAAGACGTGACCGGCTCCATCGCCCGCGTCCAGTTCCGTCTGGATCAGGCGCCCATGCCGGAGTTCGATCTACCCGTGCTGCCCGATTTCATCACCACGCACATCGATCCCTTTTCGGGCGAGGACAATAGCGCCGACATCGACGCGGGGCAGATCGGCGGCATCACGACCACCATTCCGCGCCCGCCCGTCGGCAATGCCGAAGCGGACGAGTTCGCGCACCTGAACATCAGCCGCAACGCGCCATGCCCCTGCGGCTCGGGCCAGAAATACAAGCATTGCCACGGGGCTTTGGCCTGACGATGGGACAGGCCCGGTTGCGATGGTCAACCGGGCGCTTCAGAACGGCTTTTCAGGCGCGCGCCGGTTGACGAACGGCCTCGATGGTCAATGTCCGATGCCGCCCATCGCGATCCGGCCAGAGGATGGAGCTTCCTGCCGACAGCCCGATCAGGGCTGCGCCGATTGGCGTCATGATGGAAATGCGCCCAAGCGAAGCGTCGGCATGATGGGGATAGACCAGTTCCACCGTGCGTCCCTGACCCGATCGTTCATCCACATAATCTATTTGCGAAGCCATGGTGACGGCATCGTCCGGCAGTTCGTCGCGCGCGCAGATATTGGCGCGGTTGATCTCCTGCAACAGCATGTCGCAGACATCGGGGAATCGATCCCGGTTGCTCCACGCGAGATCGGAAAGGGCGTCGGCTTCTGAATCGACAAGTATAAGCGGCGGGCGCGCGTCCGCCTCAAGTGGCTGGTTCATGATGCAGGATTCCTGATATTCCATATCCGGCTGGACCGGACCGAGTGACTTCTCAAGAACGCCCCCGAGTCCACGGCGCCTGAGCCGAATGGAACCCGGGGGCTAAATGCCCGCGAGAAGCTGCCCCCCGTGATGACGGAAGCGCGCAAAGGAAATCCGTGCCTTCATGCAAAGAGGATGGTCAGTTCAGTCCGCAAAGTCAACGCAAGGCTCGGAAAATGGCGGAGAGGGTGACTGCCGGGATTCGAACTATCGGCGTCTAGCTCTGTCTAAAATATCCCCAGAAAATCGTATTTCCGTTGAGAACACTTGCGGAACAGAGACTAATAGTGTCTAACTAAATCTAGCTTCCTGAGTGGGGAAGGCGGTGTGGAGGCATTATGTCGGAAATGCGAAAGCGACGAACCAAGCCAGCGACCGTTGCAGAAGTGAATGCGCTGGCAAAATCTCCAGGAAGGCACTCCATAGGCGAAAGCCTGATCCTGTGCGTCAGCCCTTCCGGCGCGCGAAGTTGGATTGCCCGCGTCCGCGATCTGGAAGGGAAGCGTCGTGACATGGGCCTTGGGCCATTTGCCGACCTGACACTGGCAGAAGCGCGGGAGAAGGCGCGGACCCTGCGCAAGGCCGGTAGGGACGGCCTGCCGATCCTCACGCGCGCAGAGCGCCGCAGGGCGATCCGTAAGGTGCCCACGGTGAGCGTGAACCCACGGCGGTTTTCAAGTTTGGGACACCCGACCCGGCAGTAACCTGTAGCCGCACGCAGACGCCCGTAAATACATATTGAATCAATTACTTAACCTCCTTGCAAGCTCGTGGCAGCACGTCGTAGCACTGTGCCGCGTGCTAGAAATGCGCTAGAAGGAGGTCATATGGTGAAGCTCACCAAGGCGTTTATCGACAAGGTTCAAGCGCCGGAGAAGGGTTATCAGGTCCATTGGGATGAGGCGGTGAAGGGCTATGGGTTGCGGGTGGCTCCGCCCCCAGCACCGGGGAAGCCGCCGCGTCGGGTGTTCATCGTCATGGGAAGGGTCGCTGGCAAGTCGATCCAATTCACTATTGGCGCATATGGCACCTACACCGAGGACGCCGCGCGCAAGCGGGCGCAGAAGCTGTTGCAGGACATGCGCGAGGGAATCGACCCGCGCGATGCCAAGAAGCACGACGCCGCCGTGGCGGTGACACTCCGCGATGTGGCAGATGCTTACAAGGACCGACCGGGCAAATTGAAGGGTTCCAGCGCGGACGTGATCGAGCGCCATGTCACCACGACATTTGAGGCGTGGCTGTCCAAGCCCATCGCTTCCATTACCGAGGACGATGTGCGGAAGCGGTATCGCGAGATGCTGACGAAGGGCCTGCGCGGGAAAGCAGGGGCACCGGGCCAAGCAAATCAGGGATTTGCAGTGCTTCGCGCTCTGATTAACTTCGCCAGCCGTCGCTATCGGCGTTCGGACGGCTCGCCTGTCATCACGCACAACCCTGTCGGGGCGCTCAAGGACGATTGGATTCAGTTGAAGCCGCGCACCAGTCGCGTGCCCGATTCCAAGGTTGGCGCGGTATGGAACGCACTGGAACAATGGCGCGGCGAGACGCACAACCGCGAACGCTCGCTGCCATCGACCTGTCGATGTTCCTGTTGCTAACCGGATGTCGCCTGAAAGAAGCTTCCTCCCTCACATGGGATCGCGTCAATCTGGAGGAAGGGTGGTTCCACTTGCCCGACCCGAAGAATCGGAACCCGGTGTGGCTCCCGCTCTCGTCGCAGGCGGTCGCGTTGCTGGAATCACGGACACGGGTTGAGGACAACCCGCATGTGTTCGCATCGTGGAGCCGGGCAGGGCATATTATCGACCCGCGCGATACGCGCCGGAAGATTAGTGAGGTTGCCGGGACGAAGATCACCAACCACGATCTGCGTCGGACCTACATCACCATCGGCGTTGCCAACTGCGCTGTGGACTTCACGAAGATCGAGTTGCTGACGAACCACATTCCGAACGGCTCCGTTACCGCCAAGCACTATCTCGAAACTTCACGCCTGCAATATCTCAAGCCCGAAACCCAGCGCATTGCGGATTGGATCGAGGAGCAGGCGGAGAAGGCGAATGGCGCGAACGTCGTAGCGCTGCGGGCCTGATCTGCTATTGCTCTGATCGGATAGGTTCCGCGCCGTTTGCACTTACTTCTTGGGCGGCGGCGGAGGAGGGGGTGGCGGTGCCGCCGGTGCTCGTGGTGCCGGGATCACTCCGCTTGCTGGTTTGGATATGCCTCCGTGCGCTGGCGCTCGCGGGAGCGACACTGCTCCCCGTGTCTCGTAATTCGGCGGTATCGGAGGGCTTGGTTTGTCGGACATCGGCATGAACCACATTTGCAGTGACGAACGAGAACAAACATAGAAGGGCGACAGGAAAAGACTAGAGCGCTGTTGCATTAAGCCACTCACAAATGCGGTCGTTCGGTGGATCGGGATCATTCAATGCCGCTCGGCGTGCGTCGATAGCCTTACGGGCAGCGCCAAAGCTAAAGGTGAGTGCGAGAAGGCCCACGACGTCAGCGGACCAGCCCAAGATCAATGCCGGTTGCCAAATCGCTTCCGTTATTGGCGCAACATCGCCTACGAATGATACAGATGCCGCAAACAAAGCCGTGTGGGCCAAGGCTATGAAGGCATCTCGCCCAGCTTCATTTTGCGCGTGCGCGGCATCCAGCGCCTGCCTTTCGTGATTGAAATCATCCAGTGATCGTCCGGTCATAGCCAATATCTATAGGCTATGGCGATATGAGCCTCCAGCCCCGCACATATGGAACTGGAAACCGCTAAAGCGAATGGCGCAAATATGGTGCCCCTAGCGGCAGCGCGTGACGCATGGCTGGGGCCGCTAGCCGCTGCGCACAGCCCCCGACGCGCTGCCCGCCGGGTAAGGGACGGCCCGCCCGGTGCCGATCGTGCACCCAAGGGGCGGTGCTATTGGTGCTGTAAAGGAGGCGATTGGTCTTGCTGGAATTTGGAAAATAGGAGATCGATGCTTCACCGGAACGAGAGAATTTACATGGCATATCCGATTGAGCAGAAATTGGTCGTGGGAATAACCTCAACCGCCCTGTTTGATTTTTCAAAAGAGCACGAGATATTTCTGAACGAGGGGATTGATGCCTTCAGATCGTATCAGGCTGAACATCATGATGAGATGCCATCTCCAGGTGCTGCGTTCCCCTTCATCAAAAGGCTTCTTCACCTCAACAAGATATTTCCAGATCAGGTGCCTGTTGAAGTTATCATGCTGTCTCGAAACGACCCGGAGGCAGGCAGGAGAATGATGAATGCCATGCCACATTATGGATTGGATATAACGCGAGCATTTTTCTTGTCAGGTCAGGTTCCATATCCCTACATGAAATCCGTTAATGCCTGCCTTTATCTCAGTACCAACAAGGATGAGGTCAAGGATGCTATCGCACAGGGATATCCAGCCGGACATGTTCTGCCATGTGCGACAGTCGACGATGACGCTGATACGCAGCTTCGGATCGCTTTTGACTTTGATGGTGTCCTTGTTGATGACGAAGCTGAGGCGCAGTATGCCGATGGAGGGTTGCCGCTTTTCCATCACTATGAGGTCACAAATAAAGATAAGCCGTTGAAAGATGGCCCGCTTATGCCGTTGATGCAGCGGATCTCAGATATTCAGAAGATGGAATCTGAAAATCAGAGCAAGGTTAATAATCCCCAAAAAGCTGTTAGAATATCAATTGTCACCGCTCGAAATGCTTCGGCACACGAGAGGCTTCTTAATACGATGAAGCATCTCGGGATCGAACCTGATGAGCTATTCTTGAC
>JASGDV010000206.1:0-17622 GCA_049841255.1 Sphingobium sp.
CAACTAATGATAACGACAGTTTTGCGCGCGAGTTGTCATTAGTTGCGGTCGTCAAAGACGATGCATCGATTCTCAATTTCTGGGTCCCGGACAAAAATCGCAGGCAACCGAACTTTTAGCGGGAAGGTGAAGTGCGATGCGCCTGCATCCACTGGTTGGCCCGTGCTTTTGGCGATTCAATGCTGCCCATAGAATAGCGCGCAAACTATCGAATTTGCGCAGGACTTTCGGTCATGTCGCCCGGCAAAGTCCTGATTTTCATCGATTTTGGATTTGGGAGCTTTTCATCGCCAAAAGCACGGACTGGACTCCGGTCATGTGGGACGCTTTCTCACGGTGGATAGGCGAAACCGCCCCGCCGGGATGTTTGGGCCGTGGTCTTCCCATGCAGCAAATGCGGGAAATGGATATATGCCATATGGTATCATCATATAATTATCGGTATTGACGGCTGCCCATGCGGGGAATAGCATCCAATCCCAGCCTTATCGGAGAATATGGGGATTGTCGGGTGGGATCGCGTCGTCCGCAATGCGTTGAAAAGATCGCAATAAAAAATGGAAATCGAGCCCGGTTCTGACGGGACGGTTGTTGAGAATAAAAGGGAGGTTGGGAATGCTGTTCAAACAGATGCTGAAGAATGATGTGGAATCCGCGCTGATGCGGTGCATCGCCGGGGCCATGGTAGCGCCGTTGTTCCTGTCGGGCGCTGCCGCCGCGCAATCGCAGGCGCCCGATACGCAGGCCCAGAGCGGGACTGCGGCCAATAGCGACAGCGGTTTCGGTGAAATCGTCGTCACGGCGGAACGGCGCAACGCGCGCGTGGTGGAAACGCCGATCAGCATGGTCGCCCTGTCGGGCGAACAGTTGGCCTCCTCGGGCGCGACGGAAATGCGCGACCTGACGAAGACCGTTCCGGGCCTTCGCATGGCATCCTATTCGACCAGCAGTTTCCCGGCCATTCGCGGCATCAGCACCGGCGCCACCGGCATCGGCGTCAGTTCCAACACGGCCATCTATCTGGACGGCTTTTATCTGGCTTCGCCGGACGTGCTCAATTTCGAGTTCCCCGATCTTGAGAATATTCAGGTTCTGAAAGGGCCGCAGGGCACGCTTTTCGGCCGCAACGCCACCGGCGGCGCCATCCTTCTGACCACGCGCGGGCCGAGCGACACGCTGGAAGGCAATGTTTCGGTCGGTTACGGCACTTTCGATGAAAAGCTGGCCAACGCCTATATCTCCGGTCCGCTGACCGATCGCATATCGGCCAGCCTGTCGGGCAGTTGGCTCGAATCGGACGGCTACGTCTATAATATCTACCGGCAATCGAAGGACGGCTGGCGCAAGAACTGGAACGTCCGGGGCAAGCTGAATATCGAGGCGACGGACAATCTGACGCTGAAATTGCAGCTTGAGCATCTGTTCATCAACGACCCGCGCACGATCGTGAACCATAGCGTCGGAGAGAGTGTCAGCCCCGGCGCCGCGGCAGGCGTGGTGGCGACCAATCGCTATGAAACCTCCTCCGCCGTGCAATCGATCAGCCGCCGTGAGCTCGATTCCGTCTTTTTCACGGCCGAACAGAAGCTGGGCTCCGCGACGTTGACGTCCAGGACCGGCTATTTCCGCCAGAAGCAGCTCAGTGTTTTCGACTTCGACGGATCGTCGGAAAAGATCGTGGATTTCGCCGCCGCGGCCAGGATGCGGACCTTCACGCAGGAACTGATCCTTGCAGGCAGCACGGGGCCGTTGGAGTGGTCCGCCGGGGCCTTCTATTTCCGCGACCGCGCGAAAATGCCCTATGCCGCGTCGAATGACTTCGCCTATGTGACGGACGCCGTGAATACGGATGCCTGGGCGGTCTATGTCGACGCGACCTATAATATCGCGCCGAAGCTCTATCTGACTGGCGGCGTTCGCTACAGCCATGAGAAGAAGCGTTTCATCTGGGATGAGCTGGGTTATACCGGCGATGTCACCAACAATTGGAACGCGGTCACGCCCCGCGCGGTGATCCGTTATCAGATCCAGCCGTCCACCAGCATCTATGCGTCCTGGTCGAAGGGTTTCAACGGCGGCGTCTACCCGGCCTATTCACCGGCGGAAAAAGCGGCCGATCCCGAAAAGGTCAACGCGTTCGAACTGGGCTTCAAGCATCAGCAGCATGGCTTCTCGTTCGATCTCGCGGGCTTCTATTATAAATATCGGGACATGCAGTATAACGCCTACACAGCGATCGACGGGAATGTGGTGTCGTCCCTGACCAATGTCGGGCGGGCCACGATCTACGGGATCGAAGGCAGCGTTCGCGGCGAAGTGGTGGATGGATTCACCGTCTATGCCGGCGGTTCCTGGGTCCATGGCAAATATGATGATTTCCGCGATGCGGTGATCTACCAGCCTCTTGAGGGAGGGGGCTATGAGCAAGTTCCGCACGACGCTACCGGCAATCAGCTGATCCGCTCGCCCCGGTTCAGCGCCAATATCGGCGGCGAGGTCCGTCAGCCGCTGTTCGGCGGCTATGCCAATCTGAACGCGAACGTCTATTATACGGCGAAGATCTATGACGATCCAGCCAATCAGTTCAAGATACCGGGCGCGACCTTCCTCGATCTGACCGCAGGCTGGACCACCGCCGACGAAAAATGGCAGATCATGGTCATTGGCAAGAATATGACCAATGTCCACTATCTGACCTATTATGATCCCTCGACGGACGCCATCCTCGCCAATGAAGGCGCGCCCCGGACGGTGCGCGTGCAACTGACGCGGAAATTCTGACCATGGGCGTGACGGAGGCGGCGACGCTTCCGTCCGCCTTGAGCAGGCCAGTCGTTCAGCCGCGACGGGACGTCGCAGGTTGACCGGAAGGGGAAGATGATCCCGGCGGAACAGCGCCGGGACATCGATATGATGCCATTACGGCCCCGGTTCACGCCTTGTCATCCGCCCGGCCCGCTGCCATAGCCGCCAAGGTTCGCGGGAACGGCAAGGCCTATGCAACTCAAAGATTTCGATGTCGGGCTTTTCCTGCTCGATTATTGGCAGCAAAAGCCGCTGTTGATCCGCAACCCGTGGAAGGACTGGACCAATCCGCTCGATCCTGACGAGCTGGCCGGGCTTGCCTGCGAAAGCGATGTCGAATCGCGCCTGATCCTGCGCGGAGAGGGTGGCTGGTCGCTGGAATATGGCCCACTGGCGGAAACGCGTTTCCGCCGCTTGGGGCCGAAACGATGGACGCTGCTGGTGCAGGCGGTGGATCATCATGTCCCTGAAGTGGCCGCGCTGATCGAACCATTCCGCTTCATACCCGATTGGCGCATCGACGATGTGATGGTGAGCTATGCCGCCGACGAAGGCGGCGTCGGGCCGCATTTCGATCAATATGACGTGTTCCTGATCCAGGGGCTTGGCCGCCGCCGCTGGCGGGTCGGTGCGGTCTGCGGTGAAGAGGCAAGGCTGTTGCCGCATGACGATCTGCGCCTGCTCGACCATTTCGATCCTGTCGATGAATGGGTGCTCGATCCGGGCGACATCCTCTACCTGCCGCCGCGTTTCGCGCATAACGGCGTGGCTGTGGGCGGTGATTGCATGACCTATTCGGTGGGCTTTCGCGCGCCTTCGCGCCGCGAACTGATCGCGGCATGGTGCGACGATGTTCTGGCCGGCCTGCGCGGCGGCGACCGCTATGCCGATCCGGGCCTGCCTCTGCAGGACAATCCCGGAGAGATTTCCGAAGAGGCGCTGACGCGGCTTCATGCGATGATAACCGACAGGCTGCTCGACCGCGAAGCGTTCGCGCGCGCCTTCGGCAAGCATAGCAGCGCCCGGCGCTATCCCGAAGTCGACTGGGAACCCGACGAGCCCATCGGGATTGGCGAACTGCGCGCGTGGGCCGCTGACGGCACGGCATTATGCCGCAATCCCGCCAGCCGCTTTTCCTTCATCTCCCGCGCGCCCGATGCGATATGGCTTTTCGCCGACGGCGAATGTTTCGAATGCCGGGGCGATGCCGCCACCATGGCCCGGACGCTGTGCGCGGAAGATCGCGTGGACGTCGGTCCGGGCCTGACGGATGCGGCGCTGGCGACGATCTGCGCGCTCTATAATCAGGGCAGCATCACCCTCGACGCGGAGGATTGAGGCAGCCTGCCTATCGCGGAGCAGGAGCTTCGCGCCACTCCCCCGGCGCCATTCCCTCGATGCTCCAGGCGCCGATGCTCCATCGCACCAGCCGCAGCGTCGGCAGGCCGACCGCCGCAGTCATCCGGCGCACCTGCCGATTCCGTCCTTCCCGGATCGTCAGCCTGATCCAGTGATCGGGCACGCTCTTGCGGAACCGCACCGGGGGATCGCGCGGCCACAGGGCGGGCGGCTCGATGGCTTCGGCCATGGCGGGTTGGGTCGGGCCGTCCTTCAGTCGCACGCCTTTCCTCAACCGATCGAGCGCATCCTCGTCCGGCGCGCCTTCGACCTGCGCCAGATAGGTTTTCGGCATTTTGAAGCGGGGATCGGCAATGCGCGCCTGCAACCGGCCGTCGTCGGTGAGCAGGAGCAGCCCTTCGCTGTCGCGGTCGAGCCGCCCCGCCGGATAGACGGCGGGCACGTCGATAAAGGCGGACAGCGTCGGACGCGCCGTGTCCGTGCCGCGATCCGTGAATTGCGAAAGCACGTCATAGGGCTTGTTGAACAATATCAGCCGCGCCATGCCCGATCCGATCCTCCGTCCCGCTGCGTCCCTCTAGCCGCGGGGAGGCGACTTCGCAAAGGGCCGCATCACAATCCTTCCGCCTCGACCCAATGGGAACCCGTCAGCGCGCGGGCGAGGGTCCATACCTGCTTGCGAATATCGGGGACGGCCACGATTTCCCAACAGGCGCCCCGCGTCATCGGGCCAACGACGAACAGCCGGTCGTTGGCGCCGCCGCCGGCATTCACCGCCCGGCCCGTCCGGTCCACATCTATCCCGATATGATGCGGATCCGGCCGCAGGAATCCCCGCTCGTGCAGGCGCTGCAACAGCATGTCCCGGCTGAGGCGCAGGTCGCTCAGCGGTCCCGTGCAGTTGATGGCGCGGCTGACGCGAAGAACTTGTTCCTCCCGATCCTGTCTTGGCCGCCAGCCGATCTCCAGCCCGCCGCCCATGGGCGTGACGCGGATGATCTTGCCCGCCCGGTTGCGCAGCCGCCCCTCGGCTTTCAGCTTTTCCAGCCGGTCCCTGACCTGCGGCGCGATCCGGTGCCGGTGGATGTCCCAATAGGGCCGTAAATGGCGCAGGAAGCGGGATTGCCCCGAAAAATCCGCCGCGCTCCATATATCCTGCGTGAAGGGGCGCAATTCGTCGACGGCGTTTCGCCAGCCAATGTCCCTGGCCCGCGCGCGAACCTCATGCGCCAGTTCGGCGATGCTGCCGCGCGGACGTTCGCGCCTCGGCCTGAAGGCGACCTCCGTTTCATGGACATGAGGCATCAGGCCGCGGCGCGACAGTGCCACCATCCGCCCCCTGAAACCGGCGGCATCCAGCGTCAGGATGCAATCCACCGCCGTCAGGCCCGTGCCGATCAGCAGCACGCTGTCATCGGACCTCAATCCCTCGCCCAGATCGGCGGCCCAGGGGTCGGGGATATAGGCGTCCGAAGCCGCCTGCCGGAACAGCGTCAGATCGTGCGGCGGCAGATTGCCTTGCGCCAGCACGATCATGTCCGCCTCGATACGCCCGCCATCGCTCAGGATCAGGCTGGCGCCTTGGGGGGAGAAAAGCGCATCTTCCACATTGCGCAGCATGACAGTCAGCCGGTGTCCGGCCTGCCGCTGCGTTTCCGCCAGAAGTTCGCTGAGATACTGTCCGTAATCGCGGCGCGTGGCGAAACAGGTCGCCGTTCCCGATCCCCTGCGCTCCAGCCATTGCGCGAAATGGCCGGGCTGGTCGGGGAAGGCGCCCATATTCCCCGCCCGTACATTCAGCACATGGTCCGGCTGCGCTGCTCCATAAGCGCATCCCCGCGCCAGCCGGTCCGGCTCCCGCTCGATCAGCGTCACCTTGAGAGCGCCATGGCGAAGCAGATTGATCGCCAGCAGCGTCCCGCTGAAGCCGCCGCCGACTATGGCAACATGATGGGCGATCTGCATGAAGGCGCTCCTGGAAATCCTTTCATGCCTCCTTTTATCTCAACTTATAGAATAGACAAATAGCCTGTCCCCCGCGATGGGGGCAGGCGCGTCGCTGCCCTGATGGTAACGAGGGGCGCTGAAAAATGCCGCGTCGACAAGCGGAAATATCATTTGCCGCAAAAGGCGAATGGAGAGAGAGGATGCTTCAATGACTCAGGATATCGATGCGATCGTCAACGCCATGTCCGACGCTTTCGGGAAGGACATACAGGAAGGCGTCAAGACCATGATCGGATTCGGCGCGGAAAGGATCAATGTGGTCCATGAGCCGCCCCAACCGACCGATGGGCCGATCAAGACGGAATTTCTGGCCGCCGCGCTGCCTGTGGAATGGCGGCTCTTCCAGACGGGACTGGATGATTTCTCGCTCAGTCCTGAGGTGCGCAAGCTCGATGAGAGCAAAATCAATGTCCGGCTCGGCGTCGGCGGGAAACTGGATGGCGAGGCAGTGAATTTCACCGGTAACATAAAGCTGGGCCTGCAGGACGGCAGGATCGTGGAGCTTGTGGGCGGCTGGCTGGACGATGGCGTGGAGGTGGTGAAGCGGGTCGCGGCTTCTCCCAAGGCCGCGCCGTTGTTTGCGGAACTCATGCAGTTCGCCGGAGATATGGAGAATCATCGCTGAAGCCGGATCACGACGCTTTTATTATCCCTTGACATGGCGGCGGCGATTATCCGTCATCGCCGCTCCCATGTCAGGCAACATGCCGAATATCAGGAGAAGATTTATGAAAAGGCTGGACGGGAAAGTCGCGATCATCACGGGTGCGGGCAGCGGAATGGGGGCGGCTGCGGCGCGCCTTTTCGCCCGCGAAGGCGCCAGCGTCCTGATCACCGACATTCGTGAGGATGCAGTGGCCGCCATTGCCTCCGAACTGACGGGGGCGGGTCTTTCCGCATCGTCGGTGGGCCTGGACGTGACGCAGCCCGATCAATGGGATGCCGCCGTCCGGAAGGCGATCGACAGCTATGGCCGCATCGATATTCTGGTGAACAATGCCGGTTTGCCCGGCCCGCCCGATGGCTGGGACGTGGCGACGCTGGAGGGGTTCAACGCCATCATGAACCTCAATCTCAACAGCCAGTTTCTGGGCATAAAGGCGGTGGCGCCGCATATGGAGCGCGTGGGCGGGGGATCGATCGTCAACATGTCGTCCATCGCGGGTATGATCGCCTTTCCCAACCTGCACCCGGCCTATTCGCCCTCCAAGGGCGCGACCCGCCTGCTGACGAAAGCGGCGGCGGCGGATTTCGCGAGCCGCAACATCCGTGTGAACTCCGTGCATCCCGGGGTCATCCACACGCCGCAAAGCGACTATGTGGTTTCGGACAAGGATGTGCTGCCGCATATCCTCGCGAAGATTCCCCTGGGACGGATCGGGCGGCCCGAAGAGATCGCGAACGTCGTGCTGTTTCTGGCCAGCGACGAGGCGTCCTATGTGACGGGCGCGGAGTTTCTCGTGGACGGGGGTTACACAGCCGTTTGAGTTGTCCCCTTGCCGGGCCTGCCGATCCCCTTCGGCAGGCCCGGCTTTTTTGTGGGAACTATGCCCGGCCATCATTGCATTAGGCAATTTCGGCAGGGGAAGCGCATCAGCGCCCCATGCAGCTATCCCCTTCGCCCGCGATCAGGTCGAGGCAGCGGCCGTCGATCTCGCCCTTCGGCACCGGCAGGCCGATGAGCGCGGCGAGCGTCGGCAATATATCCGCCGTCTCCACGCCTAGCGGCTGTTCGAAATGCCGCAGTCCCTTGCGCCAGAACAGGATCGGCACGCGCCGGTCGGTATCCCACGGGCTGCCATGGGTCGCCACGAATCCCTTGGTCGGGTCGATGATCGGCGTGATCCGGGGCTTGAGCAGCAATAGCAGGTCGCCCGACCGCTCCGGATCGAAGCTCGCCCGCGCCATCTGCAGCAGGCTCCAGCTTTCCGGCGGGCCGGAGGGGGAGGGGGTGGCCGCGATCTGCGCTTTGGTGAAGACCGTCTCCACCTGAGGATGCGCGCGCAGGATCTTCAGCGTCTCCGCCTCGACGGCGGTCCGTTGCTGTGGCGTCAGCGACAGGTCGAAATAAAGGTCGCCCATCGGTCCGTCGCCCCAGATCAGCTTGCGTCCGGAAAGCCCGGTCTTTGCGCCGACGGCGGCGCTCAGCGCCTTGGGCGTCAACGCTTCGTCCACGCGCTGTTCCATCGGCATGGCGTTCTGCTGATGCCGCTCAGGCAGGTCATGACCGCCATGATCGGCGGTCAGCACCACGACATAGTCGACACCGCTCTTGTCCAGCTTGTCGAAGAAAGCGCCCAGTTCCTGATCCAGCCGGTCCACCTGGATGCAGCTTTCCGTGCCTTCCGTGCCATAGGTGTGGCCGACATAGTCGGTCGCGGACAGGCCGATGGAGATGATGTCGGTCTGCGCCTGCCGTCCCAGCGCCATGTCGTCGATAACCGCCGCCGCCAGCGCCAGCGTCAGCGCGTCCTGCTCCGGCGATGCGCGGAAAACCTTGAAATCGCCAGCCTCGCGCGCGAAGCGTCCGGTCCCCACCGTCTGACCCGCGCCGATGCCGACCGGGAAGTCCTTCGCCGCGCATTGCGGCGGCAGTTCGAATCCCGCGCTGGGCTGCGCCAGCCTCTGCGCGAACACGTCATTGACCTTCGCGATCAGCGGCGGCACCGTCACGCCCTTATAGCTTACATAGCCCTTGGACGTCAGCCACCAGACCTGATCGGCGGTCGGGCCGCCCATCATGATCGCCGCCCGGTCCTTCCCCGCGACCGACACCACGCGGGTGGCGGGATTGGCCGTCTTCATGCGCCCGCCCAGCGTCGGCACGCGAAGATGGAGGGGGGAGGCGACATAATTGCCACTGTTCGTGCCCGGCTGCGTCTCGTCCTCGGCGCAATAGACGGCCTTGTCCTGCCGCCCGGTCTTGAGGTCGAACCATGTGTTCGCGATGATGCCGGTGCGCGACGGGCGGCTGCCGGTTAGGATCGTGCTGTGGCCGGGGCAGGTTTCGGTCGCGGCATGGGATTGATAACCGCGCGGGAATGCAACGCCGTCTGCGGCCAGCCGCTTCAGACCGGCTTCGAAATAAGGGCGATATTCGTTGAAAAGATCACCGGAAAACTGATCGACGGAAATCGCCACGATCAGCTTGGGCGGCGTCGAGGGCGCGCTCTGCGGGGCAGGGGCGGGACCGGGCTGGGCGACGGCGGGCATCGCGCAACTGGCAAGCAGCAGGGGGGCGGCGATTTTCCTCAACATCATGCAACGACCTTCTCAACCTTGACGAGGGGTGGTTGGGGACCTAGCCCGCATGAAGCCACCCGACCAGAGGCCCGATGCGGATTTTTCATGTCTTTCTGATGACATTGGCGTTGCTGCTGACGCCGATGGTCGCCCATGCGCAAGGGGCATTCGGACCGGGCGGGCCGCATATCGCCGCGCGCCTCCTGCCCGAAAGCACCGCCCCCGCGCCGGGCGGGGACACCAGCATCGCCTTCGCGATGACGCCGGAGGCGGGCTGGCACGGCTATTGGGAAAATCCCGGCGACGCGGGTCTGGGTATGACGGTCAAATGGACGCTGCCCAAGGGCGTGAGCATCGGCGCGCTGCGCTATCCGGTGCCGGAGACGCTGATGATCTCCGGCCTGATGAACCATGTCTATGAAGGCCCCTATGCGATTCTGGCGCCGCTGACGGTCGCGCCGGACGTGCCCATTGGCACTCGCCTGCCGATCCGCGCGCGCGCCGACTGGCTGGCCTGCACCGACAAGATTTGCGTGCCGGAAGGCGCGGACCTCAGCCTCGACCTCGTGGCGGGCGATGGGAAGGTCCAGCCCGCCGATCAGGTCCGCTTCGACCAGTGGCGCGCCCATCTGCCCCGGCCTCTGGGCGCGCAGGCAAGCTATGCGGTGACGGATGGCCGCCTGCGCGTCGCGATCCCTTTCCCGGCGGGCGCGCAAGCGAACGACGTGCATCTCTTCCCGCTGGCCGAGGGCTTCGCTCGCTATGCCGCTCCCCAGAAAGTCCAGCGCGAGGGCGACCGCCTTCTGATAGAGACGGAAGCCGGTCAGGACTTCCAGGCCAGCCCGGTGCAGGCCGTATTGCGGACCGGCGACCATGTCGGCTTCCTCCTCACCGCCGCCCCCGGCCCGGTGCCCGCATATCAGGGCGGTGGCAGCGCGCGAACGATCCTCATCGCGCTGGGCGGAGCGATCCTCGGCGGCCTGCTGCTCAACGTCATGCCCTGCGTTTTCCCGATATTGGGCCTGAAGGCGCTCAGCCTCGCCCGCGCGGGCGGTAACGAAGCGGAAGTCCGCCGCGAAGCCCTTGCCTATGCATTAGGCGTCGTCGCCACCTGCCTGTTGCTGGGCGGCGCGCTGCTGGTGCTGCGGGCGGCAGGCACGGCGGTGGGCTGGGCCTTTCAGTTGCAGGACCCGCGCATCATCCTGCTGCTCTTGCTGCTGGTAACCGCCATCGCATTCAGCCTCGCGGGCCTGTTCGAACTGCGCGCTTTCGGTGGGGGCGAGCGCCTTGCCGCAAAAGGCGGCATGGTCGGCAGTTTCTGGACCGGCGCGCTGGTCGCCTTCGTCGCGACGCCCTGCACCGGCCCGTTCATGGGCGCGGCGATGGGCGCGGCGCTGGTGCTTCCTCTCGCCGCATCGCTCGCGATCTTCGCGGGGCTGGGCCTCGGCCTTGCGCTCCCCTTCGTCCTGCTCGCTTATATGCCCGCCCTCCGCAGCCGCCTGCCGCGCCCCGGACCGTGGATGGGGCGGCTCCAGCGCATCTTCTCCATCCCCATGTTCCTGACCGCGCTCGGCCTTGCATGGCTGCTCGGCCAGCAGAGGGGCGTTCCGGCCATGACCCTCGGCCTTGGCGCGGCGTTGCTGCTGGCGCTGCTGCTCTGGTGGCTCGGCCGCCGCCAGCATCGCGGCAAGAGCGGCGGCCTCATCGTCCTCGCCGGAGGGCTGGCGTTGCTCGGCTGCGGCATCGTCCTGCTTCCCACCAGAGCGCCCGCCGCCGCGCAAGCCTCCGGCGCGATCCCCTTCGACCAAGCCCGCCTCGCCAGCCTGCGCGCGCAGGGCAAGCCCGTCTTCCTCTATTTCACCGCCGACTGGTGCCTCACCTGCAAGGCGAACGAAGCCGCCGCCATCGACCGCGCCGAAACCCGCGCCGCCTTCGACAAGGCTGGCGCCGCCGTCATGGTCGGCGACTGGAGCAATGCCGATCCCGCCATCACCCGCTTCCTTGAAGCGCAGGGGCGGTCGGGCGTCCCGCTCTACCTCTGGTATGCGCCGGGCAAGGAGGCACGGACGCTTCCCCAGCTTCTTGCCCCCTCCACCCTGACCGCTTTGGTGCGTTGATGGCGAAGGTTCGCGCCGACCAGCTTCTCGTCGATCTCGGCCTCGCCGAAAGCCGCGCCCGCGCGCAGGCGCTCATCCTCGCGGGCCATGTCTATCTCGGCGAAAAGAAGGTGGAGAAGGCCGGGCAGCAGGTCGCCCCCGACGCCCCCCTCGACGTGCGCGGCCGCGACCATCCCTGGGTGTCGCGCGGCGGCATCAAGCTGGCCCATGCGCTCGACCATTTCGCCATCGACGTGAGCGGCCTCGTCGCCATCGACGTGGGCAGTTCGACCGGTGGCTTCACCGACGTCCTTCTCACCAAGGGCGCGGTAAAGGTCTACGCCGTCGACAGCGGCACCAACCAGCTTGCGTGGAAACTCCGCTCCGACCACCGCGTCATCGTGCATGAGCAGACCAGCGCCCGCATCCTGACGGCGGACCATATCCCCGAACCCGTCCAGATCATCGTTTGCGACGCCAGCTTCATCTCGCTCGCCAAGGTATTGGAAAGGCCCATGTCCTTCGCAACACCCGGCGCGATCCTCATTGCCCTCATCAAGCCGCAGTTCGAGGCAGGCCGCGAGGAAGTGGGCAAGGGCGGCGTCGTCCGCGACCCCGCCGTGCATGAGCGCGTCTGCGTTGAAGTGAGCGACTGGGTCGCCGCGCAGGGCTGGCATGTCGAAGGCGTCACGCCCAGCCCGATCACCGGCCCACAGGGCAATGTCGAGTTCCTGCTCCATGCCCGCAAAGGCGGTTTATGACCCACGGTTACATTTTGCGACAAATGCATCTGTTGTGTCGCGCCTCCATGCCCGTTAGCGCGTCTAAAATGCGCTTTTCCCTTGCCCTGTTCCTGTGTCTTTCCCTTGGCTTGACCGGCTGCGGCAAGAAGCAGGAGGCAAAGCCGCGTCCTGCGGCTCTGGTCGAGGCGTCCCCCGTCGCCAGCGCCACCTTCTCCGACGATGTCAGCGCGGTCGGCACCGCGCTCGCCAACGAGCAGGTCGTGCTGTCCGCCCCGGTGACGCAGCGTATCACCTCGCTGAACTTCGCCGATGGCGGTTATGTGAAGCAGGGACAGGTCATCGCCACGCTGGCGCAGGGGCAGGAAAAGGCGCAACTCGCCGCTGCGCAGGCGCAGGCGCTGGAGGCCCGCCAGCAACTCGACCGGATCAAGGCATTGAAGGCGCGCGGCTTCGCCACCACCGCCACCTATGACCAGCAGGTCGCCGCCGCCAACGCCGCGCTCGCCAATGCGGAACTGGCGAAGGCGTCCATCGGCGACCGTGTGATCCGCGCGCCCTTTTCCGGCTGGGCGAGCCTGCGGACCGTGTCGGTCGGCGCGATCGTCTCGGCGGGGACGCCGATCGCGACGGTCAGCGACATCTCGCGCATCAAACTCGATTTCACCGTCCCCGAAACCCAGCTATCGCTGATCCGTCAGGGCCAGCCGATCAAGGCGGTGTCCGCCGCATGGCCCGACCGGCCTTTCACCGGGACCATCGCCACCATCGACTCCGTGGTCGATCCCGCCACCCGCGCGGTCAAGGTGCGCGCGATCCTGCCCAATCCCGACCGCGCCCTCAAGCCGGGGATGCTGTTGACGGTCAGCGTCACCGCCCGCCAGCACCAGTCGCTCGCCGTTCCCGAACTGGCGGTGGTGGGCGATGGCGAGCAGCGGTCGATCTTCATCGTGCAGGACGGCAAGGCGAAACGCATCGATGTCCACACCGGCCTGCGCCAGAACGGCCTTGTCGAGATCGTGGATGGCGTGAAGCCGGGGCAGGTCGTGGTGACCGACGGCGTCGTCAAGCTGACCGACGGCGTCCCCGTCCGGGTCGAGGGCGACAAGGCCCGCCCCGCCGCTCCGGCGCGCTGACGGGCCGGGGCGATGCAGCTTTCCGACCTTTCCGTCCGCCGCCCGGTCTTCGCCGCGGTCGTCGCGGTGCTGCTCTGCATCGTCGGGCTGGTCGGCTATCTCAGCCTTTCGGTGCGCGAATATCCCGACACCGATCCGCCCATCGTGTCGGTCGAAACCACCTATACCGGCGCGGCGGCCTCGGTCGTGGAAAACCGCATCACCCAGTTGCTCGAAGATTCCATCGCGGGCGTTCAGGGCATCCAGACGATCACATCCTCCTCGCAGGATGGCCGGTCGGACATCAACATCGAATTCAGCCCCTCGCGCGACATCGATTCCGCCGCCAATGACGTGCGCGACCGCGTGGGCGCGGCAGTGGAGGATTTGCCGGAGGACGCGCTGGCCCCCGAAATCCGTAAGGTCGACGCGGACTCCCGGCCCATCCTCTACCTCGCCTTCTCCCGCCCCGGCTGGAGCCGCATCCAGATCAGCGATTATGTCGACCGCAATATTTCCGACCGCTTCTCCGCCATCGACGGCGTCGCCCGCGTCTTCATCAGCGGCGAAGCGCGGCCCTCCACCCGCATCTGGTTCAACGCGGAACGGCTGGCCGCTTTCGGCCTGACGCCTGCCGATGTCGAAAATGCGCTGCGGGCGCAGAATGTGGAGCTTCCCGCCGGCCGCTTCGAATCGAAGGACCAGAACCAGACTCTGCGCGTCGAACGCCCCTTCGTCACGCCTGCCCAGTTCGCCCAGCTTGTCGTCGGGCGCGGCGACGATGGCTATCAGGTGAAGCTGGGCGACGTGGCCCGCATCGAAACCGGCGCGGAAGATCCCTATACCATGTTCCGCTCCAATGGCGGCAATGCCGTCGGCCTCGGCATCGTCCGCCAGTCCGGCGCGAACACGCTGGAGGTCGCGGATAAGGCGAAGGCGCTCATCAAGGAACTGGAGCCGACCCTGCCGCAAGGGATGCGGATCGCCATCGGCTCCGACGAATCCCAGTTCATCAGCCGCGCCATCGACAATGTCTACGACACGCTGATCGAAGCGGCGCTGCTGGTCGTCCTTGTCATTTTCCTGTTCCTGGGGTCGGTGCGCGCCACGCTGGTCCCGGCCGTGACGGTGCCGATCTGTCTGCTCGCCACTTGCGCGGTCATGTGGCTGGGTGGATTGTCGATCAACCTGCTGACGCTGCTGGCCTTCGTCCTTGCCATCGGCCTTGTCGTGGATGACGCCATCGTCGTGCTGGAAAATGTCTATCACCGCATCGAGCAGGGCGACGATCCGCTGGTCGCAGCCTATCTCGGCACGCGGCAGGTGGGTTTCGCGATCATCTCCACCACGCTGGTGGTCTGCGCGGTGTTCGTGCCGGTCATGTTCCTCGCCGGACAGACGGGCCTCCTGTTCCGTGAACTTGCCATCGCCATGGTCGCCGCCATCGCCTTTTCCGGCTTCATATCCCTGAGCCTCGCGCCCATGCTCTGCTCCAAGCTGCTCAAGACGGCGGAGCGCGGGCGGCTGGCGCGCTGGATCGACGCCCGCTTCCATCGGCTCGAATCGGGCTATGCCAGATGGCTAGACCGCGTATTGCGCAAACCGTTGCTGCCGCTTCTGGGCGTGGCGCTGTTTTTGGGAATTGCGGGCGCGGCCTTCACCTTGCTTCCCAACGAACTCGCGCCTGCCGAAGATACCGGCGTGGTAGACGGGCAGGTGACGGCGGCTGAAGGCACCGGCTTCGACCGGATGGTCGCCTATATGGAGCGCATCGAAAAGGATCTGATGCCGCTCGCGAAGGACGGCGCGCTTCAGCAGCTTATTGTCCGCGCGCCCGCCGGTTTCGGGTCCAGCGACGATTTCAACAGCGGCAATGTCGTCGCCTTCCTCCGCCCGTGGGAGGATCGCAGCATCACCACCGCGCAGGTCGCGGACACGATCAACAAGGTGATCGCCCAACAGCCCGGCGTGCGGGGCAACGCCGCCGCCCGTTCCGGCCTTGGACGCGGGCGCGGCCTGCCGGTCAACCTCGTCATCGCGGGCGCGACCTATGAAGGGCTCGCTGCCGCGCGCGACCGGATCATGGCGGCCGCCGCCTCCAATCCGGGCCTCATCAACCTCGATTCCGACTATAAGGAAACCAAGCCGCAGATGCGGATCGAGGTGAACCAGCAGCGGGCGGGCGACCTCGGCGTCTCCGTCAATGACGTCAGTCAGGCGTTGCAGAGCCTTCTCGGCTCCCGCCGCGTCACCACCTATGTCGACCGGGGCGAGGAATATCGCGTGCTGGTGCAGGCGGAAAGGGAAGGGCGCCAGACGCTCGCCGACCTCGAACGCATACAGGTCCGCTCCCGCAGCGGCGCGCTGGTCCCGCTCTCCGCCGTGGTGACGGTGCGCGAGATCGCGGGCCCCCGCCAACTCAACCGCTACAACAAGCTGCGGGCCATTACGCTCACCGCCGCCCTCGCACCCGGTTATTCGCTGGGCGAGGCGCTGACATGGCTCGAAGGACAGGCGCGCCAGTCGCCCGAGGTGCTCGCCATAGGCTATCGCGGCGAAAGCCAATCCTTGCGTGAAACCGGCGGGTCGATCTGGCTGGTGTTCGGCCTCACCATCCTCATCGTCTATCTGCTGCTCGCCGCCCAGTTCGAAAGTTTCATCCACCCCGGCGTCATCATCGCCACGGTGCCGCTGGCGGTGGCGGGCGGGGTGCTGGGCCTGCTGGTGACGGCGGGGTCGATCAATCTCTACAGCCAGATCGGGATCGTCATGCTGGTCGGCCTCGCCGCCAAGAACGGCATCCTGATCGTCGAGTTCGCCAACCAGCTCCGCGACGAAGGGCTGGAGGTCGCCGACGCCATCCGGCAGGCCGCCGCGCGCCGCCTGCGCCCGATCCTCATGACCTCCATCGCCACGGTGATCGGCGCGGTGCCGCTCGTCATCCGGGGCGGGGCAGGGGCGGCGGCGCGGCACAGCATCGGCACGGTCGTCGTCTTCGGCGTGTCGCTGGCCACGCTCATCACGCTTTTCCTGATCCCCATCTTCTATTCGCGGGTTGCGGGACGAACCGTTTCACCGCAAACCGTAGGGCGGCGGCTGGATTCGGCGCTCAAGGATTCGCCCGACGCCGCCGAATGAAAGGGGAGCAGAGTAGCCGATGAACCAGATCGCGTCGCCCGGTCAGTTGCGCCTTGCCTATCTGCGCTGGGCGTTGGTGACGGTTCCCGCGATTCTTTTCCTCGGCCTCCTCTCCGGCAGGCTCGCCAATAGCGGTTACGGCAATCGCTGGTTCGCCGCCCTCGTCAAACCCGATCTGATGCCGCCCGCCTGGGTCTTTCCCGTCGCCTGGACGCTGCTCTACATATTGATGGCGCTGGCCTTCGCGATGGTGCTCCACGCCCGCGGCGCGAGGGGGAGGGGCATCGCCATCGCCCTGTTTCTCGTCCAGTTCGCGCTCAACCTCATCTGGTCGCCGCTTTTCTTTCGCGCGCATCAGGTCGGCGACGCGCTCATCCTGATCCTCGTCCTCACCCTGCTCGTGGCGCTCACCACGGCGCTTTTCTGGCGCATCCGCCGCGCGGCGGGGCTGTTGCTGCTGCCCTATCTGCTCTGGCTGGCCTTCGCATCCTGGCTCAACTATGAGGTCGGCCGCCTGAACCCGGACGCGGAGACCCTTGTCGTCCCGGCGCTGCACACCCAGATATGATTTTTGCCGCCCATGAAAGGCGGCGCGACGTGAGGACAACATGATCATGCAGAGCGAAAACCGCTTTTTCGACGACCTCGCCAAGCTGGTGAACGGCGCCGCCGGAACCGTCGCGGGCATGAGCCGCGAATTCGAAGCCAATGCCCGCGAAAAGGCGAAGCAATGGATGGGCGGCATGGATTTCGTCAGCCGCGAGGAATTCGACGCCGTAAAGGCGCTCGCCGCCGCTGCCCGCGAAGAGGTGGAGCTTCTGAAAGCCCGCATCGACGCGCTGGAAGGCCGTGCGCCCGAACCCGTGACCAAGACCGTGCGCGCGGGCAAGGGCAAGGCTGGCGGCGCGGAATAAGCGGCGCTTTCGCGTCTGTCATTTCCCCGCCGCCGATGTTAAGGGCCGCCCATGATGGACAGCGACGAATATGAGAATGGCGGTCAGGAGGCAGCGCCGATCGACATGCTGGCCGCCTGGTTCGAGGCGAATGGCTGGACCTACGACCAGATGGGCGAGGATGAGATCGTCGCCAGCACGCAGGGGTCATGGGCGCAATATGAGC
>JASGDV010000207.1:0-20169 GCA_049841255.1 Sphingobium sp.
AGTGTGATCTTTCCCCTGGCGTCATCGACGGGCGTATGATGGAGCATTACGCCGTTATCGATATTTCACGGAAAGAGAGCCTCAGCTATGTGGCTGGTGCGACGGGCAACGTCCTCCGGGACGTCAAGGTTCCAGAGAACCTAATACCTTGCACGGTGGTTCGACGATTTGGAGTCGTCAGAATGCACGATTGGGCTTGAGAACCGGTTTGAGAGATGCATGAATTTAGGATTGAGTGAACCTGCCGATGCAAGACTGGTCTGGTTGTCGCCCACGCCAGGCGATGATTCGAACGATCCTGTCAAATATTGATATTATTCGCGCAGATTGCGGGCTCTTTCGACCGCTGCTCGAACGCGGACGTGGCTTGAGCCATATCCATCGTTCGTTCACAGAACCTCCCACGGGCGTCCACCTGCCGATCCTATTCCCTGATCAAACGTCGTTCACAGGGAGCGACGTCGCTAACGGGAATGATGATCATGATGCGATTTACAAAGGCCCTGTGCCTCGCTGGCTTCCTCGGACTTCCGATGATGGCCACCTCGGCGCAGGCACAGGAAAGCGACAAGGGCATATACGCGGTAGCGCGTGCGGGCATGGCCGTGAACCCGGACCAGAAGCTGGACAGCGCCGACCTGCCGTCGGATGCGACGTTCGACGAGAAGACGAAGTTCAAGTCCGGTTTCACTGGCGAAATCGGCGGCGGATATGATTTCGGGCTGGTCCGGGTCGAGCAGGCCAGCGGCTATATGAGCCTGAAGGCCAAGGGCCTGAACGGGGATGATTTCTCCGGCGAAGGCCAGAACAAGGCGATGTATGTGCAACTCGGCGCCTATATCGACATCCCGACCGGCACTTTCATCGAACCCTTCGTCGGCGGCGGCGTCGGCGTTGCCCGTGTGGATGCCGACTTCATGCGCAGCGACAATCTGCTTGGCACCAGCAGCAACTATTCGGGCAAGGACTGGGGTCTTCTGTACCATGTCGACGCGGGCGTCGGCTTCAAGGTCGCGCCGAAAGTCACGGTGGAGGTCGGGGGCCGCTACACCCAGATCAGCGGCCTGAAGTTCGACGGCGTAAGTGGCGGTCAGGCCGCGGTGTTCGAGCCGACCATGCGGACTTTGTCCGGCACAGTCGGCGTGCGCTACAAATTCTGATCCCTGCGACGCCGATTTCTAAAGCCTATCCATCGGGTCGCGCCAGGGTGAGCCACGCCGCACAAGCGGCGTGGCTCTTTTTCTCCGTCTGCCTTTAGCGAACCAGGAGGAAGCTGTGTCCATAACGCCAACGGCCACTACGGTGCTGGCCATCACATTGCTGGAAGTCGCCGCGCCATCGGCTTTAAACCTTCACCCTGCCCAAACGCACTGCAGCGCTGGCCCCTCGCTCAACGTCGAGATCGAGGCGATGAAGGATCGTACCGGCCCGGATCCTTGTTGAGCTCTACCCCGCGAACGAAGAGGACTTTCTCAAGGACAAGAGCAAGCTCCTGAACGACGGCAAGTTCTTCCGCCGCATCGCGGTCCCCGCGCCGGCCAACGGCCCAGCCCGCGTGTGCATCAGCGCCCCGGCTCCCGGGACTTACGCGATGGTGGTCATCCATGATCGCGATGGCCGCGACAAATTCAGTATCGGGAAGGACGGCATAGCCCTACCCCAGGCTCAGCCACTCGGTACGTCCCGGCCCCGGGTCAAACAGGCGAGCGTCGTGTTCGGTGCCGCGCCTCGTTCCATCCGGGTGTACATGCAGTATCTGCATGGCCTGAAGGGTTTCGCCTCGACCGGAAAATGAAATCGTGGCCGGAAAAGTCCGCCGGGGATGCCCAATGGAAAAACCCGGCGGAGCGAATCACCAGAAGAAACCGTGGATCACGTCGATAACCCTGCCCGACCGCGGACTGACCAGGATCACGTCATCATAGTGCCGAACCCATTGGGCGTCTCCGCGCGGCTCCGGGAGGTGATAGCGGCGATAGTCGGCAATATAGTACCGCCTGTCATAATAGGTAGGGCGCAACCGCGCACCCGTGGCGAAACGTTCGTAGCGGAAAGGTGCCCGCCAGTTTCCCCGAGCAAAGAGGGTTCGGTCCCGAGCTCGATAGTCGCGCCAATCGGCGCGATATTCCCGCTTCGCCTCGCGCAGATTATCGCGCGCCTGTTCGACATGCCTTGGCTGGCCGTAACGCTGGGCTCGATCCAGGTCGCGTTCGGCATGGTCGATTTCCTCGCGGTCCCGCTGCAGTTCATACGTCTGGGCATTGGCGAGTTGTGGCAGAGTGATTGCCGCAAGGAACGCGGCTAAATGCAGTTTCATGATATAGCTCCTTGTCGTCGCTTCTGGGCAACGGGAGCGAGGCTAGAATGCGCTTGTGGAGGGCTGTCGTGAGTTTGATGGAGATGGGATTGAGAGAATGCCTCCACATAGTCTCCATCATTTTTGCGCATGACTGGGATCATCGACCTACCGGCCTGGTCCGGCAGGCCTGTTGTTCGTCGCATACGGGAGTGCAATGCGGAATGGATGGTGCTGAACACAAGCATGCGGGCGCCGCAGTTCCCTGGCCTTGCCGCGCCGCCATAGCCTAGTCTTGGCGATGCAATTCCCTGGCCAGACTTCCGGCCTTGCAGCCGTCTTCGTCGCGAACCGCGAGCGACTACTGCGCTTTTTCACCAGTCGCACGCGTGACACTGCTGAAGCCGAGGAGATCGTTCAGGAGATTTTCCTGCGGCTGGATCGTGTGGCCGGACCGCTGGGCGATCCGATCGGCTATCTCCATCGTATCGGCCTCAACCTGGTGGTCGATCGAGCGCGCGAGCGTCAGCGCCGGGCTGCGCGCGAGAGGGACTGGACGGATAGCACGACGACCAGGCTCGGCGACGACTATGTCGATGAGCACCCCTCTCCCTTCACGCAAGCTGCCGCGAAGGAGCGGGCCCAGCGGATAGAAGGCGCGCTCGCGTCGCTGCCGCCTGGCTGTGCGCGTGTATTCCGGATGCACCGTATCGAGGGGATGAGCCATAGCGAGATCGCCTTACAACTCGGCATTTCGCGAAAGGGCGTCGAAAAGCACATGGCGACAGCCTTGCGGCACCTCGCGAAGGAAATCGATCAATGATGCAGGAAAAAAGGTGGGGTGACACCCAGGGCCTGCCGTCTCCCTTGGCAGACAGATTTCAGGACAGAAAAGGCGCAGCATCGTGACCCGCGAGCAGGAAGGCGATATTGAACGCGACGCGGCCGACTGGCATGCCCAGGTTTCGGGCGGCAAGGTCGACTGGGATGCATTCGCGCGCTGGCTCGATGAGGCCCCTACCCATCAACCAGCCTATGACCGGCTCGCGCTCCTCGATGCTGAGGTGAGCGACTGGATTAGGGACCATGGCATGCCCGAGGTGGCAGAGGAGCCGATCGCGGTCCCTCGAACCATGTCCCGGCGCTGGTGGATCGGCGGCGCGGTCGCCGCGTCGCTCCTCGCGCTTGTCATCGGCGTACCGCGATTTGCCGGCCCTTCGCATGATGCTCCGCTCGTCTATGCGACTGCTGACGATCAACGGACGATCGAGCTTTCCGGCAGCGGAAAAATCCGGCTCGACCAGCGCAGCCAGCTTGCGCTGGTGGCAAACGGGCAGGTTCGGTTCGATCATGGCGCCGCCTATTTCGACCTCGATCATGACGACAACCGCCCCATACAGATCCAGTCAGGCGAGTTCACCGTTCGCGACATCGGGACGCGCTTCACTGTGACCCGCGACCGCGGCCGATTGTTCGTCGCCGTCGAGCAAGGCCTTGTCGACATATCATGGCAGGATAGCAGCCCGGTTCATCTTGCTGCGGGACAAACGTTCCAGGGTGATGAACGCACCGGATCGGGCGACGTCGGCAAGGTCGAGGTGGATGCAGTCTGGAGTTCGCGCAACGGGCAACTTGTCTATGATGAAACGCCATTGACGCAGGTCGCTGCCGACCTCTCCCGCTACACGAACAAGCCTGTAGAGGTTGAGCCTGCAATCGCGCATCTCAAGCTTTCAGGCGTATTGATTATCAGAAATGGCCCGGACCTTGTCGACCAGATTACCGCGATCCTTCCGGTCGAGGCTCGCAGGAGCGATGATCGCATCCGTCTTGTCAGCCGCGCTCGTCGCTGAGCCGGCGCAGGCGAATCCGGTCCCGATCGATCTGCCAGCGGGCATGTTGTCCGACGCGCTCAAGACCTTGTCGCGCCAGGCGCGCATCTCGGTGGCTGCCCAAGGGGCGTTGCCGCGGATTAGGGTGCCTGCGGTACGAGGCCGCCTCGAGCCCGGAGATGCGCTTGCGCGCCTGCTCGCCGGAAGCGGCTGGCGCGCTCGCCGGGCCGGGCCGTCGCTGTGGCTACTGGTTCGCGAGCCGCCGCCGCGCCCACGCCCGCGTCCCGTCACAACGGCGCCGCCCGAACCGCCACCGGCTCCGGAAATTGTCGTCACCGCATTGAAGCGCGATCTGCAGCTAGCTTTAGCGCCGGTTTCGGTCGCGGTGGTTCGTGGTGACCGCTTTTCCAGCGGATCATCGTCGCGTGGCTCCAGCGACCTGCCCGACGAGGTCGGGAGCGTTTTCTCGACCCATTTGGGTCCCGGGAAGGAGCGGCTATTCCTGCGCGGCGTGGCGGACAGCCCCTTCAACGGTCCGACGCAATCGACCGTCGGCCTTTTTCTCGACGATGCGCGGATCAACTACGCGCTGCCCGATCCCGATTTGCGCCTCGTCGACATCGAGCGGGTTGAGGTTCTGCGCGGTCCGCAGGGAACGCTCTACGGCACCGGCGCCCTGGGTGGGGTGATCCGCATCGTTACCGTTCGCCCCAAGCTCGACCAATTCTCCGCCAATGTCGCGCTGGAAGGCTCTGCGATCACCGGCGGCGGCAGTGGTGGGGCGACCGAAGCCACGATAAACCTGCCGATCACGCGCGACACATTGGGGCTACGGGCAAGCGCCTACTTCGACCATGAAGGAGGTTGGATAGAGGATATCGGGCAAGGCCGCGCCAATGTGAACAGCTCTCGCCGTATCGGCGGGCGACTGAACCTGCGGTGGAAGCCCGATGACGACTGGACCGTGGATCTCTCGCTCGTCGCGCAGGGGTTGAAGTCGCGCGATGCCGCTTATGCCACGCAAGGCATGACGCGCTCGACCGCGATCGCCCAGCCCAGCCGCAATGACTTCTTTCTTTTCCGCCTCGACGCGAAGGGCCCGATAGGCGGCCTTGAGTTCCTCTCATCGACCGCGATCGAGAGCAATCATGCGACAAGCCGCTACGATGCCAGCAGGGTTGCTGGCCTCATCGGCCTGCCCTCCCCTGTTGCCTATGACGAGAAGCGCAGCGTCTATCTGATCACCCAGGAATTCCGTCTCAGCCAGTCGAAAGGGCCTTTCCGCTGGCTTGTGGGGACCTCGATCATCGATGCCATAAACGTCAATCTTGGCACATTCACGTCGAGTGCCGGCGGCAGCGCCGAGGCGCGAGCTCAGGCCAATCTCAACCTGGAAGCGGCCTTTTTCGCTGAGGGAACCATGGCTCTGACGCCGACCCTGGATTTGACCGGTGGACTGCGCGCGTTCGTGTCGAACATCTGGGACGATCCGCGCTCGACGTCCGGACCGTCGATCGATCAGTATGGATTCTCGCCCAGCGCCGCCCTTGCCTGGCACCCCTCGCCGGGAATGCTGGTCTGGCTGCGCTATGCCAGCGCCGTTCGTCCGGGCGGACGCAATCTCGACGGAGCGGGCCAACTGGTGACCTTCCAGTCGGACAAGCTGCGAAACGTGGAATTGGGAAGCCGGCTCTCGCTGCTGGACGGCCACCTCGATCTTGACCTGACCGCGTTCGCACTGCGCTGGCGAGACATGCAGAGCGACCGGGTGAACCTCAACGGGCTGGTGGTCACGACAAATGTCGGCAATGCTACGAACTACGGCGTCGAACTTGGCGCGCGCGGATCCTGGCGCGATCTGGCGCTCGAGCTATCACTGACCGGGCAGCACGGCCGCCTGTCGTCACCGACCGAGGACGACAGGCGGCTACCAGTGCTGCCCGATCTGTCGGGACGGGCGCGCCTGAGCTGGAACAGGCAGTTCGGGGGCTGGACGGCAGGAACGTACATCTCGGCCAACTATTGGGGCAGTACGCGCCTGGGCTTCGATTCCGCCTATCCTCTCGAGATACCGTCTCGTTGGGTGCTGGGCTCAGGCATTTCCCTTGCCCGTGCCCGGTGGCGGGCAGTTCTCAGCATTTCTAACCTCCTACATAGCCGAAAGAACAGCTTCGCCTTCGGCAACCCTTTCACATTTCGCTCGAAAGCCGAACAAACGCCGCTGCAGCCTCGCACGTTTCTGCTTCGCCTGGAGCGCAGCTTCTAGGCGATCGAAATAGCGGCCGGTCTTTCCGATCATCCGCCGCGGGCCGTAGATCGCTCGTAGCGGCCGAAGGGCCTCATCGCTTTCGGAAAGTACCGAGCCGCCGGAACTGGCAGTGCCTCTCAGACAATAGGGAGGGTCACGGAAAAGCAGGCACCCGAGCGGTCCTGCCGGTTCTCGGCAATGATATGTCCACCATGAGCGGCAACAAGCTTTGCGGTCAGCGCTAAGCCCATGCCTGTTCCGGGGCATCCTGCCCGCTTGACCGTGGCATCGGAGCGCCAGCACGGCGTAAAGAGGCGATCTCTGTCGGCCGGCGAGAAGCCTGGACCTTCATCCACAACGCTCAGCCGCGCTTCACCCTCGTGCAAAGCTACATCGACAAGGATCTCACCACCAGGTGCGGAATGTTTGCTGGCGTTGGTCAAAAGGTTGGTCACGATCTGGGTGATGCGCGTGGGATCGGCGAACAAACGGGCGCGCTCATAGTGCTCCACGATCCTCATCTCGTGCCTGGCGAGCAGTGGACGCAAATCGGACACCACAGCGCCCACGATCTGCGCAAGATCGATCTCGCGCCGCTGGAGTGAGAGGCGGCCGAGATCGGCCTGGGCCAACGTGTCGAGATCGTTCACGATCGCAAGGACGTGCTCGACCTGGCGCAGCAGCCGTGCCGTCTCGTCCTCGTCGGGACTTATGACACCGTCCTCGATCCCATGGAGCCGTCCCTTGAGAATGGTGAGCGGCGTGCGAAGCTCGTGTGTCACGCCTGCCGTAATCAACAGGCGTTCATCGCGAAGCAATGTTTCCGACGATCCGCGAGGCTGCGGATCTGGTAACGCCGGGATGCGCGGATTTACGCGCCGGGCACTGCGCATGCGGACGCCGGCGCCTGACCGCAGCCCCCTGCGATTCGAGATCGAATGCAACGAAATACCCATCGCGTCCATCGCACGCATCAGCCAGGTGCCACCAGATAGTAATGCTGCGACGGTAAGTTGGAGCCATCCGGCCGAGACAGCTATCGCATATCGCGGGTCACGGGCCAGGGCCCGCATTTTCAGAACTGCACCGCGTGCTGCGCCAAGTATCGGGGTTCTCAACCGTAGCGTTTGCCGCTTGCTCTTCGTCCCTGACATAGGTGAAACAACTTCCATGCGGGCTATTTGACCGCCGGGAGACCCGCCCTGCCAAAGATCGCCGATGGCGGGCAGCACCGCTCCGGGGCCGGTTCGCGGAAAATATGGAAAGTTCATGCCGGTTCCGTCGAGAATGTTTCAGACTCGGCTGGGAGACGACAGCTTTGGTTTTCCACCCTAACCCTCCGATTGGAAATTTTTTTAAGGCCCTCTTCGCCGTCAACCTGGAATTTTGTGAGACTCTGCGGTCAACCTGGTCCAAATCTCCACAAACCCTCCATCGTCTTGGAGCAAGAAGTGGGGAGAGGTGAAAGAACGATGTCGAGAATATTGGTTGTCGAAGATGAGCGCGAGATCGCCGACCTGCTGGTCGCCTATATCGAACAGGCCGGGCTGCAAGTGCTGCGCGCCACGACCGTCTCCGATGCGATCATGACCCATGGCCAGGCCGCACCCGATCTCGTGTTGCTCGATATCGGCCTGCCTGGCGGCGACGGCCTCGATGTCCTCGCGGCGATCCGCAGACGGGCCGATACGCCGGTTATCATGCTGACCGCCAATGACGATGACGTCCTGAAGCTTTCCTCCTTCCGGATCGGCGCGGACGATTATGTGGTCAAGCCCTTCAATCCTTCCGAGGTAATCGAGCGGATCCGCGCGGTGTTGCGGCGCGCGACCGGCGCACGCGAGCCCAAGCGGCTGTCGATCGGTTCGCTCGAGATCGATCTGGAGGCACGCCTTATAAACCAGCAGGACGCCGATGGGCGGACCAGCTGGCTCAACCTTACGCCAACCGAGTTCGAAATCCTCGCACACATGGCGCGCTACCCGCGCCGGGCTTTCTCACGCGCGGAACTTCTCGAAGCCGCTCTCCCTGGCAGCGATGCTTATGATCGCGTGATCGATAGTCATCTGTCGAAGCTTCGCCAGAAGCTCGTCGCCGCAGGATGCGCCGACGTCATCGAGCCGGTAAGAGGCGTAGGATACCGTCTCTGGGTAGAAGGGTGAACAGATGGCACGTTCGCTCCAGCCACCGGCAGATACCGTCAAAATCGGTATCGATGCCGACCGGCCTGATCCCGGATCGCCGGGTAAAAGACAGACCCTTTCCCATCATTTCGACCGTTCGAGTATCCGTGATCGCGACCTGTTTGTCGCGGGTCTGGCACATGAACTGCGCACGCCGCTTTCGGTCCTCAAGGGGCGGCTTCATGCGCTGGAGGATGGCGTCATCGATCCGGCAAGCGGCGAATGCGGCAGGCTCTTGGAACAAGTAGAAAAGCTGCTTCGCGTCACTGACAGCCTTACGACGCTTGCACAGGCCCATGACGGGCAAGTTTTTCTGGACTGGCGCTCTGTCGATATCTCGAGAATTGTGGTTCATTGCTTCCAGGAAACCGCTGGCGAAGCGCCTGATTCCCCCATCAGGATCATGGGATGTGATGAAGCGACCATAGTTACTTGTGATCCCGCCCGCATGGCGCAGGCGCTGAATGCCTTGGCCCGATTTGCGCTCTTGCGTCTACCTTCAGGCTCAGCGTTATCAGTGACCCTCTCATCATCTTCCGATCGATTTAAATTGAATATGCATTGCTCGGATTGGGCGCTTACGCCGAAAGAAGCGCACAAGGCATCCTCAGTATCCGATGCCAGCAGCGGAGAAATTGGAAGTCTTTCGAACGAAAGTATCGATTTCGCACTTGCCGAAGCACTAATTGCGCTCCACGGAGGTCGAATGCGTTTGGATGGAAGCCCCAAATTCAGCGCAAAAACTGTTGTGATCGAAATACCTTGGGCAAGCGATACGGCCAACGCAATATAATTCGCAACCTTTCATAAGACGCAGAGCACGTTATTACAACACCTGCTCTATGATTTGCAAGCATGGAGGCGCGCAATCCTCTCGGTACTGCTCCTCGGCCGACCCAAGTTGCATAATGGTTATCTCTTGGGTGGTAGACCAGTGTTTGGTGCCGTCTAGAAAAACGTCGGGCGTTGCCTAGATGTCAATTGCAGCGACATGGAAAGTGCTTATGGCAAAAACAGCGTTGGTAGCAGGGGCGAGCGGCATCGTCGGTAGCGCGATCGCCACACTTCTGGCGGAGCAAGGTTGGAAGGTGTACGGTCTCGCACGACGTCCCGTCGAGCTGGCCGGTGTACGGCCGGTCGCAGCGGACCTGCAAGACGCTGAGGCGACGGGCGAGGCGCTGGCCAGCGTTGATCCGCAAGCTGTCTTCATCACGACATGGCTACGCCAGGAAAGCGAGGCGGCGAACATCCGTGTTAACTTGGCCATGATACGAAACTTGCTTGACAGCCTACGCAACGCGGGGCCGCGCCACGTCGCGTTGGTGACTGGTCTCAAACATTATCTCGGGCCGTTCGAGACCTATGGTCACGGTACTTTGCCCCAGACCCCCTTTCGCGAAGAGCAGGGCCGCCTCGATGTCGAGAACTTCTATTATGCGCAGGAGGACGAGTTGTTTTCCGCTGCTGAACGCGATGGCTTCACCTGGAGCGTCCACCGCCCGCATACCGTGATTGGGCTGGCAGTCGGGAACGCAATGAACATGGGTACGACGCTGGCCGTCTACGCCACGCTCTGCCGCGAGACGGGGCGACCGTTCGCCTTTCCGGGCTCGGCAGCGCAGTGGAACGGCCTCACCGACATGACCGACGCGGCTCAGCTCGCTCACCAGCTGTTGTGGGCAGCGGAAACAAGGGCCGCGCACAATCAGGCGTTGAACATCGTCAACGGCGACGTCTTTCGCTGGCAGTGGATGTGGGGGCGCATCGCCGGATGGTTCGGACTGGAGCCTGCTCCGTTCGAAGGCATGCCTCGGCCGCTGGGGCGCCAAATGGCGAACGACGCAGCGGTGTGGCGGCTGATCGCTGAGCGTCACGGCCTGGCCGAGCCGGACCTCGCGCGGCTAGCCTCCCCGTGGCACACGGACGCCGATCTCAGCCGACCGATCGAGGTGGTCACGGACATGGGCAAGAGCCGCCGCTTGGGTTTCACCAGATACCAACCGACCGATGACGCATTCTACGCGCTGTTTGAGCGCTTGCGCGCCGCCCGCCTCATCCCCTGACCTCCTGAAAGACGACATGATCGACCTATTCCGCACGCGATTGCGCGATCGCCGTCAACACCTACACTACCGTGTTCAGGCGGCCGGAGGTGCCCCGTGATGTGTTCGCCGCCTACTGGCGCGACGTCCATGGACCGCTTTGCTCCCGGGTGCCTGGCCTCGGTCGGGACTTGCAGTATCATTCCGACCGCGAGCAGGCCGTGCACGTTTGACCAGCGCAGGACGGGATCGCTGCCTTCTTGGATTACGTGCTTGACGGTGGGTAGACAGCGGTTTCGCTGGCGAAGCCTACCAGGCGGTATTCAACGAGCCTTCGTCCATTCTGTTCTCGGACCAGCAGAACATGTTCGCGGCAACCGTCGCCTGCGCGTTACCGAACGGGCCACGGACGCCGGTCAATCGCATCGCTGAGCCCAATCCCAATGACGACGCGCTCAATCGAATGCACGTCCATTTTGCGCCCGGCGACAAGGATGCTGATGCGTTCATCGGTTTCATGGACGAGCTGGCGGCAGCTCTCGCCGCCGATCCCACGTTGCTGCGCGTCCGCCTGCACCGGCCCAACCGTTACGATGTCGATCCCGTTGCAATCGCCGCTACCAACTACCCTGTTTTCGGCTCGTTCACGTTCGGGGCGGTCCCGGCCTACCATACGCTCACGTGAGCAGTCGTTATCATGCGCGCCTTCATCTCGGTCGCTTAAAAAACTGCCGAAGGAAACTCCGGTTGGCTTCATTCGGCAGTCTTGGCGTCGCGCGATCGGCCCCGGCCTTCCCGTTCGCAGAATTTACGAAAGCTGACGATTTTCAGCAGTTTTGATGGCCTTCGCGCACACCTTTCGTAGGCTTTGTCTCGCTTGCGCATTTCGCGTCCACGGTTTCGGTCGGCTTCGTCCTGGCTGGTGGTGCTCCAGTCCACAACCTTGCTTGTCGCCTTGACTGGCAAGGTCGCGAGCGAACAGCCCGACAGCATGAACAAACAGGACATGCCGAATCCGGCCAGAAAGGGGCGAAGGAAGCCCCATTCGCGCAGTAGAAACCCGGAAGGCTGAGGTTGGGGCATATAAAGGGAAGAGCTGGATTTCATGGGTAGTCCTAAAACAGGAGAAATTGTAATGAAGGAGGCGGCAATCAGGCTGGCTTCCTGACCGCCGAGAAGCGACCCTGCTGGCCCTTGGCTGCGATGCTCCCGGACATGCGATCCCCCTCCATCGAGCCTGCAAAGTCGATGTTGATCGACATCATCAAGACCTTGGTCGGGTAGGTCCAGCGCACCTCATGCCCTTGGGTGGTGCCCTGGGAGAGCTTGTGCACCTTGCCAGGCTTTGCCTTGCCATCGCCCGTCGAGACATCCACACATTGCCCGCCGAACTGGGTACCACGAGGCTCAAAGGTGCAATCGACGGCGAAGGCCTTACCATCGATATTGCCCGTGACATGCCAAGCACCTGCCACCTGCGCCATGGCGGCTGAGGGCGACAGCAGGAGAGGTCCGGCGAGCAGGCCGAGATAGCGAACGTTCATGGAATGCCTCCGTTGGTGCAGTGCCGGTCCGTTCGACTATGTCGGCCCCCGGCTGCATGCGACCTTTTAAGCACCCCTCGATGGAGCGTCGGTGGAGGGATCAAGGAGGTGGGGTGTATGCTGACCCCGTATTTTCGGTAAGTCCTCCGCCCAGCGCCGTATAGAGGGACACACTGTTCTGCAGATCGGTCGCCCGCAACTGAAGCAGTTGTTGCTCGGCTGCGAACAGATTGCGTTCAGCATCGAGCACTTCGAGGTAAATGGCGATGCCATTATCATATCTCTGCCGGGCCGTCCGCGCGAGGCGCCGCTGCGCGGTCACCGTTGCCCCTTGCGCCTCGATCTGCTCGGCCAGGCGGCAACGGGCGACAAGGGCGTCGCTCACCTCCTGGAAGGCGCCCTGGACCGCACGCTGATAGGCTGCCGTGAGTTCATCAGCCCTGGCTCGGCTGACCTTCACCTGGGCTGTGCGCTTGCCCAAGTCGAAGATCGGCAGATTAAGCGCACCGCCAAAGCTCCACGCCCGACTGTCTTTGCCGAAGAGGCTGTCGAGCGCCGGGGATGCAAAGCCATATGTTCCCGTCAGCGATATGGTGGGGAAGAAGGCCGCCCGTGCCGCACCGATATCTGCATTGGCGCCGCGCAGGTTATGCTCGGTCTCCAATATGTCCGGTCGGGCTTCGAGCAAGGCTGATGGTAAACCGGGATCGAGCGCCCGCACCTGCTGGACGGGATTCAGCGGCCTTTCAGGGGGAAGCGGGCCATTGACCGGGCCGCCCGTCAGGACATCGAGTAGATTGCCCGCCTGCTCGGTGGTGCGCTGAAGGTCGGCAAGCTCGGTCTGTGCCTGTGTCAGCAGCAGAACCGACTGATCGTAGTCGACTGTCGACGTGACTCCGGCATCCAGACGCTTCTGCGCGATCCGCACGCCTTCGCGTCGTCCTTCAAGCGTTCGCTGAGCCAGCGCGATGCGCTCCTGGCTGGCCCGCACGTCATAATAGGCCGCAGCGACCTGCGCGATCAGGGAAAGCCGGAACGCTCGCGCGCCCTGTTCGGTGGCGAGGTACCGCTGTCGCTCGCCCTCAGCGAGATTGCGCACCCGCCCCCACAGGTCGAGTTCGAACGCACTCACCCCGACATTGGCGGTATATTGCGTAAATTCGATGGCCCCGGCGTCGGGGGATGCTCCAACGCCAAGTGCGCTCAGGGGCTGGCGGCTGCGCGTCCCCTGCCCGTTCGCTTCCAGTGTGGGAAGCCGCTGGCTTTCCTGAATTCGATACTGCGCGCGGGCCTGTGCCACCCGGGCAAGCGACTGGGCAAGATCCCGGTTACGTTCCAGGGAGGCCGCGATCAGGGCCTGCAGGCGCTCGTCGTGGAAGAAGTCCCGCCAGCCAATCGCACTGCCGGCATCGCCGCCAGATTATCGGCGAACCGGTCCGCAATCGGTAGCGAGGGCTGCACATACCGCGGCGCCAGGTTGCAGGCCGACAGCGTGGTGGTGAGGAGCAGGAACGGGATAAACTTACGCATGATGTGTCTCCCCGGCGCCTTGCGCTTCGATCCATTGTGCATCCTCACCCTCAGGATCACGCCGCTTGCTCAAATAGCGGCGGGCCAGAAGGTAGAAGACTGGTGTGAAGAAGATGCCGAGAATGGTCGCGGCGATCATGCCGCCCATCACGCCCGATCCCACCGCCTGCCGGCTCGCCGCGCCCGCGCCCGAAGCGATGACGAGCGGCACCATGCCCAGGATGAACGCCAGGCTGGTCATGAGAATTGGCCGCAGGCGCTGCCGTGCCGCCTCACCCGTCGCGTCCTCGGGCGATTTGCCGCGATCCTCGTCCTCGATCGCAAACTCGACGATCAGGATCGCGTTCTTCGCGGCAAGGCCGATGATGGTGATCAGGCCGATGTTGAAATAGACGTCGGCGGAAAAGCCGCGCAGCATCGTCAGCAGCACCGCGCCCAATATGCCGAACGGTACCACGAGCAGCACGGACACCGGAATACCCCAGTTATTGTATAGCGCCGCCAACAGCAGGAACACGACGACGACGCTGAGTCCGAGCAACATGCCGATCTAACCGCCCGCCTGCTTTTCCTCATAGGCGGTGCCGGTCCATTCGAAGGCGAAATTGCCGCCAAGCTTCTCGGAAGCGATCCGCTCCATTGCCTCGAGCGCGGCGCCTGAAGACTGGCCCGGAGCGGCGGAACCCGAGATCGTCAGCGACGGATAGCCGTTGTAGCGTTCAAGCTGGATCGGCCCCGACCGCCAGGATGAGCGAGCGAAGGCACTGAACGGGACCATCTGGCCGTTATCCCCTCGGACCTGCAGCGCCATGATATCGTCGGGCGTCATGCGCGCCGCGGCATCCGCCTGGACATACACGCGCAGCGTGTTGCCTTCGCGCGTGAAGTCATTGGCATAGAAGGAGCCGAAAGCAATCGCGAGGGTCTGGTTGACCGAACTGATGGAGAGCCCCATCGCGCGCGCCTTCAACCGGTCGATGTCGACGAACAGTTCAGGCGCATCGCCTTGCCCATCGGGGCGCAGCGGCTCCTTGGCGGCGGCGGCGATGATCGCGTCGCGCGCGGCGATCAGCCCTTCGCGATCCGTGGCCGAGCGGTCCTCGATCTTCATCGAGAAACCGGTGGCGTTGCCGAGCGCCGAGATTGGCGGCGGGTTGAGCGCGAAGACGGTGGCGCTGGTGATCCCTGCCGCGAACTGCTGTACCTTACCGATCAAGGCAGGCACGGTATCGGCCTTGCCTGTCCGCTCATCCCAGGGCTTCAGATCGACAAAGGTGAGCGCCGCGCTCTGGCTGCGACCATAGAAGTTGAAACCAACCAGCGTCATGACGTTGCGGACCTGGGGTTGCTTGCGCAGGAAGCCTTCCATCTGGTCGGCAACGGCTTCGGTCCGGTCCATGGTGGCACTGACCGGAGCATCATAATTGACCATGAAATAGCCCTGGTCTTCATTGGGCAGGAAGCCGCCCGGCAGGCGGGTGAACAGCAGTACCGTCACCACACTCACGACGGCGAACACCGCCAGCCAACGCAGCGGCGCGCCCATCATGCGGCTAACGCTCGCCGAATAACGGTCCGTCGCGCGGCCGAACTTATCGTTGAACCAAGCGAAGAAGCGGGCCAGCCACCCGCGAATACCAGGCTTTGGCGCCTGCGGTTCGTCTTGCGGGTCGCGATGGTCATGCTTGAGCAGTGTCGCGCACAGCGCCGGGGTCAGCGTGAGCGCCAGGACCGCCGAGAAGAAGATCGAGATCGCGAGCGTGACCGAGAATTGTCGGTAGATGCCGCCGGTAGACCCTGGGAAGAAGGCCATCGGCACAAACACCGCGATAAGCACCAGCGTGATGCCGATGATCGCGCCGCGAATCTGGCCCATCGCCTTGATGGTGGCGATCCGCGGGGGCAGCCCTTCCTCGGTCATGATGCGCTCGACATTCTCGACGACGACGATGGCATCGTCGACGAGGATGCCGATCGCCACCACCATTGCGAAAAGCGACAGCGTGTTGATGGAAAAGCCGAACAGATAGAGGCCGAGACAGGCGCCCAGCAATGCGACGGGCACGACCACGGCCGGGATCAGGGTCGCACGCCAGTTCTGCAGGAACAGGAACATCACGAGAAAAACCAGGACCATCGCCTCTACCAGCGTGCTGATGACGCTATGGATCGATGCGTTGATGAACGGCGTGGTGTCCTGTGCCACATCCCAGCGCAAGCCAGGCGGGAAGTTCGTCTGCAATTCCGACATCCGGGTCCGAACTCCCTCGACCGTGCTGACCGCGTTCGCCCCTGAAGCCAGAGCAATGCCGATGCCCGCGATCGGCTTGCCATTGAGACGCGCCTTGAATGTATAGCTGTCGGCGCCGAGTTCGACGCGCGCGACATCGCCGAGGCGAACGGTCGACCCATTCTGGTCGGACTTGACGATGATCTGCTCGAACTGCTCGGGTTTGGAAAAGCGGTTCTGCGTGACGATCTTTGCGGTGAATTCTGCCTCGCGCGTAATCGGCTGTTCGGCGAGGCCGCCGCCCGCGATCTGGGCATTCTGCTCCTGAACGGCGCTAAGGACCTCGGCGGGCGACAGGCCATAGCCAGCAAGCTTTGCCGGGTCGAGCCAGATGCGCATCGCATATTGCGAACCGAACAAGGTGACATCGCCGACCCCAGGTACGCGCCTCAGCTCGTTGACCACTGTGTTGCTGGCGTAGTCACCGACTTCCAGTGGGCTGAGTGAGCCGTCGGGCGAGGACATGGCGAGCAGGATCGCAAAACCTGACGAGCTATCGTTGATCTGGATGCCCAATTGCCGCACCGCTTCAGGCAAGCGGGTCTCGGCACGGTTGATGCGATCCTGCACGAGCGTGCGCACGGACTTGAGGTCGGTTCCGGCCTGGAAGGTCAGGGTGATCTGTCCGGTGCCGTTCGTACGGCTTGACGAGGACATGTACAGAAAACCCTCAAGGCCGTTCAGCTCGCGCTCCAGCACCGAGGTCACATTCTTGTCAAGCGTCTGCGCATCGGCTCCCGTATAGGTATAGGTGAGGTTCAGCGCCAGCGGCGCCAACGAGGGATATTGCTCGACCGGCAGGCTCATGAGGCCGAGAAGGCCGCCGAGCGCGATGAACGCCGCGATTACCCAACCGAAGACCGGCTTGTAGACAAAGAAACGATCCATCGATCAGCGCTCCCTCGTCGGAGCAGCGGCTTTTTTGTCGTTGGATATGTCGCGGGCTTTTTGTCCGGGGCGCACCTTCTGCCAGCCCTCAACAATCACGCGCTCACCGGCCTTCAGCCCGGACTGGACGATCCAGCGATTCCCCATCAGCGTGCCCAGCGTCACCGGACGGCTGACGACGGTGCCATCCTTGCCAAGAACGGCGACGCTGGCCTGTTCGCCCTTAAGCTGGATTGCCCGGGCTGGCACGGTGATCCCGTTGGGAATGGTGCCCGCCTCGATCCGGCCGCGTACGAACTGGCCGGGCGCCAGCAACTGCTGCGGGTTATCGATGGTAGCGCGGATGGTCTGGCTGCCGGTCGCAGGATCGACATTGGTGCCTGTGAAGTCGAGATGTCCCTCGATGGGATATGCGCTACCGTTCTCCAGGAAGAGACGTATCGACACGCTGCGCGGCGAAGGCAGCTTGAGATTGCCCGACCTCGCTTTCTGAACGATGTCGAGGATCGCGGCATTGGACTGCGAGAACACCGCATAGACCGGCGTGATCTGATCGATGCGGGTCATGAGCGTTGCCTGCCCGCCGCTGACCAGCGCGCCTTCGGTGACTTCCGCACGGCTGGCGCGGCCCGCGATCGGTGCACGCACGGTGGTGAAGCCTAGCTGGAGACGGCTGCGATCGAGCGCGGCCTTGCCTTCCGTTACCTGACCCTGCGCCTGCGCAAGATCGGAGCGGGTGGAATCATATTCCTGGCCACTGACAGCCCGGTCGGCGACGAGTGGATCATATCGCCGTACAACCGCCTGCGCGTTGTCACGATGCGCCTGCGCGCGCTGCAGCGTGCCTTCCGCCTGCTGCACCTGCGCGCGATAGTCGCGAGCATCGATCTGGAACAAGGGCGCCCCGGCCGCAACGATCGAGCCTTCCTCGAACAGGCGGTGCTGGACAATGCCGTCGGTCCGCGCCCGCACCTCGGCGGTGCGTACCGCTTCGATACGTCCAGGAAGCTCAAGCAGGTTCGGGACCGCTTCGTGCCGGATCGTGATCGTCTCGACCAGCGGAACGGGGGGAGACGGCTCCTGCTTGCCGCCGCCGCAGGCGCCGAGCAACAGGGGAAGGACAGAGCCGATCACGGCGCTTGGGACAAGTTTTCTCACATCGATCTCCAGGTGGCGGACAAGCGCACGAGCCATGAAGACCTAAGAGTTTGGATGGAGAATTGATGGAGAGCGGATGGAGAAAGGCATGTTTTTCACATCCCCATCATTCCTCCATCGCTTGCGCATAGCTGTTCAACCCGAATGGTCACAATGACTGCAAACAGATCAAGTCCAGTCTGTTGCGAAGGATTTCCATTGGAGTTGAAGATGAAGAGTTTCCGCCCGCTCAAGCGGCGAATCGCCACGGGCATCACGCTGGCGCTGCTGGTGACGCTTGGCGGATGCGCCAGTCTCAGCCCTGTCGCCTATTCGGGCCTCGCCTCCTCATCTAAACTGAGACCCAGCGCGGCGGGCCCCACGTCGCGAACGCCCTACGCCTACGACACGGATGTAAACTGGCGGCGCTACTACAAAGCCATTCTCGACCCGGTCGAAATCTATGACGGACCTGATGCCCAGTTCGTAAAACTGGGTATGGAAGACCGCGAAAAGCTGGCGGACTACATGGCAGAGCAATTCAGCCTCGAACTCGGCAAGGAGTTCGAGTTGACAGACAGCGCCGAGGCCGCCGCCTTACGAGTCCATCTCACGCTGACCGGCGCATCTCCGAGCAAGGCCGTGCTGGGTCCGCTATCGCGCTTCGACCTTGCCGGCGGCTCCTATAATGCGTTTCAGGGCATTCGCGGCAAGGAAGGCACCATGACCGGCTCGGTCATCTACGCTGTCGAGATTTACGACAGCATGAGCAATAAACTGCTTCATGCCGAGGTCGCCAAGCAATATCCCAATGCTCTCAACATCGGTGCCAGCTTCGGTGCGCTGACCGCACCCATGACCGGCATCCGCAAAGGCGCGGTCGATCTGCGTGAGACACTGACCTCGAGGAACAGACCGCGATGAGCTGACAACGCGGTATGTCGCCCTTTCCGGAGACTGTCGTACAGAACGCATCGCGCCCTGTTTTTGCCAATGGATAATCGAGCCCCGTGACCCAGATTGATGGTTTTCTTTCCTTTACGATCGCGATCCTTCTTCTCCTCGCAGGCAAGATTCTAACTCTTCGCTACGAGCTTCTGCGACGGTACAGCATTCCGGAGCCGGTGACTGGCGGCCTGATTTGCGCAGCGATCGTAGCGCTTGCCTATGCGTTGTTCGATAGCCGCGTCACCTTTGACCTGCAGGTGCGCGATATATTGCTGTTGCTGTTCTTCGCAGGCGTAGGGCTTAAGTCTGATCTCGGAACGTTACTGAAGGGCGGGAAACCGCTGGCGATGTTGGTCGCTTTGGCAACGTTCTTCATGATCGCGCAGAACCTGGTGGGCCAGGGTGTTGCGACCATCTTCGGTATGGATGCGCGTGCCGGTTTGATGGCAGGGTCGATTTCGCTCACCGGGGGTGTCGGTACGACCATGGCGTGGAGTCCGCACTTCGAGAACAAGCTTGGCCTTACTGGTACCACCGACATCGGCCTTGCGAGCAACATGGTCGGCCTGATCGCGGCTTGTATTATCGGCGGCCCCATCGCAGCCTTTCTCATCCGTCGACGTCAGATCGTAACGTCCGGATCCACCGATCTGATGGTCGGCATTCCGAACGACGCGCCGCCGCCGCCGCTCGACTATTTTGCCGTGCTCTGGGCGATACTCGCTCTCAACGTCGCAGTCATGATCGGCATGGGAGTGCACCTGGCCATCACAAGCGCCGGCGTCACCCTGCCCGCATTCGTCAGCTGCCTGATTGCCGGCATAGCGGTTCGCAATCTCGTGATGCCCTTGATCGGTGCGCATGTACGCGTTCTTTGGCCCAGCGCAAAACAGGGTCTCGCCCTCATGCTCGATCTCACGCTTGGGCTATTCCTGACCATGGCACTTATGGGGCTACAGTTGGCCGCCCTGGCGAATGCCTTCATTTTAATCGCCGTTGTCCTGACAATACAGGTCGCCATGAGCATCGCCTACGCCTTGTTCATCGTATTCCCTATGGGACGTGACTATGAAGCGGCCGTCATTGCCGCCGCGTTTGGAGGCATATCGCTGGGATCGACAGCGACCGCCATAGCCAACATGACGTCGGTCACCCAGCAATTTGGCGCGGCGCCGCGCGCGTTCATCATAGTGCCGTTTGTGTGCGGCTTTTTCATCGATATCGTGAATGC
>JASGDV010000208.1:0-4299 GCA_049841255.1 Sphingobium sp.
CCGTGATGAATGCGATGCCCGCCATATCCAAATTCTCCATTGCCTCGCATGGCCCCTTATAGATGGCACGGCGGCTTCATGACGCTGTTCCTCGAACAGTGTCATGAAGCCGCCGTGCCATCTATAAGGGGCCATGCGAGGCAATGGAGAATTTGGATATGGCGGGCATCGCATTCATCACGGGCGCGACGGCGGGCATCGGCGCCGCTTCGGCGCGGCGTTTCGTATCCGCGGGGTGGAAGGTGATCGTGACAGGCCGCCGCGTGGAGCGCCTGGAAGCTCTGGTGGCGGAACTGGGTACGGATAAGGTTCACGCCATCGGTTTCGACATGCGCGACGATGCTGCGATCGACCGCGCCATTTCGTCTTTGCCTCCTGAGTTCGCGAATATAGATCTTCTGATCAACAATGCCGGTCTGGCATTGGGAACCGCCCCGGCCCAGCAGGCCGACCTTGTCCAATGGCGGCAGATGATCGACACCAATGTGACGGGTCTGGTGACCATCACGCACAAGCTGTTGCCGACCCTTATCGCGCGCAAGGGCGGGATCATCAATCTGAGTTCGGTGGCCGCGACCTACCCTTATCCGGGCGGGAACGTCTATGGTGGAACGAAGGCGTTTGTCCGTCAGTTCAGCCTGGGCCTTCGCTCGGATCTTCACGGGACAGGCGTTCGCGTGACTTCCATCGAGCCGGGCATGGTGGAAACCGAATTCACGCTGGTCCGTACCGGCAGCCAGGCCGCATCCGATAATCTTTATGGCGGCGCAACGCCGATGACGGGTGAGGATATTGCAGACACTCTTCTTTGGGTTGCGTCGCAACCGGCCCATCTCAATTTCAATACTATCGAATTGATGCCGGTCAGCCAGTCTTTCGCGGGCTTTCAGGTCGCTCGTGAGAATTGAGAAGAATAAATTGCCCGGATCGGCTTGGCGATGCCGCTCCGGGCAGGTAGCAGTTTCGATCAGGTAGGAACGCAGTTCGCGCCCCTGCCTTTAAATCCGCTCTAGTTTTTATATTTCCTGCTTACCTTAGCTGCTTTGCTGGCCGCTTCGGCGAGTTCTGCCGCCTCAATACCGTAAATCGCGGCAGCGGCCTGAAGCAGAGAAGCGGAATAGGCAGGTTGGGCCTGATGCCCGGAACGATATTTACCGTACATGATATATTCCTTTCCCGGCGATAGTCATCGGCCGGAATGACGAATTCTGGATTCGTGAAGAGGCCACGCCATGACGTGCGTCACATGCGGACATCCAGTGAGAAAAAGTGGAGAGACCCTGCGAAGGCAGGTCTTTTCTATTGGGTCATCATGGTATCGCGCATCATATCATCCCCAGTCTGCGTTGGGGGAACACGACACTGGCGTTATCGCCCTGGCATCGTGCGCTTTAGCCGTTGGTGACGCGGAGCAAGCTGCATCCCGATCAAAAGCCGCGGGTCCAATGCCGATGTTTCCATCCGGCGCGGTGACCATCCGAGCCGTTGAGCAATTTTCTACCTAATGAATAGATTGAAGCCTGCAAACCAACTTCTGCTTGCCGATATGATAGCTGCACTGTTCATTCCGCTGTCAGGGGCGATAATCCCAGCATTGCAGTTCAACATGGCCATCGGCTTCGATGAGCAATTCGCCCAGCGCGCCCGTTCGTAATTTCAGGGAGGCTAATGGAAGGCCGAGGGCCACCAATGCGAAGCGCGCCGCCCCATTGCTAGTGACGAGTATATCGGTGCCCGCTTCGCCATCGGTGAAATAGGTCTTCCATGCTGCGATGCGCTCTTCGGCGTCCACCTGCCAGCCCGGAGGCGCAATGGCTTGCTCGTCCCATGCCTCTATGGCTTGCGCGCCGATCCGCGCCAGGACTTCCGACTCGGGCAGGCCTTCGTCCCGGCCATGATCGATTTCATTGAGCCATGGTAGGAAAGCGGCGATCGGTTTGCCAAGAGCCGTGCCGATCCTTTCGGCGGTTTCCCGCGCGCGCAAAAGCGGTCCGGAAAAAATATGGCGGATGGCGAAAGGCTGCTCTGCAAACCACGCGCCCAGACGATCCGCCTGTGCCTGTCCCGTCGCCACCAGCGGAATATCCGTTCCCGCGCCGATGCGACATGGTGGCGCGCCGCTTTCGAACGTATTGCCATGCCGGACGATGAAAATGCGGCGGGTTATGGGTGCGGTCATGGCAAGGGAGGAGTCGGATCGCCATGGAGGGCGATCAGCGCCTCGACCCGGACGATGTCCTCCTCGGTATCGATGCCTGAACTGTCGAAGGGGGGAGGAGGCACCGGGACGGTCATGATGGGGATTCCCAATTCCAGCAGCCGCAACTGCTCCAGCCCTTCCAGCTTTTCGAGTTCCGTCGGCGCTGTTTGCTCGAACCGCGTCAGTGCCTCGATCGCATAACCATAGAGGCCGACATGACGCCACACGGGAGAGAGCGGCTGAGTCTGCCGCAGAACTGCTTCATTGCGGATTGCAGGGATGATGGCCTTGGAAAACCATAACGCCCGGCCATCCGGAGCGCGCGCGCAGGTCGTGCCGCTGAAAGGAGAGCGGCTTTTATGATCCCGCAACGCATCGAGAGCGTCCCAATCGAGCGCGATGACGGGAGTGGCTATTTGCGCTCCTTCCCGCAAGGCAGAGATGACGGCTGTTAGTGCCTCTTGCGGCTGAAAGGGTGAGTCGCCTTGCAGGTTTATGACAAATCGAGGTGGCGCGGGTCTGGCAAGCGCCGCAGCCAATGCGCGGCCCGATCCCGTGGCGATGGTGCTTTCCGTCATCACCGCCTCACACCGCGCCGCGCGGGCATGATCGGCGATCTCATCGTCATCGGTTGCCACGATGAGCTCTATGTCGGGCAGGTGACCTATAGCGGTCCGAGCCATGGCGATGGTTCGATGCAGCAACGTGCGTCCCGCGATCATGCGGAGGGGCTTTCGCGGAAGGCGGGATGATCCTGCCCGCGCGGGAATGACGGCCAATATGCTCAGGCGACCCCGGCTTCGAGCAGATCGTGCATATGGATTGCGCCGATCAGGCAATCCTCTTCGCACACGAAGAACAGCATGACGCTGCTGTCATGCATCCGGCGCAAGGCTTCCGAAGCCAGTTCATCCGGACTGACGGACAGAGGCGTGGTCGTCATGAACTGTCCGATGGATGCGGTCAGATCCTGTCCGGCGGTCAGACTTCTACGCAAGTCGCCGTCGGTGAAGACACCGATCAGCCGATCGCGGCTATCGACGATGGCCGTGCCGCCCAGCCGTCCCCGCGTCATTTCAATGGTGGCTTCCAGCAGCGTCGCATCTTCCCGGACTTTGGGAACGTCATCGCCCGACGCCATTAATTCGCACACCTTGACAAGCTGCGCGCCAAGGCTGCCATTGGGGTGGAACTTATGAAAATCATCGGCGGAAAAACCGCGCATTTCCATTAAGGAAACCGCAAGGGCATCGCCGAAAGCCATTTGAACCGTGGTGGAGGTCGTGGGGGCCAGCGAATTGGGGCAGGCTTCGCGCACGGGCGGCATCAGGAGGCAGACATCGGCCGCCTGCGCGACCGTGCTGCCCGGCTGTGCCGTCATGGCGGCGAGGGGGATAGCGAAACGCTTGCAATATTGAATGATCGGGCCGAGTTCGGTCGACTCGCCTGAATGGGAGAGCATCAGCACGAGGTCGGCGGGCGTCACCATGCCCAGGTCGCCGTGACCGGCGTCGGCCGGATGCAGGAAGATCGCGGGTGTGCCCGTGGAGGTCAGCGTCGCCGTCATCTTCCGCGCGACGATGCCGCTTTTGCCGATGCCGGTGACGATCACCCGGCCGCGCACATTCATGACGATGCCGACGAGGCGGAGGAAAGTCGCTGCGAAATCCCGTTCCGCGAATTGCGCTTCCAATGCATTAAGCCCGCTGGCGGCGGTTGCCAGGCTGCGGCATGCGGTTTCGATGATGTGCCCGCCGGATTTGAATGGCACAATATTGGATGCTGTCGACACGCATTCATCCCTTTTCGCGTATCGCTCCGGCCCCATCCGGTTGACGAAACACGTCGACGACCACTTGCATGGATCGCCTGTTATCTTGCTTTTTCCCAGTCCTCACGTCCCACTGGGATAAGATGATCTACGACATTTTGGTCACTTATTGCAATCTATTATACCGTGGGGAAATAGGGTCAATCTGAATTGCTCGCGCAAAGAGTCCGATTAAAGGATGTAAAAGCAAGGCGGGCCGAGGAACCTTTTTCAGCCTTATGCGTGGCAGTCATGGGCGGGAGCGATGATAATCGCGATACCAGGATAC
>JASGDV010000209.1:0-19923 GCA_049841255.1 Sphingobium sp.
CCAGTGGCGACGGCATGACCAGCTTCGCGGTGGGATCGGGCTATTGGGTCGGCCATCTCCCCTTCTGGATGAAGATTGCTTACTGGTTCAGCCAACGGCCTCTGTTGATGGCGGCGGGCGGTCTGATCGCGGCGCTGCTGCTGGCTGCTCCGCTCTATCTCTATCTCAGCCGACAGGAACGGCGACGCCTCGATCCCGGAGACAAGGCATGAAACGGCTCGCCATGGGTTTGACGAGCGCGTTGTGGCTATGCCTCGCGCTCCAGCCCGGAATTACGCGGGCGGAGGTTCCCGGCGTTTCCGCCTTGCTGGAGCAGGGACGCTATTGGCAGTCCAAAGGCCGGCGCGATCTTGCCAATCAGGCATTTCGCCGTGTGCTGGCGCTGGACCCCGCCAATGCGGAAGCGCGGCGCGGCTTGCAGGGGCCGGCAACCGCTCCTCCATCCGCCGGTAAGCCTGCCCGTGCCGCGTCAACGACCCAGCCGCAGCAGGCCGCGCGGCCTTCCCCCGCCACGCCTGCGCCCACGCAACAGCGCAACGGCGGATCGACCGCCCGCGCTGCGGGCTATCAGGCGCTGGAGTCCGGCAATCTGGAAAGCGCGGCGCGTTCGTTTGAGCGGTCCCTGGCCGCCAACCGGCATGATGCCGATGCGTTGGGCGGCCTTGGCCTAGTCCGCTTGCGACAATCCCGCTTTGCCGAAGCGCGCGATCTGCTGGAACAGGCGTCCTCCCTCGGCAGGGCATCCCAATGGGCGGAGGCGTTGGGATCGGCCCGCTTCTTCGCCGGGATGGACGAAGCGCGCACGGCGTTGGCGCAGGGGCGTCTGGCGCAGGCCCAGCAGGGAGCGGAGGCGCTGGTGCGATCCGGGCATCCCGACCGGGCCGCCGCCATCGAATTGCTGGCGGACATCTACGAACGGCAGGGCCGCTATGCCGACGCCGCCGACCTGTACCGGCAGGCGGGCGAGAAGGGCGGCGCTTCCGGCAATCGGCTCGCCAGCCGGGCGGCGAGGGGCCGGGCATTGGCGGCGGCGGCGCGTGGCGATGACGTGGAAGCGGAGCAGCAATTCCATTCCGGCCTGTTGCTGGACCAGCAGGACCCGTGGATCCGCTATGAATTCGCCCGCTATCTGCTGGCGCGCGGGCGACAAGGGGATGCGGAAGGCCTGCTGCGATCGCTGTCCGCCTCTGAAAGCGCGGATTGGCTCTATGCCGCAGCCTTGCTCAATCAGCAGATGGGACGGCCCGCCGCTGCCGATGCGTTGATGGCGCGCATTCCCGACGGGCAGCTTACATCCCAGATGCGCAGCTTCGCGGTCGGGCTGAAGATGGACGGCGCGGTGGCGCGGGCCAGGGGGATGGCTGGCGAAGGGCGCATGGCGGACGGGTTGGCCGCGCTGCACCGGCTGGCCGCGACGCCGGACATCGACCCTGCGCGCAAAGGGACGATAGCGGACGCACTTTATGAACTGGGCGATGGTGAAGGCGCGGCCGCCCTTGCGCAGGAGGCGCTGGCGCAGGACATGGCGGACCCGGCGGCCTATGAGCCTCTGGTCCGGATATTGGCGAGGACGGGGCGGGACGCGGAAGCGGCTGCCGCTATCGAACGCGCCGCGCAAGGTCTGGGCGATTCAGCCGAAGGACAGCGGAAACTGGCCCAGATGCGTGGCGCGATGACTGCGGCGCAGGCGGATCGTCTGCGGCAGGCCGGGCAATATGCCGCGGCGTTCGACCTGCTTCAGGCGGCATGGAACGCCGCGCCCGGCAATCAGGATGTGCTTTCCGCCCTTGCGCGCCTGTATCAGTCCGGCGGGATGCCGGGGCAGGCGTCCCAGACATTCCAGATGATTCTGGCGCAGTCCCCCCGCGACAAGGGGGCGATGATGGGCCTCATCGAAACGGCGGGAGCGGCGGGGGATCGCGCCTTGGCGCGCCGGACCATCGATCAGGCGCTCGCCGCCTATCCGCAGGACTATGAGATTTACCTTGCGGCGGCGCGCATGGAGCAGGCGCGCGGCGATGAGGGGGCGGCGCTTCGTTATCTGCGGCAGGCCCGCCAGATTTACGCGGCCGCGCACGGCCCCGATACGCTGACCGCCGCCAATCCGTTCGGCACGGCGTCGCAGGGCAATAATCCTTTCCGCAACCAGTCGCCGCCGACGCAGGCAGCAGTCAATCCCTTCGTGCTGAACGGCGGCGCGCGCTTGCCGGCGATGACAGGCGGAATGCCCCGCGGTTCCGTTGCAGGAGGCTCGCCCTTCGCCAGCGGCGTGGGCGCGGCCAATGCCATGGGAGCCGCCATGCCTCCGCAGAGCGGTTTCGGCACCGATCCCGTGCTGGCCACCATCCAGTCCGACATCGAAAAGCTGACGCAGGAATCCGGCCCGCGCGCCGAGATGCGGACCGGTTATCGCCAACGATCCGGCGAGACGGGCCTGAGCGAACTCAAGGAATTGACCGGATCGGCGGAAATATCCGCCCCTTTCGCCGACGGCCGCGTCAAGGCCAGGGCGGAAGCCGTGGTGCTCGACGCCGGACGCCCCACGGGTTCGGGATTGGCGCGCTTCGGCCGCAATGCGACGGCGGAAGCCCAGGGGATCGTGAACCAGCAGCCTTCGGATCTGACCCAGGCCAAGAGCCAGCATGCCTCGGGCGTGGCTCTCTCCGCTGGCTATGAAAGCGCCCTGATACAGATCGAAGCGGGCACGACGCCGCTGGGTTTCGAAGACACGGAAGTGACATGGCGGGCCGCTGTTTCGCCGCGCCTGTCGCCTCATGCCAATGCCCGTTTGTGGTTCGAGCGAAAGCCGGTGACGGACAGCGTGCTTTCCTATGCGGGCACCCGCGACCCGGTGACAGGCGATTTCTGGGGGCAGGTGATGCGGATCGGCGGAGGCGCTTCGCTCTCTTATGACCGCGACGGGACGGGGCTTTATGGAGACCTGTCCTATTATCGCTATCGGGGCGATGACGTCCGCCGCAATCGCAGCTTTCAGGTGAATGCGGGCGGTTACCTGCCCTTCTATCGCGGGGACCGATCGTCGCTGACAGGCGGCATCAACGTCAATTATCAGGATTATGCCAACAACCAGAATTATTTCACCTTCGGCCATGGCGGCTATTTCAGCCCGCAGAGCTTCTTTTCCGTCAGCTTCCCGTTGCGCTACAGTTTCGAGGCGAACCGGCTGAGCATAAACGCCAATGTAGCGCCGGGCTATCAAAGCTATAGTCAGGATCAGGTGGCGCTCTATCCGACCGACGCTGCCCGGCAGGCACAGCTGGACGCGTGGAAGCGGCAAAATAGCGATGTTCGTTCTACCTATGACAGCCTTAGCAAGACGGGGTTCGCTCTTTCAGCGGATGGCTCGATCTATTACCGCATCAATCCCGGCACGCGGGTGGGCGGAGAGATCGGCATCAATACCTTCGGCAACTATGATGAATTCCGCTCGTTGATCGGGATCAAGCAGTCCATAGGCGGTGCGCCATGACAGAGGTTCAAAGAATAATCGAAGAGATCATGTCGGACGCTGGCGGCGCTCCTGCGCTCGCCAGTTCCACGCTGCTTATCCAGGCCATTGGCGCGGAAGCCTATGCCGTGGCGCAGACAGAGCAGGCGGACGCCTTTTTCCGTGCATCGGGCAAGCGTTTCGCGGGCGCCGTCGATCTGAAGGGCGTATCCGATCTTTCCGTCTTCGAGGCCCGCATCAATGGCTTGTGGGAAAGGATCGGCTGGGGGCAGGCGCATCTGGAAATGACGGAGGATGCGGTGCTCATCCGGCATATCGGTCTTCCTCCCGCTTTTCACGGAGAACGCGACGAAAAGGGAAAACGTGCCGTGCCTCTGCTGCTGGCGGGTGCCTATGACGCCTTTTTCGAAGCGCTTGGGAGTGGCCCTGCGCTGCATAGCCGCGTAATGAGCTGGTCATCCGATATGCTGGAATTACGCCATGGGCTTTAACCGGCGTGTGATGATGTTCGGCGCGGGAATGGCTCTTCTTGCGGGATGCACCAGACCCGTTCGCGGCAAGGAGGCGGGCCAGTCGCAATATGATCGCTGGACGAGTTTCAAGGCGGCCTTTCTCGATCCATCGGGACGCATCGTCGATAATGGCAATGGGGGCGTCAGCCATAGCGAGGGCCAGGGCTATGGCCTCTATCTTGCCCTTGTCCACGACGACGCAGCGGCCTTCAATCTCATTCTGGAATGGACGGAGCGCAATTTGGCGCGACCGGATATGGCGCTCTATTCATGGCGTTATGACCCGCGGCAGGCAAAGCCTGTCGGCGACCCCAATAATGCCACCGATGGCGACATCTTCATTGCCTGGGCGCTGGCGGGAGCGGCCCGGAAATGGGGGGAGGAGAAATTCGCCGGGCGCTCGGCGGAAATACGCAAGGCGATCCGGGACAATCTGATCGTGGAACGGTTCGGCCGTCGCCTTCTGCTACCGGGACTACAGGGTTTTGCCGCTCCCGACAAGGTGACGTTGAATCTGTCCTATTATGTGTGGCCGGCTCTGGACGCCTTCCATGCGCTTGACGGTAAAGGAGGGTGGGACAGGGTCATCGCGGATGGTCAGGCCCTGCTCGCCCTTGCGCGCTTCGGTCAATATGAACTGCCCGCCGATTGGGGGGAATTGACCGGCCATGCTTCCCTGCGGCCGGCGATGGACCGTCCTCCCCGCTTCGGCTTCGACGCCATTCGCATCCCGCTCTATGCTCATGCAAAAGGCCGGGGCGCGTTGCTGTCGCCGATCAGGCGCTTCTGGCAGGCTTATCGGGAAAAAGGACAAACCCCTCCTGCCTGGATCGATGTCGTTTCAGGGGAGGCCGCATCCTATCCTCTATCCGAGGGGGGAGAAGCCATTATCGCGAAACTGAATGGCATTCGGACGGAAATGCCTTTGTCGTCAGACTATTATGCGGCATCGCTTCAGATGCTGGCTGCCGCGCTTCCCTGAGCGGGGCGAACGGCGCGACCAGACTATGGAACAAGAATATATCATGACGACCCACTGGAGACGCATGCGGGGCAAATGGGCAAACGCGCTTCGCTCCTTGAAGCGGGAGGCCCTGTCCGAGCCGATCTATCGCGATCTGATCGCATCGCTTTTCACGATGACCATTCCGATCTTTGGATTGGGGATGTTGGTCACCATTTCCGGGGCGCTCATCTATGTGCAATGGGGCAATCCGGTCATAGGCTGGCTCACGCTTATGCTCGCGGCAGTCACGGCGGCCCGGCTGTTGCTGATCTGGCTCTATCGCTGGACGGCGCGTGGCTCCCTTTCTCTCGCCCAACTCCGGTCATGGGAAAGACGTTATGCGATCGGCAGCTATATCTTTGCCGCCTTGCTGGCCGCCTTCGCCGTCGAGGTGCTGGCTTCCCATTCGCCGCTGACTCATCTGGTCGTCATCAGCCTCATTTTCACTTTGGGGGCCGGTCTGGTCGCCCGCATCGCCGTTCGACCCATGATCTGTGTCGGCAGCCTGCTGCTCGCGACGGTTCCCACGATCATTTTCCTTATACAGCATGCCGGCATGGAGGAAGGATCGCCGCTGCATCAGGAACTGTTCATCGTCGAAGCGTTCATCATGGCGTGCGTGACCGCCATCAGCCTCCAGTCCGTGCTGCATCTCTACAGGTCAACGCTGGACCAACTCAGGATCAAGCATGAATTCGGGCAATTGGCGCGACATGATGAGCTTACAGGGTTGGCCAACCGCCTTCTCCTGCGAGAGCGTTTCGAGGAAAGCCGCCGCGCCGGGTCCGTGATGCAGGCGGGGCTGGCGCTCCATTTTCTTGATCTCGATGGGTTCAAGGCTGTCAACGACCTCTATGGCCATCCGATCGGAGACGCCCTGTTGCGGGAGGTAGCCGCCAGGTTGAAGCGCCTTGTCCGGACGGACGACACTGTCGGCCGTTTGGGGGGAGACGAGTTCGTCATCATTCAATATCCCGTGCGCAATCCGCAGGAGGCGGAACTGCTGGCACGTCGGCTGATCAGGGATCTTTCCACTCCCTATGAGCAGGAAGAGTCGGAAATCGGCATTTCCGCCAGCGTGGGCATTGCGCTTGCCGATGATGAGGGAGGTTGGGAGGAACTATGCGCCCGTGCTGACGAAGCACTATATGCTGCCAAATCCGCTGGGAAAAAGCGTTTCTCGTTTGCAAGGCCGCGACAGAATCAAATCGCGGAAAATCCCATCATCGCCAAAGAAAAAGTGATCGAACGATGAGTTTGGCCAGTGGACGGAAAAGCTCTTGAAGCTTCCCACCTGGCGCGGCTGTTCTTTACGACCTCTTCAATAATCCAATCTTATGGTGCCGAGTACGCTGCGCGGAGGGGCGTAATAGGCTTGTCCCCACGCCAGCGAATTGAGGTACTTTGCATTTGTGACATTACGCAGGTTGATGCTTGCCTGGACGTGATCGAACAGCTTTATGCCTGCCAGCAGGTCGAGGACCGCATAGCTTTTCTGGGAAATGGGCATACCGGCACTGTCGTCGGTGGCGCTGATTGCGCTCTGGTAGCGGAACTGCGCGCCGATCTTGAAGTCGCGCCATTCCGGCACCTGATAGGTCGCGGCCAGCTTGAAGATGTCGCGCGGGACTTGGTTCTGCGTCCGGTTCCCCTGATCGTCCTCGATCTTGAGGTGCGTGAACCCGCCGCTTAGCAGCCAGTGATCGGTGACCCGGCCGGAAACCTCGACCTCGAAGCCTTTGGATGTGGTGTCCACCCCTTCATAATAATCCAGTCCCAGAGGGCCGTTTGTTCCGTCGAATGTGTCGACATAGCTGGCGAGGCCGCTCTGCTTGGCTTTGAATATCGCCGCCGTCGCGGTGAGGCGGTTGTCCAGCCAGCTTCCCTTGAGGCCGGCTTCGATGGACGTCCCCTTCGCGGGGGCCAGGCGAATATTGTCGACGTTCACCTGAGTCTGCGGCGAATAGATGTCGGTATAGCTGGCATAGACCGTCAGGTTGCGAGTGAGGTCGAACAGAAGACCCGCATAGGGGCTGACCTTGTGATCGTCCCGTAAAAGGTCGGAGCCATAGGAATATCCGCTCGTCTTCAGCCAGACGGCCGAAACACCGGCCACGCCTTTCAGGCGATCCGTGAAATTAAGGTGGATCGCGCCATAGAGCCGCGTCAGCCGATTACGTTCGCGCCCCTGTAGTTCGAGTTCAGCATATTCCGGTTCTGGCGGAACGAAGGAACTGAGCTGGCGGATGTCGCCATAATCAATCTCGGCATCGGACGAGCCTTCATGCTCGGTCCCGCGCAGCCAGCCGTTCGAAATGCCGAAGGCCAGCTGATGGCGGCGGCCGAAAAGGTCGATGCTGCCCGATGCATAGCCATCTATCAGATATTGCCGGTTGCGGCTGGTATAGATGCCGCTGCTGCCGACTATGCCAAGTCCCGTATCCGGATCGGGTGTCCCTGACGCGTAGAGTCGTTTCGCGCCGGCATCGAAATCGTTATAAGTGAAGATGCCCCGCACCGACCAGTCGCCGCCCAGCCGGTAGGTCAGCTCGCCAAAGGCGCTTTGGTTGATGGTATTGGAATATGTCCAGGGTGCGGAGGTTGTCGCGGATCGCGGGTAGGGAATGCGCGTCCCGTCGCTGTAGATCAGAGGCAGCGCGCCCCACAAAATGCCGTCCGCTTTGTTCTCCTGCCGGGTATATCCGACGGTGGCGGTCAGGTTCGGGGTGATGTCCAGGGCAACGAAGCCGCCCAGCACGGTGCGATTGACCTTGTTATAATCCAGATAGGAATCGCGTTCCTCGTGCGCGCCGATGACGCGCGCGCGCAGCGTGCCGCTGGCGTTGACTGGTCCGGAAACATCTCCTTCGAGCCGCCACATGTCGAACGAACCTGCCAAGGCCGACCCGTTCGCCTGGAAATTGGAGGTCGGGCGCTTGCGCAGATAGTTCACCGTGGCCGAAGGGTTACCTATGCCTGTCATGATCGCATTGGCGCCGCGCACGATTTCGACGCGTTCGTACAGGATGGTGTCGAGATCGCCATCCACTGAGCTGAGGAGGGGTAGGCCGATGCCGTCGACCTGGAAATTGGTGATGTCGAAGCCGCGCGAACTATATTCGGTGCGATCGGTCTCGTTGCGCTGGACCGTGACGCCGACAGTCTGTTCGAGCAGATCGTTGACGGTGGTCAGGGCAAAGTCGTCGATCCGCTGGCGATCAATGACTGTTACCGACTGCGGAGTTTCGCGAAGGGAAAGATCGAGGCCGGTTGCCGAGGCGCTCTCGTTCAGGTCCGCTTGTCTGAACCTCGCGCCTGTAACGACGATATCCCTGCTCGATGCAGGTTGATCTTCGGCATGAGCTGGCATCGCCAACAGAGGCAGCACGGCGGCGGTCACGAGCAATCGGGTCAACAACGTCTCTTCTCCCTGAACAGCAGCCCGATAAGTTGATCGCTATTGCAAATCAAGACCATTATAACTTTTTGTTTCTCGCCTTGGCATGCCCACTCACATGATTCTTGTCATTGGCGCGGGGTTGTCGGTCGACCAAGAGAAGCCATCAACCTTCATTTCTCTCGCATCCGCGCGGGTAGCAGGTTCGATTGAAAGTGGCTCGTCCGGTCGGTCAGGCGTCTCGTAGCCAATTTGCCACGATAAGATTGGTGACCCGCTCGAGGCCGGTTCGCAGAGACGCGAAAGTGGAGGTGGACCCGGCTGCGAAAATATTGAGGATGGTCGGGGGCAGCCGGGCCCTTTCGTCGCGGGAGCGGTGGGGCATCCGTGACGCCGCCGGTTCCCCGATCAGCCGACGGTCATCCTATTGTACAGACATTAGGATTGTACAGCATTTGCGATCCCGGATCGGTAGGCGTCGATTCTTTGCATTGGGCTCCCCTTTTTAACGGCTTGACCAACAGCTTTGCATATGCCTGAGCGCCGGTTCCGATCGCCCTGCCGGTCCGATCCACATCGATTCCGATATGATGGGCTTCTGGGCGCAGGAAACCGCGTTCGAACAGGCGCTGGAGAAGGACGTCCCGGCTCTGCCTGAGATCGCCCAGCGGCCCCGTGCAATTGATGACGCGGCTCGCGCACAAGGTCCGTTCCTTCGCCTGTCCCCTTGCCCGTCAGTTTATTCCGAGTCCCCATGAGCAGGGGCGGGCGCGGAGGATCTTGCCCGCCGCGCTACTCAGCCGCTGCTGCGTCATCAAAACCTCCAACCTGTTTCTGACATTCGGCGCGATGCGATGGCCGATGGATATCCCAATACAAATACTCATATATCAACTTTATCAATAGACAATTTGCTTATCCATTCGCTAAGGCTTGCAACTCCTTCCGAGGCATGGCGTTATCCTGCTCGACCATTTGAGCGCCGCCATGCGCGCAAAGGACGAGAATTGAGTGCGAGGCTGGATACTCTTTCATCGCGAGCTTGATCCGGCGCTGCCGGAAGTGCCGGAAATCCTGCGATTCCAGGAAAGCGCGGCGCGCCGTTCCATCGATCTTCATATCCTGAAGCCCCACCGGTTCGATCTCGTGGCCGGGCCGATCACGGACTGGTCTGTGCATTATGAGGGCCATTCGCTCGACCGGCCGGATTTCATTCTTTGCCGCACCGGCGCCGAAACCGATTATTTTACTCTGGCGGTGTTGCGTCATTTCGAGCGGCGCGGCGTCCGCCTCATAAACGGGCCGGAGGTGATCGACCTCGTCGCGGACAAGCTCCATACGACGCAGCGCCTTATCCGCGCCGGTTTGCCTGTGCCGCGTTCCATATTGGGCAAGTTCCCGATGGACGTCGATCTGGTCGAACGGGAACTGGGATTTCCCGTCATCGTGAAAACGCTGCGCGGGACTCGCGGCACGGGCGTCCTGAAATGCGAGGAGCGCAGCCAGTTCGAAGATCTGGCGGGCCTGCTGGAAAGCTCTGAGGCAAAGGCCGACTTCCTCTTGCAGCATTATGTCCGGTCCAGCCATGGGCGGGACGTTCGCGTCCTGGTGATAGGCGGCCGGGTGATCGCGGCGATGGAGCGGCGCTCGGCCAGCGGTCATTTCAAATCCAATGTTTCGCTTGGCGGGACGGGCGTCGCCTATACGCCCACCAGCGAAATGGCCGAATTGGCCGCGCGGGCGGCGGACACTCTGGGTCTGGACGTGGCGGGCATAGACATATTGTTCGATGAAGACGGCTATCGGATTTGCGAAGCCAATTCCGCGCCGGGGTTTCAGGGGCTGGAGCGCGCCTGCGCGGTGGACGTGCCGGACGCGATCTTCGACTGGATCGAAGCCAGCCGGGCCGCGCAGGAGCCATCCGTGCGATCCAATGCCGGAGATGCCCTGGTCGATCTGGTCTTTGGCGGACGCCTTGCCTTGCGGGCGATAGGGGACCGGATAGAGGCGCCCGGCATCTTTGCGCGGGCCGTGGGTATCCGGCTCGCGGGATCGGCTCTGTCCTGCCTGATCGTTTCCCTTTTGCCCGGTTCCGCCCAGAGCAGGCACAGCGCGGTTCACCGCCGTCTGGAAATGCTGCGCGCCAATGCGGTGGGACCGGCGATGCGGGACCTGCTGGAACTGGAAGATGAACGAACGCTTCTCACCCTGCTTCTGGTTTCGATATGGGCCGCTATCCTGCCTTGGCTTGCCGACACGGATTTCCTTCCAGCGGGCCTGCTTTCGCTGCTGGCTCTGGCCTTTCCGCTCGTTTATCTCCTGACCCGTCCGAAATCGTCGGAAAGACGGCCGGAATGATTCCTTTCGAGATTCCCTGGGCCGATTTGCTGCCTTTCATCGTCATCGGTTTTGTCGCCCAGCTGATCGACAGCGCGCTGGGCATGGCGTTCGGACTGGTGGGAACGGCTTTGCTCATGATGCTGGGCGTGCCCCCCGTCGCGGCCTCCGCGAGCGTGCACATGGCGGAGAGCGTCACGGGCGGCGTGTCGGGGATCAGCCACGCCCTGCAACGCAATGTGGATTGGCGGCTGTTTCGCCGTCTGGTGGTTCCGGGCATCATTGGTGGCCTGCTGGGCGTATGGCTGCTCACCAATCTTGTCGACGGGATTATCCGGCCCGTGGTGCTCGTCTATCTGGGAGCGGTGGGGCTGTACCTGCTGTGGAGAGGCGCGCGGCGTCCGCAAACCTATCGCAGCATCAAATTCGTCGGCACGCTCGGTCTGGCCGGCGGTCTGGTGGACGGTTCCGGCGGTGGTGGCTGGGGACCGATCGTCAACGCCAATCTTCTGGCGCAGGGGGCCAGCCCCCGCATCGCGATCGGCACCGTCAATGTCTCCGAATTTTTCATCACGGTCACGATCGCGGCGGGTTTCGTGGGGTCGCTTGGCATGTCGGCGCTGCATCATGCTGTGTGGGGATTGCTGGCAGGCGGAGTCGTCGCCGCGCCCATCGGCGCCTATTTCGTCCGTAGGCTGCCCGCCCGCTTCCTGATTAACGGCGTGGGCATATTGTTGGTGCTGGCCAGCGCCTATGGTCTGCTGGCGCTGACGTTCGAGCCGATACCGACCTTTCCGGGTTTCTAGAGGCAATGCTTTTCTATGAGAATGCCGCGCCCAGCAGGTGTGGAGACCCATCCTGCCGTTCCGAAGCGGCCTGATCCAGCCCCGCCGACCTTTCATAGGTGCTGTAAAGACCCGCATAGTGCCCGCCTGCCGACACCAGTGCCTCATGCGAGCCGAGTTCGACGATGCGGCCATTTTCGATGACGGCGATCCGATGGGCGGATCGGATCGTTTCGAGGCGATGGGCGATGACGAGCGCGGTCCGCCCTTCGCACAACAGCCGCAGGGCTTGCTGGATGCGCCGTTCGGTGCTGACGTCGATGGCGGAGGTCGCCTCGTCGAGGACCAGAACCGACGGGTCCGCCAGATAGGCGCGCACCAGACATATGAGCTGCCTCTGCCCCTGGCTGAGTTGCCCGCCCAGCGGACCGACCTGCGTGGCATAGCTATGGGGTAGCGATTGCAGGACCTCATGCGCGCCGATCCTCCGGGAGGCTGCAATCAACTCACCGTCGTCCGCTTCCGGCTTCGCCAGACGCAGATTGTCGAGCACAGTGCCGCCGAAGAGGACATTGTCCTGAAGGACCACCCCGACATGGCTTCGCAGGCTGCGTTCGGAAATGGTGCGGATGTCCTGCCCATCCAGCAGCACCGCGCCCTCATCGGCATCGTAGAAACGGGTCAGCAACTGGACCAATGTGCTCTTGCCATGGCCTGTCGGTCCGACGATGGCCAGTAATTCTCCCGCTTCGATCCGCAGGTTCAGGTCGCGGATGACAGGCTGGCCGGGTCTGTAGCCGAAGCTCACATTGCGGAACTCGATCTCCCCGCTCACGGTTGGCAGGGAAAGGGCAGCGGGGCCATCGGCGATCTCCGGCCTGGTGTCGAGCAGCAGGAAGATGCGCTGGGCGCAGGCCGTGCCGTTGGCGAAGCGTTCGAACAGATCGCTGAATTCCTGCAAGGGCGCGAGGAAGAGGAACACGTAGAAAAGGCTCTGCGTCAGTTCGCCCAACGTCAATGTGCCGAGCGCGATCCCTCTGCCGCCCACCACCAGAGTCAGCGCCAGTCCGGCCGTGGTGAGCAGCCCGGTAAAGGGCGCGAACCAGCCCGACCGCACCGTGCCGAAGATCAGGGAAGAATTGAAATCCTCAAGCAGGCCGCGATATTTCGTCAGGTTCTCCCGGTCGCGTCCCGATTGCTTGATGAGGCGGACGGCGGCCACGGTTTCGACCAGATGCGCCGTGAAGCGGCTGCGGTTTTCGGCCACTCGCGCCCAACTGCGCTGCGATACGCGCTTGAACAGGATGGTGGCGACGATCAGAACCGGCACGACCGCCGCCAATCCCGCCAGCAAGGCAGGCGCGATCAGCCACAGCAGGAAACCGGATAGGCACAGGCGCAAGATGGCGGACAGGAATTCCGGCGGCCCCTGTATCAGCAGGGGTTCCAGCGTATCCACGTCGCGGTCGGCGCGGGCGATGATCCGCCCGGCCTTGGTGCGGTCGAAATAGCCGACGCTCAATGTCTGGACATGGGCGAAAACCCGCGTCCGCAGATCGTTGAGGACGCGGATTGCAGCGACGCCCGCATGATATTGCGACAGCCCGCCCAGTGCGAAGCGAAGCCCCCATGTGGCGGCGAGACCCGCGCAGGCCCATGCGATCAGCGGCGCATCCACGCCCGTCTGGCGCAAGCCTTTGTCGATCACCCACCCGATCAGCAAGGGCCGCGCGAAGATCGCCAGCACCTGCACGATCTCTATGCCGATCACCGCCGCGATCCGGGGCCAGATCGGCGCGATCAGTGGCAGCAGTTTGCTGAGAACGCTCTGGTTCAGCGTGCGCTGGGAGAATTTCTCCTCCAGTTCGATGTCGGAAAGGGCGCTGTCGCCACGAAATGCGTTCATGCCTTCATAGTCCCATCAGCGCGCGATAGGCCGCGTTGTCGTTCGCCAGTTGTTGGTGCGTTCCTTCCGCCACGATCCGCCCGCCTGACAGCAGCGCGACGCGATCCGCCGCGAGCGCGGTCGACAGACGGCTCGCCACGATCAGCATGGTGAGCGGCCTTTCCCTTCCGTTCCGCAGGTTGCGGATATTGTCGATGGCCCGCCTTTCGGTGCGGGCATCCAGCGCGCTGGTGGCGTCGTCCAGCACCAGTATGTCGGCGTCGGCGAGTAATGCGCGGGCTAGGCACACGCGCTGCCGCTGTCCCCCCGACAGCGTGGCGCCGCGATCCCCGACACGGGTTTCCAGCCCCTCGTCAAGCCGGGAAAGCAGCTCTCCGGCCGCTGCCTTGTCCAGCGCCTCCAGCAGTTCCGCTTCGGTCGCATCGGGCGCGCAAAGGCGCAGATTGGCCGCCAGCGTATCGGAAAAGAGGAAGCTTTCCTGCGGCAGCACATGGACGCGGCGGCGCAGTTCACGCAGGTCGGCGGAGCGGATATCCTGCCAGCCCTGCGCGTCCGATCCCAGTTCAACACGCCCCTCATCCGCTTCCACCAGCCGGGGTAGCAGGGACGTCAGGATGCTCTTGCCCGATCCCGTGGCGCCGACCAGCGCAACCACCTCGCCCGGTCGGACTTCCAGATCGAGGTCATGCAGCACGGCGGCTCCGTCGCCCAGCGGAGAGGCGGAAATATGGGAGAGGCGAAACCCCAACGGTCCGGCGGGCAACGGCCTGTCCCCCGACTGGATCACGGGCTGCGCGTCCAGCACTTCCCAGATGCGCGCCGCCGACGCGCGGGCGTCGGCGATCACCTGCAACAGGCGTCCGATCCCTTCGATCCGCAGGACCAGCGTGTTGACGACCAGCATCGCGGCGACGAGTGCGCCGAGGCCCAGCGCCCCCTCCGTTACCAGCCATGCGCCAAAACCCAGCACCCAGGCATGGGATAGCGCGATGACGGTCTGGGGCAGGGGAATCCGGCGGGACGCATGGCGGATCGCGGCCCGCGCTTCCTTGCGGAACAGCGCGACATGGCGTTCGAAACGGGCCGTGCGGGCGTCGCCCAGCGAGAATGCCTTGATGACGCGGACGCCGTTGACGCCTTCGGACAGATCCTGCGTCACCGCGTCATAGGCGTCCCCGATCCGCCGATCGAGCGCGACCAGCGCGTCGGCCTCCGACCAGAGCATGGCGATGCCGATGAACAGCAACAGCGCAGGCACCAGCGCCAGCCATGGCGAATAGAGTGACAACAGGCCGAGCGAGATGGCGATGATGAGGCCGGTCTCGAAAATCTGCCGCCAGAAATTGATGAGCGCGTCGCGCACCTTGTCGGCGTCGCGGGTCATGCGCGTCACCATCTCGCCGACGCCATGCCGCCAGTGATAGGCGAGGTCGAGCCGCTGGACCTGGATCAATATGCGTTCGCGCAGGATGGTCAGCAGCCGCTGGCCTATGGAGAGGGAGAGCAGGCCCGCGCCATATTGAACCGCCGCCCGCGCCAGCGACAGGCCAAGGAGAAGGGCGACCCAGAACCATGCGCGATGATAGTCGAGCAGGCCGCCGGGACCGGCGCTCACCAGCCTGCCATGCTGCGCTTCCTGCACGGCATGGCCGACCAGCACCTGCTGCCCGACCAGCGCGATGTTGACCGCCGCCAGCAGGACGGCGGTCAACAGGAAGCGGCCCGGCATCTCTCCATAAATGGCGAGGCAGCGCAGCAAGGGGCCGCGTTGCAGGATATTCACCCTTTCCCCCATTTTTCGCCGCCGGTCAGACCGCCAGAGGGAGCGCCTGGGCGGCGTCCAGCGGCCGCGCGTCGACCCATGTCCGCACGTCGAAGCTCTGCGGGATGAAGTTCCAGCGGTGGAGGAAATCGGTGAAGTCCTGAATAGCGACGATCGACTGTTCGGAAAGGTCGGTCTTCAGCCGCTTCTGTGCGTCCTCGCCATAGGCGATACTGACCCAATATTCGCTGCTGTTCGTTTCACGCGCCAGATAGCGGCGGACTTCGGACGGGTGCGCCTGCGCCCATGCCTCGGCGCGCAGCACCTGCTCCACGATGGTGACGGCGGCGTCGAAATGATGGTCGATCAGATGCCCGTCCACCGCCAGCGTGCGCGGCGTGCCGTTATTGGCGCGGACCAGCGGATCGGGATGGATGCCGGTGTCGATCACCGTGGTGAGGCCGAATTGATGCGCGGCCTGCGCTCCATGCGCGCCCTTGAGGAAGATCGCGTCCACCTCTCCGCGCAGCAGGGCGATCAGTTCCAGATTATTGGCGCGCGCCCGGCTGGTGCTGCGCCCGTTCCACGCGAGCGTGCCGCCCACATTCTGGGCTTGCCCGTCGCTATAATGGGTGTCGATGTCCTGATCGACGAGTTCGATGTCGGAAACCTCCAGTCCTTCCAGCCGCAGCGCATTTTCGAGGCCGCGAATGGCCTGCGCGCGGGAGAAGTCGATTTCCACATTCTTCCAGTTGGGAAGGCCGAAGCGGCGTCCTTTGAGGTCGCGGACGGAGGTGATGCCCGATTCCGGGCTGGCGAGGATCAGTTGCGTCTCGTCCGCCCAGGACAGGCCGATGACGCGGGTGTCGCGGCCGCGCGCCCGCGCGCTGATCGCCGGGATGTTGCCGCCATGGCGGACGCTGTTCTGCACCGTGTGTGAGAAATGCGATTCCCTTTTGGAGAAATCGCTGGATTCCAGCAGCGATGACAGGCTGGTGCCCTGCGCGCGGAAGGCCTCCTCCAGCCAGCCCTGCTGAATCGCGATGCCAAGGCCGGTCGGCACCGGGCAGCGGGTGTACCAGAGCGTGTCGAGTTTCTGTGTCATGACGAAGGACTCCTAATTGACGGTTTCAAGGACGGGCGCTTCCAAGCTATGCGTCCGGTCATTGGGATTGGCGGGGCGGGGCAGGTTCAGATGCTCGCGCAGGGTCGTGCCTTCATATTCGGTGCGGAACAGGCCGCGCCGTTGCAGTTCCGGCACGACGAGTTCCACGAAATCCTCCAGTGAACTGGGCAGCAATGGCGGGATCAGGTTGAAGCCGTCCGCCGCATCCCGCTCGAACCAGTCCTGTATCTGGTCGGCGATGTCGGCGGGTGTCCCCAGCACCACGCGATGTCCGCGCACCGCATTGAAGCGTAGGAAAAGCTGCCGGATGGTGAGGTTCTCCCGCCGCGCCAGCGCCGTCAGTTGCCGCCAGCGGCCCTTGCCGTTCTCCGGCTCCGGCAGGTCGGGGAGCGGCCCGTCGAGCGGATAGGCGCTGACATCCTGCCCCATCAGGTTGAGGTCGCCGGAGAAATCGACCTTCTCTTCCAGAGCGCCGAATTTGTCCTGCGCTTCCTGAAGGCTGGAGCCGATGGCGAAGGACAGGCCGGGCATGACCTTCAGCGTATCGGGATCGCGCCCATAGGCGGCGACGCGGGTCTTCACATCCTTGTAGAAGGCCTGTGCATCCTCGATGAACTGGGCGGCGGCGTAGATCATCTCGGCATGGCGCGCGGCGAAATCGCGGCCGACCTCCGAATTCCCCGCCTGCGCGAAAACCGGATAGCCCTGAATCGGGCGCGGCATGTCGAGCACGGAATCGATGCCGTAATAAGGTCCGCGATAATGGACCGGGTGCACGGCGCCGGCATTGAGATAGATGCCACTGTCCTTGTCCGCGCCGTCGAAGGCGTCGTCTTCCCAACTGTTCCAGAGTGCCTTGGCCAGTTCCACGAAATCGTCGGCGCGGGCATAGCGTTCGGCATGGCTGGCGGGCTGATCGATGCCGAAGCTCTTCGCCGCGCCGTCCGCCAGCGACGACACGATGTTCCAGCCGATCCGCCCGCCGCTGATATGATCGAGCGAGGCGAAGCGGCGGGCGAGCGCATAGGGCTGTTCGAAATTGGTGTTCACCGTCGCGACCAGCCCGATATGGCTGGTGATGCTGGCGAGCGCGGCGGTGACGGTCAGAGGCTCGAAATCGAGGAAGGCGTGCCGCCGCTCGATCCCCCTGGTGCTGTCGCCGCTCTGCCCGACGAAATCGGCGAAGAAGGCGGCGTCCAGCTTGCCGCGCTCGGCGGTGCGGACCAGATCGGCCCAGTAGCGGAAATCCGGTTTCCCGGTAGGGGCAGAGCCCGGCTGGCGCCACGCGCCGGGATGATGGCCATGGCGTGTGAGGAAAACGGCGAGCGCAAGCTGGCGCTTCTTATCAGTCATGAAGGATCGCTCCGGCGGGGGGAGGTTCCGGCGTCACGGCGGACGCCGGAGACGGGATCATTCCGCCGCTTCGACGGCGGGCTGGGGCAGATGGATGGTGCCGTCGTCATCGACGCGGGCGTCGGGCGGCACCAGCTTGCCCATCTTCCATTGCTGTTCGAGGACGCCGGGACCGAAAGGCTGCGAGCCGCCCAGAGCCTGCCCCAGAATCTGGAACTGCGCGCCTTCCTCCAGCAGGACGATATTGTTGGTGAGGTCGCGAATGCCCTTCCAGCTCCAGATGGTCGCGCCGCCATTGGCTTCCACGATGCCGGGCACTTCGCGGTCCTGTTCGATCGAATCGAGGATGAAGTCGGCCTCCAACTGGCGGCGATTGATGTAGACCGGCAGCTTCGCGGTGAAGCGGAAGCGGCGGTTGGGTACGTAAAGCAGCGGCAGTTCCTGATGCGCCTGCGAATAAGCGCCCAGATGAGGCGTGTGAACGTGGCTGATCGCCCGGAAATCGGGATATTTCCTGAAAATCTTCAGGTAGCGGGCCTCACCGCCTGTTTGCTCGCCCCAGAGGCGGTTGCCGTCGAAGTCGATGACGCTGACGCGCGGCTTGTCGGGATCGTCCTCCCACAGGCCCGCATAGCTCAGCGTCACGATCTTGTCCTCGCCGGGGATGCGCACGGCGAAGCCCAGCGTGCCGCTCGCGGAAATGGTGCGCGTCTCGCGAAGCAGCCGGAAGGCGCGGCGCGCGTCATCCGTCGCTTCATTGATGAAGGCGATGGCGTCTCTGGATAGTCCTGTCGTGTCGGTCATGGGTCGGTATCCTTGGCGTTAGAGTGTGGGAAGGGGCGCGGGCTGCTCGTTCAGCGCCCGCGCGGCTTCCAGCGGGCGCGGATCGACCCAGTCGGCAAGGTCGAAATCGGCGTCGAGGAAGCCGTGGGTGAAAAGGAATTTCTTCTGGCTGTCGAACAGGGCCAGCCGTTCCGCGTCCAGCGTCGGATGCAGCCCTTCGTGCAGGCGGGCATAGGCCTGATCGACGGCCTGCGCGCTGCCTTCGGTTTCATATTCCAATATGTCGCGCAGCCGGTCGGGCTGCTCCGCCACCCAGTCGGCGGCGCGCAGCGTGACGGCGAGAAAGCGGACCAGCAGGTCGAAATGATCGTCGATCAGGCTTTGGTGCACGGTGATCGGGCGCGGCGTCCCGTTGTTGACGCGGAAGCGCGGATCGGGCAGCGCATCAAGGTCGATGGCGACTAACAAACCCGCCTCACGCGCCTGATCCAGCGCCGCCGCGCCCTTCACATAGATGGCGTCGACCTTGCCCTCCACCAGCGCCTCGATCGGCCAGAGCCGGCCCACGCCGCTGCGCCGGCCCTGGCCACGGGGCAGCAGGTCACGCCCGCTGCCGCCGATGTTGCGAAGCCGGTCGGGCGTTTCCACCAGGTCGACATCATCGAAAGTCAGCCCCGCCGACGCCAGCGCCCCCTTATAGCCCGCCAGCGACATGCCGCGCGCGATGCTGGTGCCGCGCACATGGCTCGGAATATCGTTATGGCTCCAGCCGGGGAGGGCCAGCCGTTTGCCCTTGAGATCGGCGGGCGAGGCTATGCCGGAATCGGGTCGGGCGAGGATGAGCTGGCTTTCCTCGATCCAGGTGAGGCCGACCAGCTTGGTCGGCTCGCCCTGCGCCCGCGCCGCGATGGCGAGCATGTTGCCGCCCTCGCGGATCAGCGTCGGCAGGCGATGGTCGTAATGATGACGGCCAAGGTCCGAACCCGACTCCTGCAAGGTCCGCAGCGCGATGCCGTCCGCCTCGAAACTTTCGGTCAGCCAGCCCAGCTTGTAGGCGATGCCCGTCGCGGTCGGGACCGGGCAACGGGTGAACCATATTTCATCGGGCCGGGCGGCGGATGAAGCATCGGGCTTGAGCAGGATCGACACGGTGCGTTTTCTCCGGGCTTGTGGTTGCCCGATTGTTTCGCAAGAGCCATGCCAGTCGTGAAAATGGCCGATTTACAGGGTTTTTCGTTACAGCGTCCAAGCCGGACTGTGGGATATTGAGCAGCGCCGCTGTTGGATTTTCACCCTCGCGCGCGCTTTCAGATCAGCCCCAGATTCTTGAGATGCGTCCTGACCACATTGCGCGTGACGCCCAGCGCTTCGGCTGTCTTGATCTGGTTTTCATTGCACCGGCGAAAAGCCTCGATCACCGTGAAGGCGACCAGCCGGTCGAGAAGATGATGATGCTCCCCGGCCAGCAACCGCCCGACGAACGGCCG
>JASGDV010000210.1:0-15735 GCA_049841255.1 Sphingobium sp.
CTCCGTTCGCCCTGAGTAGGGGCTGAGCGAAGTCGAAGACCCGTATCGAAGGGTCTTTTGCGCCATATCCTTCGATACGCCACTTCGACAAGCTCAGTGGCTACTCAGGACGAACGGTGGTGGGATGGACGTCCGCTCATGGCCGAAGCCGGCCATCCCGAAACCCCGCCTTACTCCACGAACAGCAACGCAGGCGTTTCCAGCCGCTTCTTGAGCGCCTGAACGAAGCTCGCCGCATCCCAGCCATCCACGACGCGATGGTCGCAGCTGATCGACAGGTTCATCAGCTTCGCCGCCACGACCTCCCTGCCCCGGAAGACAGGGCGTTCGATCACGCGATTGGGACCGATGATCGCGACTTCCGGCCGGTTGATGACCGGCGTCGTGGCGATGCCGCCCAGCGTCCCCAGCGACGTGACGGTCAGGGTCGATCCGCTCAGCTCCTCCGGCTTCGCCTTGCCGGTGCGGGCCGCTTCGGCAAGGCGGCGGATTTCCGACGCCAGTTGCCAGATATTGCGATCCTGCGCATCGCGGATGACCGGCACCATCAGCCCCGCGTCGGTCTGCGTCGCCATGCCCAGATGCACCGCGCCATGGCGCGTCACCACCCCCGCTTCATCGTCATAGCGCGCGTTCAGCATCGGGAATTCCGGCAATGTGCGGCAGATGCCCGCGATCAGCAGCGGCAGGATGGTGAGCTTCGGCCGCTCGCCCCGGCTGGCGTTGAGTTGCTCGCGCAGAGCCTCCAGTTCGGTGACGTCGATTTCCTCGACATAGGTGAAATGCGGGATATGCCGCTTCGACGCCGCCATATTCTCGGCGATGCGACGGCGCATGCCGATGACCTTGACGGCCTCGTCCGGGCGTTTGGCCGACCGGCCCGCCGGATGATAGCCCTGCCTCGCACCATAGAGCAGATAAGCGTCCAGATCGGCATGGCGGATACGGTCGCCCATGTGCTTCACCTGGGCGAGGTCGATCCCCAATTCCTTCGCCCGCGCGCGGACGGCGGGGGAGGCAAGCACCTTCGCACCTTCCCCATCATGCTCCTGCGAAGGCAGGAGCCCAGGGTTCGGGGCGCTGTCCGTGAGGCTCTGGGTTCCTGCTTCCGCAGGAGCACTGGGTTCTTCCGCGACGGGCGTGCGCGCTTCCTCGATCACCGCCTCACCGGGCGTTTCCGCCGCGATTACTTCTTCCGACGGCGGCGCAGATTGAGAGACCGGAACGACCTCCCCTCCCCCGTCCGTCTCGATCTCCACCAGCACGGAACCGATGGCGACCTGATCGCCCGGCTCGCCCGCCAGACGCATCACCACGCCCGCGACGGGGCTTTCCATTTCCACCGTCGCCTTGTCGGTCATCATGTCGGCGATGGGCTGGTCTTCCTCCACCCGGTCGCCGACCTTGACATGCCAGCCGACGATCTCCGCTTCCGAAATGCCTTCACCGATGTCGGGCAGCTTGAATGTGAACAGAGCCATTACATCCTCCCCCGTTCGTGCGTCGCCGGGAAGATGGTCCTGGTCGTGCTTTGTCCGGCACGAACGGCACAGGGAGGTGTGACAACCATGGCCCCTTAGTCCTTCATGATCTTGTTGATGGCCTCGCGAATCCGCACCGGGCCAGGGAAATAGGCCCATTCCAGACTATGCGGATAAGGCGTGTCGAAGCCGGTGACGCGCTCGACCGGCGCTTCGAGATGATAGAAGCATCGCTCCTGCACCTGCGCGGAAAGCTCCGCGCCGAAGCCGCTGGTGCGCGTCGCTTCATGGACGATCAGGCAACGGCCCGTCTTCTTCACCGACGCCTCGATGGCTTCGATGTCGAGCGGCACCAATGTCCGCAGGTCCACGATCTCCGCATCCACGCCCATCGCCGCGACGGTGTTCTCCACCACATGCACCATCGTGCCATAGCAGAGGATGGTGAGCGCCTCGCCCGCCCGCACCGTCCGCGCCTGTCCCAGCGGCACGCGGTAATAGCCGGTCGGCACCTGCGCCTGCGGATGCCCCGCCCAGCTTACCGCGGGCGTATCGTAATGCCCGTCGAACGGCCCGTTATAGATGCGCTTGGGCTCGAAGAAGATCGTCGGATCATTATCCTCGATGGCGGCGATCAGCAGCCCCTTGGCATCATAGGGGGTCGCCGGAATCACCGTCTTGATGCCCGACACATGGGTGAAGATGCCTTCGGGCGACTGGCTGTGCGTCTGCCCGCCGAAGATGCCGCCGCCAAAGGGCGAGCGCACCGTCATCGGCGCGATGAACTCGCCCGCCGAGCGGTAACGCAGCCGCGCCGCCTCCGACACAAGCTGATCCAGCGCCGGATAGATGTAGTCCGCGAACTGGATTTCCGGCACCGGGCGCAGCCCATAGGCTCCCATGCCCACCGCCACGCCGATGATCCCGCATTCGGTGATCGGCGTGTCGAACACCCGGTTCTTGCCATATTTCTGCTGAAGGCCCGCCGTGGCGCGGAAGACGCCGCCGAAATAGCCGACATCCTCGCCCATCACGACTACATCGGGATCGCGCTCCATCATGATGTCCAGCGCGCTGTTGATCGCCTGGATCATGTTCATCTGCTGCACGTCCGCGCGCGTTTCCTGCGTCATGGCTTCGGTCACAGTCCCGCCGCCTTCCATTCGTCCAGCATCTGCCGTTCCTGCTCCTTGAGATGCCAGGGCATCTCCTCGAACACATCCTCGAACATCGACTCCATCGGATGATGGAGGCCGTGGCCCAGGATGCCGTTCTTCTCCGCCTCGCGCGCCGCATCGCGGACCATTTCGGCCAGTTCCCTGTCCATCGCGGCATGGCGTTCCTCGTCCCAGATGCCAAGGCGGATGCAATGCTGCTTCAGCCGCGCGATGGGATCGCCCAGCGGCCAGAGGCTGCTCTCCTCCGCCGAACGATAGGCGCTGGGATCGTCCGAGGTGCTGTGCCCCTCCACCCGATAGGTGAAATGCTCGATCAGCGTCGGCCCCGCATTGGAACGCGCCCTGTCGGCGGCCCAGCGGGTCGCGGCATAGACCGCCAGCACGTCATTGCCGTCGACGCGCAGTCCCGCGATGCCATAGCCCACGGCGCGCGCCGCGAAGGTCGTGGCCTCCGCTCCCGCGAAACCTGAAAAGCTGCTGATAGCCCATTGGTTGTTCACGATATTCATGATGACAGGCGCGCGATAGACGCTGGCGAAGGTGCAGGCCGAATGGAAATCGCCCTCTGCCGTGGAGCCCTCGCCGCACCATGTCGCCGCGATGCGCGTGTCGCCCTTGGCCGCGCTCGCCATCGCCCAGCCCACCGCCTGCGGATATTGGGTGGTGAGGTTGCCGGAGATGGAGAAGAACCCCGCTTCCCGCGCCGAATACATGATGGGAAGCTGGCGCCCTTTCAGCCGGTCGCCCTTGTTGGAATAGATCTGGTTCATCATGTCGATGATGGGCCAGTCGCGCGCGATCAATATGCCCTGCTGGCGATAGCTGGGGAAGCACATATCGTCCCGCGCCAACGCCAGCGCCGCGCCGATGGACACCGCCTCCTCGCCCGTCGACTTCATGTAGAAGCTGGTCTTGCCCTGCCGCTGCGCGCGGAACATGCGCGCGTCGAAAGCGCGGGTCAGCGCCATGGCGCGCAGCATCCTGAGCAGCGTTTCAGCAGGCAAAGCGGGATTCCACGGCCCAACCGCCGCGCCATCCTCATCCAGCACGCGGATCAGGCCATAGGCCATGTCGCGGATCGCCGCGGGCTGGACAGCCTCGTCGGGGCGGGGCGTCGCGCCCGCTGCGGGAATATCGAAATCGGAAAAATCGATGCTGTCGCCGGGCCGGAATTTCGGCTCGGGCACATGCAGCCGAAGCGTCGGCAGGTTGCGTCCCGCCTGGCCTCCGCCCCCTTCCGATCCTGCCGGGTCGCTCATCCCGCCTCCTTTGTGCGTTGCAATAATATTACTCTGCGTAATTATTATATTTCAACGCCCAAAAAGGCAAGGGCTACTTACCCAAATATGTCAGGCCCTTGCCCCCTCACACCGCCACCGGCGCGGCGATATGGGATTGCGGCGCATAATCCAGCACTTCGAAATCATCGATTCCATAGTCGAAAATGCTCGAAGGCCGCCGATTGATCCGCAGCTTCGGCGCACCGGAAGGCGTCCGGCTCAACTGCTCCTCCACCAGTTCCGCATGGTTGAGGTAGAGATGCACGTCCCCGCCCTGCCAGACCGCCTCGCCCGGCTCCAGATCGCATTGCTGGGCCAGCATCCGCGTGATCATCGACAGGCCGAAGATGTTGAAGGCAAAGCCCAACCCCAGATCGCAACTGCGCTGGAACAGCAGGCCGTTCAATCGCCCGTCCGCTACCTGGAACTGATAGGTCATATGACAGGGCGGCAGCGCCATGCGCGGCACCTCCGCCACGTTCCAGCCTGTGAAAAGCAAACGGCGCGATCCCGGCGTCGCGCGAATCGAGTCGACCAGTTCGGCGATCTGGTTGCGTCCCTTCTCCGCCCGCCGATAGAGACCATCCCCCACAGGCTCGTAAACCGGCCAATTGACCCATTGCGCGCCATAGACCGGCCCCAGATCGCCCCAGCGCGCCGCGAAACCCGCATCGTCGATGATTCGCCGCTCGAAGGCGTCGCGGTCGATCTCCTCTCCAGTCGCCTTGCGATAAGCGTCGAGCGGCCAGTCGGTCCAGATATGCACGCCCTGCCGCACCAGCTCGCGGATGTTGGTGTCGCCGGTCAGGAACCACAGCATCTCCCGCGCCGCGACCTTCCAATAGACCCGCTTGGTGGTGAGCAGCGGCACATGATCCCCGGCCAGGGAAAAGCGCATCGTCGCGCCCAATATGGACCGCGTGCCCACCCCGGTCCGGTCGATCCGCTCGTCGCCCTGCGTCCAGATGCGGCGCATCAGGTCCAGATATTGCTGTTCATAATGGGGGGCGTGATCGGTCAATGCGGCGGCCTTCCTGACGGATCGGAGAATCCGATCTTCCGCCTCTAGCCCAGCGGGCCGCATCCGCCAACGGAGAAGGATTTCTCCATAATGGAGGAAGCGGCAAGCAGAACGGACAGGGTTCCGATAGCCCCGCACCGCCCGGCGGCAGCATTATTCGCCTATGAACAAGGACGTGGAAATCGAACTGGTGATATTGGACGAACAGTGGCGTCCCCTGCGCCGATTGCCTCCGGGAGAGGACTGGCGCGCCACCGCAAGGCAGTTGCTGCACTATGGAAGCCGTTGGCTGGCGCTCTATCAACGGCGCGGGAAGGAAAGGATGGCGCGACCGCGCCCGTCCGACATCGCGCTGACGCGTTCGCTTTGCCGCCGCCTGCGCCCGCTCGACATCACCTTGGCGGACCATGTGATCGACGCGCGAAACGACCGTTTCAGCTTCCGCGCGGCGGGGCTGTTATGACCCGCTAAAAAAAGCGCATCGACCGCTTGCCAGCCCGAAAAGCCGCCTCTATAGGCTGCGGCCTGCCCGGCGGGATCGCAACGCGATGCCGCCCTCGGTCGGGGAGTAGCTCAGCCTGGTAGAGCACTGTCTTCGGGAGGCAGGGGCCGGAGGTTCGAATCCTCTCTCCCCGACCATTATTCACTTTTCGAACTTTAGCTGTTTCAATCTTGTTGAAGCGAGTTGGAACCAGCCAGCAACGGTACACCACGCTAATCCGTGATTTCTGAATGGCTATGCTGCCCGCCTCCGCCCCATGCCGGTCGCCTCAGTTGCAGCTGGACCGCGATTTCTGAATGGCTATGCTGCGGATGGCAATGAGGTGGCGAACTCGGAAGTTGCAGCTGGACCGCGATTTCTGAATGGCTATGCTCTCCCGTGAGGGTGGAGACGGCGCATCCCAGTTGCAGCTGGACCGCGATTTCTGAATGGCTATGCTGGATGAGCACTCAACTGGTTGAAAGAGAACCGGAAAAGCGCCCATCCAGCATACCAAAAATCGGCCTCGCTCTTAGAACAAAGCAAGTTGCTCCGGATTTTTTCGCTGCCGCTGGCGGCGCTGACTCGAGAATCGGACGATGTTTTCATATTGTTTGTCCGTGAATGTGAGGATGTGAACCTCTCCCCGCTCGGGTAGATTCGCCTCAATCCGGCGGAGGTAGGTTTCGTAGTGTTCCTTGCCATTGCAGAACCGAGCATAGATTGAAAACTGGCTCATTTCAAAGCCTTCATCCAGCAGGAACTCGCGGAATTTTGTCGCCTCGCGGGCATGTTCCTTGGTGTCCACCGGTAGGTCGAACATCACGAAAATCCACATAAGCCGGTATCCGCTCAAGATCATGGATCAGTGCGCCGCTGCATGGCCAAAGCTGGCCCAAGACAATGCGTCAGGCGGCTCGAACAGCGTCAAGACCTGCTTCCTGTCCTCGAAGCTACGGGCAAGGGACTGAGCCATGCGCTGGCTTGCTACGGAAACAGGCGATATGTTCCCGCCGATCCTTACATCATGCCCGATCAGACGCGCGAGGCGCAGCTTGGCTTCGGACGTAACCGAGTCCACACCCTCGTCCGCCATCCGCTGGACGAGATTATCCACCAACGGCCGGAACGGCTCGACAAGATCATCTGCCAACGCGAAGCCATTCAGCCGGTTATGGTGATGCAGGCCGATCGTGGGGTGCAAGCCAGCGGCGATAATGGATCGGGCTACGCAGGATCGCATAACCGTGTAGCCGTAATTGAGGAGCGCGTTAGCTCCATCGGCGTCCTGATCCCGGCGAAAATTCGGTCCCATGAGGGCTGGCCAGTATCGTCGTGCCGCCTGGGCTTCCAGATTGTCGGCATCTCCCGAACGGACGCGCTTGGCCATCATTGCCAGAGCATTGCCCTCATGCTTGCCACGCGCAGACAGTAGAGAAGCCTGCATCTCGATCTTGGCGACAACAATCTGCCGCCAAAGCTGTTTCATCAGCGGGCGGGGGGCATTCCATTGCGCGCGCATCCTGGCTGCTTGCGCATGATGGCCGTCGATTGGCGACATCAGGGCAACGGGGGCGTGATTGGCGGCACACAACGCGATGATCGCGCCACGCCGCGCCAACTCGACAGCCAGGCTGGTCGTCCAGGTGACGCCATGCGCATGGACGATGACCGCGCATATGTCATCAAGTGCTATGCGTCCCTGCTCCTGGCCGTCGAGCTTGACGATCAGAAATCCGCGATAAACGGACAAGTGCAAGCCATCGGTGGCAATATCGACAATTCGGTCCATAGAGCAGCCTTTCGCGGGAAGGCTGCCATACTATGGATAATGGCTAGTTAACGCGGGCCTGGATCAAAGATACGACCAAGTTCGTCGATGCGAACCTGACGTGCTTTCATGTTCCTGAGCGCCGATGCCCCCGGCCCATAGAATTTGAATGGGTCATCAGCATTTTTATTACGCTCGGCCATATTTCCCGCTTCATTGTGCTCGATCAGGAAAATCTGGCCATTCTGTCCGTATTTTTGCACCCTCATGATCTGGCGAGGCGCGCCATCACGTTCAATCGCGATCAGATCGTTTTGTCTGAGGCTCAGCACCTTCTTCGCTGCCGGGTGAGGGCGCTGTTCGACAAAACCCGGCTGGTGAAGATCAAATGTCGAGATGACCTGATGGACCCATCGGCCATCCGGCATCTGCCAGACATTGTAGCGTGCATTGGAATCGCCCAGATAGCCCTTGTAGGGTTTGCCAGCATGGTTCCTGATCGGAATGAGCGTGAGTCCCTCCCGAACCCTCACCCTGCGAATGCCCTTGAACTGCGGATGGGTGCGGGAAAAGTCGAGCAAGGCTTTCTCGAACTCTTTGCCGGAAAGATCGCGCGTTGCCCGCCATAATGAATCGCGCAGAGTGGTATCGGGAATGCGATCCGGATCGGCGATGTCCTTGGGCGTCAGGCTGGTAAGCGGAACGCGGTGGACGACGACAGGCAAACCCGTATCGCTGGTCAGGCCGGTGAAGCCATAAGCCGTGTCGTTGTGTAATTTGCCTGTGGTAATGTCCCGCCCCCGTTCGGGCTTGCCTTGGCGACCGTGATCCGCCTTGTGACTCACGGTCGCGGCCAGAAGCTTCTCGCGCAGTTCGTCGCGGAAACGGCGGTCGTTCGGATGCTGCGCCCACGGCATAGGCAACTCTTCAAATAGCCTGTCGAGATTCTGCTTTTCGGCGCGCGCCGCCGCCTTCGCAATTTCCGCGATCAACCCCGGCGTCATGATGCCGACCACGGCGGCGTCGATCGCGTGATGACGATGATCGAGGCGGTTCTTGGGGGCGTTGCTGTTCAAATTTTCCACCCAGTTGTGATCGGGCAGGATGGAGTTCAGATCCCACAGGCGCCGCAGCATCGCGGTCATCCCGCCATGGACGGCGAATACATGCCGCTCGCCCCGTTCGGGATAGAGGCAGGCCAGATATTTTGCGGCGATGCGGGTGAGATATTGGGTGTCGATCAGTTGCCGGGGCAGGAAGCCATCTTCCTCCGCCGCATAACGGTCCCGTGCATCCGGACCGAAGCGCCATTGCTTCGAGCGATGAAGGTGCGCCACCTGCTCCTGGATGATGGACCATCTGTCGGGATCATGGCCCCAACGCTCCCAAGGGGTCTGATCGCCTTTCTGCCGATTGCAGCGAACATGACTAAGCACCTTGTTGCCGATGCCGTCGTCGAAGCATTGGGAGTAGGGGATAATATGCTCTATCTCCACCTCGCCGTTCTGGATCATGCGTTGGCTGATTTGCTCGCCGCAGAAGGGGCAGCGGCGATTCAGTGCGTCACTGGGGTTTAACTCTGTCCACAACCGCAGGATCAGCCGGTTGCGCCCGGTATCGCGGACGCCCATCGTGTCCAGCTTCGCGCCGCGATCTCGCGCGGCATCGGTGTTGTCCTTGAGTTGCCGGTTGTAGGCGACCTTCTCCTTTTCGTTGAGCTTCAACTCCCGCGCCAGTTCAACGAAAATATAGTCGGGCTTTCCGTGAACCCGGATGATCGCGTTCACCAGCCTGGTCAGCTGGTTCAGTCCGATATGGACCGTGGGATTGGTGATCTTGCCGAACCGGCGTTCGTTCTCGTCGCTATATTCCGGCTTGCCCGGTGCAATCTCGCGGGCAAGGATTTCTCCATAGTAGGGGAGTTGACCGAAAACTTCGCCCCTCCGGAAATCGCTGTGATGAAATCCGGCCCGTTTTGCTGCTTCGGCATAGGTGCGGACATCGGCCTTCAATTCTTCGAGCAGCGCCGTTGTAGCCGACAAGCCGAAGCGCCCATGTCCTTCGGGCAGCTTCGCGTTGGCGACAGCCAGCGCAGCTTCGTCGTCCAGCGCATATTCGGTTTTCAGCCAGGTCAGCAGGATTTCGCTATCCTCCTCTTCGAGCAGCCGTTCGATGATCGTCCATTGCTCCTCGGCGCTGAAATGGAACCAGCGCGTGCCGAACAGCTTTTTTCCGGAAAGCTCGGCGCGCACCTCATCACCGTCCAGCGTCTTGCGGTTTTCGCTTTCCTTGTTGAAGCGCTCGCCGTCCTTGAGCTTCAGCGTCTTGCCCAGCGTTTCGAAAGAGACTGACTTTTTGTCCTGCAACTTCAGGATCAGGGTATCGCGCTCGTCGCGCGTCAGCGGACGTCCGGCTTCGCCCGGCGCAACCACTTTGAGTTGGTTGACCTCCTCATACAGGCGGCGCTGCTGAAACAGCGGATGCGCCTTGGGCAGGCGCTTCTCGTCCGCCGGCACGCCATTGATTCCCGCGAAGGTGCAATTGCCGACGACCTGCGGTTTCAACTCGCGCTGGTATTCGATCACGCGGAAAATGTCGTTCCACGCCTGCTCTGTCAGCAATTCCGGGTGCCAGACCTTCTGCGCGTTCCAGATGGCGCGAAACTCGTCCAGCACATGGCGGCGGTCCGGATAGAAGTCATAGGCCTTGCTGTCGGCGCGCATCCTGACGCGCTTGCCTGCCGCACCATCGAATTCATTGTCGCGCCTGACCAGAAACTCGCCCAGGGTCCGCGCGTCCAGCCGCCGCATTTCCTCATCGAGCAGCTTGGTGGCCGTGGCGATCTTGCCGTCTTCGCCAGCCTTCGACGTGCGCTCCGCCTTGCGGTTGGACTTGAAGCCGCGACGCTGGTTCAGGTGGAACAGGGCGCGGCCGACCTCGTGAGGTTCCAGTTTCTCGTCGAGCGCCTTGACCCGTAAATTATAGGGGTCTTGCGTTTCCAGTGCTTTGGCTTGCCTAGGGTCGGCAGGCAGCAATCCATGCCGACGCAATTCCCGTAACACGGCCGTGCGTCGCCCGATGTAACGGTCCCGCCGCCGTCTTGCGCCCCGCGCCTCCCGCCGTTTGACTGCCAGCGGGGTGCCAGACCCGGAGACTGCGAGCTTCGACGGCTCCCGCCCATCCGAAAAGATGCGCACACCAATGTCGCGGATGCTGTCGCCGTCATAGAGACACCATCCTATGCTGTTAGTACCGATGTCGAGACCTAGTCTGGTTACCATCATGTGCCCCCGCCTAAGGGGGCAAGACTATTCCACAGGAACCCAATGTCAAGCATGTTGACGGCACGGTTTGTGTGTGCGACTTTGCATGCCAATGTGAGGTAGCGGCCTATCCAACCAGATTCCAAACCTGGTCAGGATAGGCCTCGCTAAGATTGGCGTTTCAGCGGAAACTGCGCGTAGCATGAGCATCTGGCGTCCACAACCGGATGCGTTTTCAGGACCGCGATTAGCGCGCTTTGCCTAAGTGGACTAACTGGGTTCCTGGTTGCAACTGGACCATTTGATTTCTGAACCACTTGACGCCGACCGCGATTTCTGAAAAGCTGCGACCATTCAGAAATCGCGGTCCGGTTGTTAACAAGCAACTTGATTGCACCAAATAAGGTGGGGGCTACGGCCCCCATTTTTCTGCCTTGGCCGCCCGAAAACCAGTACAAACTCCCGCCGGGTCATCCCTCGGGAATTGAACAAGATCGTGCCGCTGTGATGCGCGTCCTTCACGTCGCGAGTCACCAGAAACATCACTCTCGCAGTCCGCCCTGAAATGTCAGCTATCACCCGAAGAAATCCGAAAGCCGACAGGCAAGAAACGCCCCAATTTTGTCAACCCACAATAAGCTCAATTCCAGAGCGATGACAGAGGCGCCGCAGCCAGTCGGTCGCCGAACGGCACGACATCGGTGCCGTCGTAGAGCACCACGCCACAGACAAAGCGATTTCCGCAAGCTTCCATCAGCGTGCGCAAACCTCCGAAATCGCTGGACTTCACTGTGGCGGACGCCTTGATCTCGATTCCGGCGATCATGCCATCATCCCGCTCCAGCACGATATCCACTTCACGCATCTGCTGGTCACGAAAGTGATACGGCGTCAGCTGCAAATCCGATGCGGTCGTCAGCTTAAGGACTTCGGAGAACACGAAACTCTCCAGAAGCGGGCCGAATTGACCCCGGTCGGCCTTCACTCGATCGAAACCCAACCCTCGGACTGTGCCAAGCAAGCCGGAATCAAGGAAATGCAGCTTTGGCGTTTTGGCGATGCGTTTGAGCGCGTTCGTGAACCAAGGTTGCAATGTCGAAACGAGAAAAACCTGTTCCAGCAACCCCACATAGCGCTGGCCAGTCTTGTGACTGACATCGATTGCTGCGCCGAACTGGGAATAGTTGACCAATTGGCCTGAATGCTCAGCGAGAAGGCGGACGAATTTCGGCAGTTCGGTCAACTTCTCGACATCGGCAATATCCCGAAGATCGCGCGTCAACACCGACGTCAGATAGGATCGTGCCCAATCCTGACGGCGGCGCTCGCTTTCGCGGGCGATCGCTTCGGGGAAGCCACCGAGCAGCACCAAGCGAACCAAGTCGTCGCCTACGATTGCCTGACGGTCGCTCTGGAACTTGCCCTTGAACAAATGCTCCAGGAAAGCTGGCGTCCTCCCTTCGATTTCAGCACGCGCCAGCGGCAACATACGGATCGTTTCGATCCGACCTGCCAGACTGTCGGCAACGCGTGGCAGGGTCAGCACATTTGCGGAGCCGGTCAGCAAGAAGCGTCCGGGTCGGTAATCCTCATCGATGGCCTTCTTGATCGCCAGCAGCAAATCGGGCGCGCGTTGGACTTCATCGATGATCGCCCTGTCCAGTCCTCGCACAAAGCCAGCCGGATCGGATTGCGCCGCCGCAAGGACCGTCTGGTCGTCGAGCGTGATATAGGTCCGCTCTGTTTCCCCCATTTTCCGGACGAGCGTTGTCTTACCTGCGCGGCGTGGTCCGACAATCAGCACCACTGGCGTATCTGAAAGGGCTTCCTCTACCCTGCGCTCCACAAACCGCTCGTACATGCCACCTCTGCATCTTGGATGATTGGAACATGTGATAATGATATTTGGGAGTCAATGGGGCGGAAATTAGGAGTCGATGACCTGCTTATCGGGACTCTCCCTTTTGACTGATGTTCCCGGTCAAGCTGAATCTGTCGCTGGAAAACCTCCGGCACCATGCGGGGGTAAAGAACGATGCTTACGCAGCGTCTAGGAAGCTATCGCTCATCCCGGCTTTCGCGCAGGATGATCTCCGAGGGGGTTTGCCACCTTTTCGCAGTCAGGGCACGTAATTGAGCAGCCTCTTCTTCGAAAGAGAGAGTGATTGCGGCGCTCTGAATGCACCGTGACGTCTTCGGATGCTCTGCTTTGAGCGCACTGCTATCTTTTACGACCTGTCTGCCGTGGGAGAGGTCGTCATCTCGATCAGAATCAGAAGGAGCAGTCATACTGAAACCCGCGAAGCCCTCAATTCGTCATCTCGGCTGCACATAGCCCCAGCCGTCAATCGATGCCAAATAAGAGTTCGAGCCTCACTCGCTCCATTCGATCAAAACTTCCGCGCCAAGAAATGCTGCGGCGCGAACAATGTGTTTTAATGATGGACGGCGACAGGACTTCTGAAAGTACCGCCCTGTCTTTGCGTGCCGATCGAGTTCAACGAACGACAGCCGCATTTCCACCGATCGCGCGCGGATGGCATCGAGCGCCGGAACATCAAATCGTACCGGCTTCGGCCTGCATCGCACGGCGCCTATATGAGATGCCTTGCTCTTGACCTGACACAATCGCAATTGGGGAAACAAAGCGGCAAGCTCGAGATCCGTTACGCCTTCTTCATAAGCTAGACGAAGTCGAACAACCTCACGATTGGTCCAGATATGCCGCCGCTTCACGATACCGATCGCGCGGACACGATGCTTCAGGGCTGACAGCGTTCGATGTGGAAGGTGCGCTCGAAGCACTGAATAGTCGGGGTAACAGGCACGCAGCAGGGCATCTTCCCCATCCGACCATCGTGAATCACGCTTGGCTGTCTTGCTGCCGTCCGGAGTACTACCCATCGGGCCAATGAACCGTCGGACGGCCGCCCAGGATTTCCAACGCCTTCTCCAGGGCCCGCCAATCCTGATAGCGGGGCGAGACAAAATAGCGTTTACGACCGATGAAAGCATCGAGATCGGTCATCGATAGGTAGCATTCAAATGCGCGATGCCGGATGCTGTCGACCAATGGCATGCCCGTCAGCTTGGGCGGGCGGCGAGGACGCCGATATCCCATGTGCTGCGCCCTGTTCCATATTTGGGAACGGCTCTTTCCGGGGAACATCTCGACGAGTTCCGCAATGGGAACGCCAGTCACATAGGGTCTGCGAAGGCGAAAGGCCTCATCCTCAGTCCAGATACGGCGCGGAGGCACAAGACCAAGGCGCCAAGCCTTTTTTGCGATTGCGCCAGGAGTCCGGCGTGGCAAAGTTTCATGCGCCGCTTTGCGATCTGGGTAGCTTTGTCGCAAATCGGCGATTTCAGCACCGGTCCAGACCGGATCCCCCGCAATGGTGCATCCGGTTCTCTCGATATGCCGAAGCAATACCATCCGGCCATGCAAGCCGCGTTTTTGACCGTAAGACAGAAACACCCCCGCGCTCCCAATGGGTTGCTGATCACATGATCTCTCAAATCGCCAAGGAGATTGATACAAAAGGTCGGCACTGACTGATAAGTGCCGACACTTATTATACTAGATCAAGCCATATAGGGTGCCGCTGCAAATCGCACTTCCCGCCCTATCCAGTTGAGCAAAGAGTTTTCATCATGATTCGCCGCCGTCGCCGACCACATAAATATACCCCCTATTCCGAGCTTTCGCCGCGCCGTCGCCGGGATGCGTTCATCCGCCTGCGTGGCAAGATACTGGGCAATACGCCGACCTTTGGAGGTAAATTCACCAGCCATCAGATCCTCGATGAGCCGGAGCGACCCGCGTTGTTCAATCAGTGGTTCGATTTCTTGTTCCTAGGCATGGACGGACGCACGATCTGGAACGCGGAAATCATCACAGCGCGAAGGCATTTTTGGGATAAGGTAGGGTCTATCGCCTGGGACCACGCCACGGCGCTGATGAGCGAGGATGAGCGGGCAGCCGAATTCAAGCTGGAGTTCGAACCCATCGCCTACCGCGGCCTGAAGATGTATCAACTCAAACCGCGTGAAAGACGGACTTACGAGGCTTTTGGCGAACTGACTTTCGAAGAGTATGAGGAGCAGGTGGCGGCCGGAATCATCCGCAACGAGCCGCCACCGGTGCACGAAAGCTTTCGAACCGATCGGGAATACGCATATGGAATCGGCCTCTATCTCGTTGTGGATGCTGAAGAGATCGACCGGGAGGTTGTCGAGGCCACGATCACGCGGTTTCAGGAGCAGGGCGAAGCTGACTGGACAGCGCCTAAGCCTGTTGCACGCGAGCGACTTCCCTATGACACCGAAAACGCCGCTCTAGCGGCGCTGCGATCCGAGAGCACCGGAAACGATAGCTATTCGGCAAGGGTACCGAACCGTTGATGAGATGCCGTTACGCCGCACGCAGCCACCCGCGTTCATCGCGCCGAATCTCTTCCAGACGAACTCGGAGATCGTCGCCCGGCACCTCACACAAAGTTCTATAGGACAACGCGAAGGCCGACCAATTCACGCCTGTTTCAGATATCGGCAGGACGCTTCCGGTCTTAAGTCCGGACACCCCCCTCAAGCAACCTTCATTGGCCTTCTTTCCTTCAGCCGCATGCGGAGTGGAGGAGGAAATCCTGTCCCCATTGACGGGGACTTTGAACCATGCGGCTTCAGGATCATACTCCCCACTATCGATCGACTCTCGCGTGCCCGCCAACGGATGCGGACAAAGATGAAGAGTGGACGAAGTAAGGAGGGGGAAATGAAACTCTATTTATTGTGTGGCACGGCAATGGCGTGCCTTCCGCTGACCGCCATGGCGGAGACGCCGGAAACGGCGCAGACGCCCGCGGCTGCGGAAACGTCCACGGCCCAAAATCAATCGCCAGCGGCGGTCAGCCCCAGCGACATCATCGTCACCGCCCAGCGCCGCGCGCAGCGGCTGGTCGACGTGCCGATCTCCGTCAATGTGGTCGACGCGGAGGAACTGAATTCCCGGCGCATCGATTCCCTGTTCGACCTCACGAAGTCCGTCACCAGCCTGCGTTTCGAAGGCCAGTTTCCGGCCTTCATGCCGACGCTGCGCGGCATCGGCACGCTCGTCCTGGGCGGCGGCGTGGACGCGAGCGTCGCGGTCTATGTGGACGGCGTCTATCTGCCCAATTCCTACGGCATGGGCTTCAACCTGCCCAATATCGAAAGCGTGCAGGTGCTCAAGGGGCCGCAGGGAACGCTCTTCGGCCGCAAC
>JASGDV010000211.1:0-36210 GCA_049841255.1 Sphingobium sp.
CTCCGTTCGCCCTGAGTAGGGGCTGAGCGAAGTCGAAGACCCGTATCGAAGGGTCTTTTGCGCCATATCCTTCGATACGCCACTTCGACAAGCTCAGTGGCTACTCAGGACGAACGGTGGTGGGATGAACGTCCGCAAATGGCCGAAACCCGCCATCAACCCCAACTCAATTATAACCACCCCTAAACCCGCCGAAACGGAAACGGGCTCACCGTCCGCTCATATCCATGCAGGTCGAGCGCCCGCGTCACCGGCGGCAGGGCGCGGTCCGGGCAGCCGCGCCGCTCGCACAAGGGACAGGCCGCGCCGACCTCGGTCGCGGCATCCTTTTCCACGTCGATCCCGTCCGCAAGGACCAGACGCCCCGCATGTTTCGCCTCGCAGCCCAGCGCGATCACCGGCCGTCCCCGCGCATCGGGCGCGCCATCGACGCTCAACGTCTGGAAGAAAGTCAGGAACCGCCGCCCGTCCACCGTCTCGATCATCTGCCGCCTCCAATATTCGGACGGCCCGGCCCCATGCGCGTCCCAGCGCGGGCAGGTGCCGGTCAGCCGCGCGAACGGCCATGCCTCCCCGTCGAAGCGTTTCGACACCATTCCCGCCCGGTTGAGCTTCGCCATGAAGAAGGGCACGCCCCGCGCGCCTGTGCGGTTGAGGCTGGTCAGCCGATGCGCCAGCTGCTCCCCCGACACGCCGAAGCGCGCCTGCAGCAGCGGCAGGTCGTAGCGGCTCGCCTCCGCCGCCTGCCGGAAGCGGTCATAGGGCATGATGAGCGCGGCGGCGGCATGGTTGGTGAGCGCGATGGTGGCGATCCGGCGGCTGTCCTCGTCGGGCGGCGCGGCGCGGTTGACCTGCGCGGCGATGGTCTCCGCCATCTCCTGCGCGCAAAGATGATAGGCCAGCGCGAACAGTCGTCCCGGCGCGGGCAGCCGCTCATTCAGCAGCAGGCGGCGGCGGTGCATGTCATAATGGCGCAGCGTCCCCGCCAGCACATCGGCGCGCACCACCTGCACGCCCATATTGTGCAGCGTCTTCAATCGCGCGCGCAGGTCCGCCTGCATCACCGCCGGATCGTCGCTCATCTCGACGGCGAGCGCCTCGGCGGCGGCGTCGATCTCCGCGAAATGATTGCCCGCCCGCGCGACCGTCTCGCGCAGCCAGTCGATCGGCGCCAGCAGCGGGGCGGATGCGCCGCCCGCCTCCATCCGTTCGGGCAGTCGGCGCAGGTCGCTCAGGGCCCGATGGAATCGGGCGATGGCCTCGCTGACGCCGGGATAATTCTCCGCGACTTCCAGCACCTCATCCCTGGCGATGCCGATGTCGCGCACCAGCGCGTCGGACAATATCTCGCCGAGCGCATTTGTCGCGCCTTCTTGCGTGCTGGCGACGAAATCGCGGATGTCGATGTCATAAGTGTTCGCCAGCCGCAGCAGCATCTGCGCCGTCAGCGGGCGCTGGTTGCGCTCCAGATGGTTGAGGTAGCTGGGCGACACTCCCAGTTCTTCCGCCATCCGCGTCTGGTTGAGTCCCAGCTCCCGCCGCAAAACGCGCAGCTTGGGGCCGAGATAAAGCTTGCGATCCGAAACATCCGCCATACCGTCATAATGTCAAATAATGACAATATGAACAAGTCGTCTCATGACACGCCGTCTATAATCGTCATTCCTTCGCTATCTCACCCGTGCTTTTACGGGCGCATCCATTCACCGCCAAAGGAAACGACCATGACCGACACGATCACAGCGCCCCAGCCCGCTCGCTCGCGCGCGGTTTTCTCGCAGGAGGATTTCAGCCTGATCCGCACCGCCATCGCCCATTATCTGCGCGAGGTTCAGGACAAGCCGGAATCGGTCAAATACGCCAATCTCTATCACCGCCTCGGCCGCGTGGCCTGACGGTTCCGTCTGGGGAGAGGGAAGGGCGCGGCGGGCAACCGACCGCGCCCTCATTACGTCAGAAGAGGCGCGTCACTTCGTAAAAGGCCCCGCCGATCAGCGCCGCGGCGGGCAGGGTGATGACCCAGGCGACGACGATGCTCGACGCCACATTCCATCGCACCGCCGACAGCCGCCGCGAAGCGCCCACGCCTACGATCGCGCCGGTGATCGTATGGGTGGTCGACACCGGCACGCCCAGATGCGTCGCCATGAACAGCGTGATCGCCCCGCCCGTCTCCGCGCAGAAGCCCTGCGCCGGGGATAGCCGCGTGATCTTCGACCCCATGGTGTGCACGATCTTCCACCCGCCCAGCAGGGTGCCCACGCCCATCGCCGCCTGACAGGAGATCACGACCCAGAAGGGCACATGGAATCCGCCCTCCAGCATCCCCTGCGAATAGAGCAGCACGGCGATGATCCCCATCGTCTTCTGCGCGTCGTTCCCGCCATGCCCCAGCGAATAGAGCGAGGCCGAGACCAATTGCAATTTACGGAACACCCGGTCCGCCCCCTGCGGCGAGAAGCGCCGGAACACCCAGCTGATGATGAGCACCAGCAGCAGCGCCAGCACCAGTCCGATGGCGGGCGACAGGACGATGGCGGCGCTGGTCTTGAACACGCCGCTCCACACCACGGCGGACAGCCCCGCCTTGGCCGTCCCCGCGCCCAGCAGTCCGCCGATCAGCGCATGGCTGGAGGATGAAGGGATGCCCAGCGCCCAGGTGATGAGGTTCCAGCTTATCGCCCCCATCAGCGCGCCGAAGATCACCGGCGCGTCGATGATGCTCGCCTCCACGATCCCCTTGCCCACCGTCTCGGCGACATGCAGCCCGAAGAAGAGGAAGGCGATGAAGTTGAAGAAGGCCGCCCACGCTACCGCATATTGGGGCTTGAGCACCCGGGTCGACACAATGGTCGCGATGGAGTTGGCGGCGTCATGCAGGCCATTGAGGAAATCGAAGGCCAGCGCGATGCCGATCAATCCGATCAGCAGCGGAAAGGCGATATGCGCTTCCATGATAAGGGGCTTTCGTCCGCTGTCCGGTCAGGCGTGGTCGATGACCAGCCCGGAAATCTCGTTGGCGACGTCCTCGAAGCGGTCCGTCACCTTTTCCAGATGGGCGTAAATCTCGTTGCCGACGATGAAGTCCATCGGATTGCCTTGCCGCGCCTGGTTGTAGAGCGCCTTGAGGCCCGCTTCATGCAGCGTGTCGGCATGGCCTTCCAGCTTCACCAGCCGTTCGGTCAGTTCATGCAGCCGCGCCGAATTAAGGTTGAGCGATCGCAGCAGCGGCATCGCCTCCGCCGTGATGCGCGCGCATTCGACGATCAGCGCGCTCATGTCCTGCATCTGGGAGGAAAATTCCCGGACCTCGAACAGCGCGACCGCCTTGGCCGTCTGGTTCATCTGGTCGATGGCGTCGTCCATCACGCCGATCAGCCCGGTGATCGCGCTCCGGTCGAAGGGCGTGACGAAGATGCGGCGCACATCCTGCAGCACGTCGCGGATGATGTCGTCCGCTTCATGCTCGCGCGCGGCGATCTCCTGAATATGGGCCTCCATGTCCGGCCCGCCCTTCAGCAGCCGGGCGAGCGCGTCGGCCCCGGCGACGAGGGTCGCGGCATGATCCTCGAACTGTTCGAAGAATCGGCCCTGCTTGGGCATGAGCGCGTGAAACCAGCGCAGCATTGCTATCCTTTCGGTTCGCTTTTCCTGTATCCACAGCAGCATCCGCACGAACGCGCCCGGGTCCTTGGGCGATTCGCGGAAGGCCGCTATGATGGATTGAAGGTCGGGTTCGTCGACGGCCTTCGCCGCCTCGGCCACGGGGAACCAGCGCAATTCGCGCTGTCCCTTTTCCGGCCAGTGGGTGAGATGATCGGTGACGGCCAGCGGAAAGACTTCCACCACCGCTTCCCGCGCGCCGCCCTTCCGCTTGCGCTTGTCATAGCGGTATCGGCCCAGCGGGGCGGGGCAGGCGATGCCGTGGATGCCCGCTTCCTCATAGGCTTCGACCTCGGCGGCGCGGTGGCCCGCCAGCCCCTTGATGCGGTTGCCCTTGGGAATCACCCAGCGCCCCGTATCGCGCGAGGTGATGAGCAGCACCCGCATCGACCCATCGGGATCGGTGGCATAGGGGAGCGCGGCTATCTGGCGCATGTCCAGATATGTCCCTTGTCAGTGCCTGCGCCCATGCTCGCCATGCGGCGCCTTGTAACGAAATCGTCACATAGCGCAATCGGCCCCTTCGCGCGGGTGGCGAAGGGGCCGTCCCCCGGATCAGATCGACAGGCGCGCCGTCAGGCGGATGTCGCGCCCGGCCAGCGGCGCGTAATCCTTGAGGAAGCTGGCATGGCGCCGCGCTTCCACGTCGAAGATGTTGTTCGCCGACAAGGTGAGCGTCGTGCGGTCATTGCCCATGAGCGGCTTCCACGACAGGGAGGCGTTGACCAGCGTGAAGCCCTTGGTCGGCGTTTCTGTTTCGGCGATGCGATCCTGCTTGAAGCTATGCTCCACCTCTCCGCGCAGGCTGAGGCGGTCGCCCTGAAACTCCAGCCCGCCCAGCAGGCGCAGCGGCGGGATGCGCGGCGCGGGACCGCTATTCCTGATGGTCGCGCGGACATAGTCGGCGACGCCGTCCAGATTGACCTTGTAGCCGCCAACCTCGCCCAGCGTGACGGACCCTTCCGCCTCGAAGCCCCAATAGCGGGCGTCGGCCTGCGAATATTGGTAGCAGGGGAATTCCAGCGCCTCGCCGCCATTCACCGCCATGCAGGGCGCATCGTCGACCAGGACATCGTAGATATAGCTGTCGAACCAGTTGTGATAGGCCGACAGGGAGAAGTTGTAGCCCGTTCCCTGCCCGCGCAGCGTCCCCTCGATGCCCCAGCTCTTTTCCTTGCTGAAACCGGGATTGCCCAGTTCGAACGCCTGCGTGCCCGCATGATTGCCGCGCGCGAACAGTTCTTCGGCGGAAGGCGCACGTTCGGTGCGGGACAGGTTCAGGCCCACGCGCCATCCGGCCGCGACTTCCTGGCTGATGCCCGCCGATCCCGAAAAGGCGTTGAAGCTGCGCTTATAGGCGGGGTTGAACAGGGTTTCGTCCGCCACCGCGCTGACATCGGTATGCTCATAGCGCCCGCCCAGTTCGACACGGGTCGATCCGAAATCCAGCGATTGCAGGGTGAAGAGGCCGAATTGCTCGGTCCGGTTCTTGGGCAGGAATTTCTCCTCGCCCTCCACATGGAAATCGCGGGCGAAGAATTGCGCGCCGATCGCGCCGTCCCAGCCGCCGCGCCTGGCCTGCACCAGTTCCAGCCGGGATTCGATCGACTGATTGTAGAAGGTCGTGCCGACTTCGCCGGTATCCTCGATCTCCTGATGCTGATAGTCCGCGAAGCCCGCGCGCAGGCGGATGGTTTCCAGAAAACCGCCGTTGACCGGCACTTCGGCGCGCAGGTCGGCGCGATCCTGTTTCATGTGCAGGCGCACCTGCTCCGCCTCTTCGCCCGGCTCCAGCGCATAGCGCACCGGCACGCCATAGAAATTATCGGTGTGCGTGACCGAAAAGCCCAGATTGCCGCCATCGGTGATGAGCGCCGCGCCGCCCGACACTTCCCATGTCTTCGCGGCGCTGTTGGGCAGCTTGCCGCGCAGGCTGGCCAGTTCCTCGATCTCCGGATCGCCGCTCGCCGCCGCCTGCGCCCGCAGGGCAGGGGTCAGGATATAGCTGCCCGTGTCGAGATTGCCGGACTTGGAATAGCTGCCGTCGAAATGGACGACCAGCTTGTCGGTGATGGGCGCTTCGATCTCGCCCGATGCGGTGCGTTCATTCGCGGCGCTGCCATAGGTGGCGATCCCGTCGACATGGATGGGCTCGTCCGGCACGCGGCGCGGAATGCGGCTGTCGACGACATTGACCACGCCGCCAATGGCCGAAGATCCGTAGAGCAGGGCGGCCGGGCCGCGCAGCACTTCGATCCGGTCGGCGGTCAGCGGATTGATGGCGACCGCATGATCCACCGATGTGTTCGACACGTCGAAGCTGCCGATGCCGTCGGTCAGGATGCGGACGCGCTCTCCCTGCATGCCGCGCAGGATCGGACGCGATGCATTGGGACCGAAAGAAGTGGCCGAAACGCCTGGCTGGCGCGCCAATGTCTCACCGATGGTCGGCCGCAGCGCCCGCGTCAGCGCCTGCCCGGTCACCACCGACGTGCCCGACAATATATCGCCCTGCCGCCGGGGGATGAGGGCCGTCACCACGATGTCGGCGCGCAGGTCATGATATCCTCCCTCATCGCGGCCCGCATCAGGCGCGGACTGGGCGAGGGCCGGAAGGGCAAGGCAAATCGCGGACAACGCGCAACCGGCGCGCAGCGACGTGGAAAGGAACATGCGGTTTGTCGTCCTTGAAAAGGGTAGAAAGTGCGGCCTCTTAGCATCATGATATAATATATCAACTCAACAGCGAGACTTTTTGAGACGAACCGTGATTTCATTTCGCCTGCCTTTTGATGTCGAAGCCCTTGCGGACGCTTCCGCGGAAGGGACGTTCCCGAGCGAAAAATAGAAAAGCCCCGCCAAGCCGTAGGGCTTGCGGGGCTTTCCATGGTGGGCGTGGCAAGGATTGAACTTGCGACCCCTGCGATGTCAACACACGGCATACGGCGCAAAGCAGCATAAATCCGCCGTTTCCGATTTTGACTACGCGCCCAAAAACCGTGAACAGATCATGAAAAGCGGTGAGTTTCACCGGAGTGACACCGGAATGGAACTACTCAACAATGAACTCGCGCCATCGAATAACGAACCTTCCGAGCTCTGCGAAATCCAGCATGCAAGGGCTCCGCACTGGAAAACGGCGAAAATATCGCAACTATCATTCAATACCTTGCGAGTTGCCTGTAAGCGCCGTGAGGCCCTAAAGACCTCTCCATGGTTCGCTTTCGTTATGTGACGCCCAAGAGCAAGGGCCGATGGCACTCGACGCGCGAGGCAGCGGAGGATGCTGCCGTGCGGGCCGGGTTCGGTCATCGTGACGAACATCGCAGATCGAACGGCGAGATCGGGCGTTTCTACCCGCACCCGCTGGTCAGGATCGAGGAAGATGCATGAAATCCGCCCTCTACCTCGCCGCCATCCTGCTGATGGGTGGCGCGATCATTTACACGACAGGGCAGTTGGTGATGGGGCTTCTGGCCCGATAGCGAACATAGCAATGATTTTATGTGCACTATGTATTAGCCCTGATTGAAACGGGGTTGCGCAAATCGGAGGAGGCCAACATATCAACCGCCTCGCTGCCCGGAGCGCACCATGCCAACAGAAGACGAGAACAACGACAGACTAATGGCCGCGATCAACCATATTCGTGAAGCGATTCTCCTTTGCGAAGAGGCCGGTTTCGATATTCCGGCTTGCCATCTCCAGCTTGGTCTTGACCTCCTCGAAGAGTATCGCTCCGGCAATATTTCCCCTACGGAAAGTTGATATTTTTCTCCTTTGATGAACTGTTTTTAAAGCGCTCATGCTGATAGCTACCCGGCAGAACAAACGGGGGCATTGGTGAAAATCGCGTCGCAGTTAACGGCATTGCAGGTCAGGTGCCTGCAACTGGTGGAACAGAACTACAGCATCAGGGCTATCGCACAGATCACAGGACAGGCAGAGGGCGTAGTGGAGCAGTGCCTGGACGAAGCGGCTCAATTGCTGGACGCATCGAATCGGCGCGAGGCGGCATCTCTCGCCGCCCCGAGACCGCTGAATTTCGAAACTTTGGAAACGGAACTGACGCGGCTTGCAGGCATCGTGCGATATCTCCAGAAGACGGAAGACGCACGGCTGCGCGCGTTGCCGGGCGCAAGCCTTGGCCAATGGGCAAGGCGGCTTTTGAAGGAAAGCGATCTGCGCGGCGGGATTTTGGAGACCGGCATGTTTGCCGACCCCGCATGGCATATCCTGCTGGACCTGTTCGCTGCCGAGGAAGAAGGCAGGAAGATTTCAATCAGCAGCGCTTGCATCGCATCGCGCGTGCCCCCGACAACGGCGCTTCGATGGGTGAAAGTCATGGAGGAACAGGGCGCTCTTGTCCGCGAATACGATCCACGGGACGGGCGTAGGGTCTATGTTCGCCTTTCTCCGGAAACCCGATTGCAGATGGAGGCTTATTTGCAGAGGGTAGCCGAATGGCGGAATGAGGCTTGACCGACTCGCGAACGAAGCGCGAACATAAGGGGTGGCATGGAACGAAGAACTCTACGACCTCCAGCGTGAAGCATCGGCCTTAGAGAAGCAAATCAATCAGGGGATTTACACTCACCCGATGGAAATCTGGGAGATGTGCCAACGGCTTATCGAGGCGGAGAAGCACATGTGGGCGCAACAGTTGGCGAAATATCTGCCGGATGAAGAATGAGCCGCTATCCGATTGGGAACTATGGGCCTGCGCGCAACAGGTCATCAAGCAGCATGGGACCAAGGCTCCGGCGCATGTCGCCCGCCGCATAGGCGAACTGGCGACGGAGGGCGATATGGAAGGCGTGAAGGCGTGGAAGGCCATCGCCGCCCGCATCGACCAGCTTATGGACTATCGGGCGGGTAGGCCGCTGAGCAGGCAGTAGGCATCAGGGGTGATCGAGTGACAGGGCCCACACTCTAACAGCCTCAAGTCGCGCCGTGTTCGTCCCGCAGATGAAAGCATCCGCCTCAGGGATCAGGATTGTCCCGACAGGAAGGACGGCACCTCCACCGGGTCCGTCGCCGCTTTCGGTGGCTTGGGTGGATTCGGGCAGATCGGTTCCGCTGACCTCACGTTGAGCGGCTTGGTAGCGCAGGACGGCAGCGCGATACTGCTGAGACAGATCAGCATAGCGGGCATCAGCCGCGTCGGTTTTTTCGGCATATTCGGCTTCCTTCTTCTTTTTGGCGCTCAGGGCTGCGCTGGTGGCCTCCGCCTGCGCTTGGGCATATGCGGCGCGGTCGGACTGCCTTCCCGCCTTCTCCGCGCTCAGGGATGCTTCTGTGGCCTGTAGGCGGAATGTCTGGACGATCAGCAGGAGAAGGAGGCCAGCGCCAAGGATGAGCTTCCAGTGGGCGCGGAGGGTCGAGAGGGCGAAGGGAAGGGCGTTCATGAGAACAGTCCTTTCGCCTTGGCCAGTTGCGCCATCCGATCCGACAGCCCGTTGGCTCCGCCGTTCACCGCCTTCGTGACGGCCACTATATCATCGCGATCCGCCAGCGCGTTCAGCTTGCGGTCCCGCCAATATTCCAGCGCCAGATGCAGGCCGATGGAGGGGTTCGCCGCCAGTTCCGGGCTTTCCTCTATGTCGATCCCGATCAGCCGCCCGAAACGCTGGTAGTTGGCCCGCCCTGTTATCTGCAATGGGCCACGCCCTTTATATCGCTTGCCGTCGCCCGATATGACATTGCCGAGGTCTTTCCGCCCCTCATAAGCGGCCCCGGAGGCGATTTCCTCCATGTAACGGAACGATCCGCTCTCGTGGACGATCTGGGCAAAGAAGTGGGAGAGCCTGAGCGGAGCCAACATGTCATAGGCTGCGGCATGGACATTCATGGCGATGGCGAGCGCCCGCGCTTTCGTCGGGTCCGCGCCGAAACGGGCAAACACGGCCCGCCACGTATCGCGGCCTATAATACCGTCCTGAGTGACGCCAAGACGGCCTTGCAGGAGTTTCGCGTCAATGCTCACGACGAAGTTTCCTTTCCGCTTCTTCCGCCAGTTTTCGCAGGGCTTCGGGGATGGGTTCGGCGAGCGCCGCTATGAAAGCGGATGCAAGGGCATTGCCCTTCGCCGCGCAGGCCCGCGTCAGATCATCGGCGGCGCACTTGCGCGCGCGAATCGCGTCTCTCGCCTCGCACATCACTTCCTCTCCATGTTCTGGATGGTGGTGGTCAGGGCGGAGAGGGAAGACGCCAGCGACTTGTCCGCCTCCGCCCGCTCTTTGCGGATTTGCATATCCTCGTCGCGTTCCGCCTTGCGGTCGGATCGGTGCAGCAGTTCGCGCCACACCATGAAGCCGATCAGCAGGCCCGGTGCGCCGAACTGCGTTGCAAGCTGCGCTATGATGCTGGTTTCAGCCACTATCAGCCCCTTGTGTCATATACAGTTCCCATCCAATTGGACGGCGATCTAACTCAGCCCTTCATGTCCGCATGCATCGCTTCGACGGCGGCGATCTCATCGGCATTGAGCGCCTTGTTGAAGACCATCGCGCCGCGATAATGCCCCAGCCGCGCCGATGTAGTGCCGCCGGAATAGAAGCCGCCCACCTGAAACTCGCTCAGCACCGCGCCGTCCGGCGTGGTCATGGACGCGACCAGATAATCCGCGCCCTCGACATGCAGCCGCACCGTCTCGGCCTCCCGGTCTGCGATCAGGATGACGCTGGTCATGGTCGAACTGTTGAGCAGCGGGCCGGTATAGGGCGTGTAATCGTTGAACGACGCGCCGATGCCGGGGAAGGCATAGCGCAGCTTGCCGTCGCTGCTGGCGATGAACCAGTTGCCAGCAAGGTTCGAATAGTTCCCCGCCCCCAGTTCGGCGCCGACCAGCATGGCGATACTGAAGGAGCCGGAGAAGTCCACGGCAGCGGAACGTAGCAGCATTGGAACAGTCTGGATGTTGTAGGACCGCTTGCCGTCGGCGAAGACATGCAGGCGGCCCGACACGGGCGAATAGCCGTTCGCCAGCATCTCAAGGTCAGCCATGCGGTCGACGAAGCCGCTGTCGCCCGCATTGACGCCCCAGCTGTAGAGCGCGGGCCAGAGGGCGATAGCGTCGATCTGCGCGACCGCCATCTCTTCGTCGCTGATGTCGAAATCGGGCAACGACGGATTGTCCACCGTGCCGCTGAGTTGGATCACTTGCCGATAGGTCATGTTCTGGTCTCCGTCAGGAAATGGCGATCTTGAAGGCGACGGCCCAATTATGGACCGGCTCATTGTCGAAGCGGGACAGGTCGCGCGTGTCGCTGTCGCGCAGTGTGCCGCGCGGGCCATTGGAAGGCTGGAACCAGCCAGCCCCATATTGCAGGGCATAGGTGATGAAGGAGCCGCCCGCAGGCGCGCCGCTGAGCGTGATGACGACGCTCTTCTGATCGGGACCGATCGCGACGCCGCTGATTGTCACGCCGCCGTCCGAACAGGCGAAGCCATGATGGCCGGGATCGCTGACCGTGGCGGCGTCGAGCATCAGCGGCCCGATGGGGCCGGGCGTGTCGGCATCGCCCGCCACCGCATTGTTGAACGTCACCGTGACGACGCTGCCCGATGCGGCGCAGGATACGGGCTTGAGGCATTGCCACTTCTGCCCGCGATGCCAGAAGCGCATGGCGCGGGCCTCCAGCTCGCCGGTCTTTACATAGCCTTCGGCCAGCATGTGCGACCCGTCATAATAGGGATGCTGATATTTCGGGCCGATCAGGACGATGTCGGCATAGTCGTCATGGGCCTTGAGCTGGCCCAGCGGAATCTCCGCCGTGGGCGCGGTCAGCGTGTTCATCTGGCACAGGAGGCCGACCGGATCGGCGGGCTGGCCGGTGATGGCCTTGAGGTCCGCCTGATAGTCGCTCACCCATTCGCGCAGGACGGCGGCATAGCCCACTTCGGTGGCGTCGGCCGGATCGGCCGCCGTCCCCTGCGCCTCGCCATGGATGATGCGGATGCTGGACACCGCATGCTTCCAGCCCTGCGCCGCCGCCGCGTCGAAGATCGCCTGCGTCTTGGCGAGCGCGCCGTTGTAGATCGACGTGCCCTTCTTGAGCCAGTCATAGGGCGAAGCGCCCGCCGCGCTGATGGCGGCGGCGAGGCGCGGCGTCATGCCGTTGGTCGCGGCCCGCACATAGCGCGCGCGGGCGATCATGTAGGAGGAGCAGACCGATTCCCCGAGCAGCCCGTCCGCATATTCGCGGGTCGGCACGAGCGTCGATCCCAGCGCCCGCGCGCCGCCGTTCAGCGTCAGCAGATAGGGCTGCAGATCGGCGGGAGCCGCCTCGGTGAAGAGATTGCCCCGTCCGTTGGGCGGGTCGAACAGATAATCCCCGTCGGGATCGAGGATATAGCCGCGCGATCCGAGCGCGAGGCTCTGCCCGGTGACCAGCACCTGCATGACGATGGCAGCCTCCGGTATGATCTCGCCGTTGGGCAGGATCGTGTGCGGCTGAAGGCCGTCGCCGGTCGTATAGTCGGACAGCGCGCGGACGATATCATTGCTGTGCACGATGGGCGCGATCCAGTCGGCACCTGCTGGCGTGATCTGGCGATAGTCGGCGCCGTCATGCACCATGACCTGCTGTTCGCCGCCAACGGTCACCTCGCGCGCCAGCCAGCCCGCCACATTGCCGCCGCCCGCCGCCTGCAATGCATCGACATCCTCGCGCAGGGTGGCGACATCGGCCTCCAGATCGGCATGGCTGTGATCGCTGTGCCAGATGCCGTCATTGTCGGTCCAGGCGAGATATTTGCCGCCCCGCACCACGCCCCATTGCACGCCCAGCGGGCCGCGCGGGATGCGGACCAACAGCCCCTCATGGCTATGGTTGCTGACGAACCGGCCCTGCCCCGGCCGGGTGCCGAACAGCACCTTGCCGTCGAGAACCACGGCGAAGTCCCAGCCGGATCGGGACTTGGGCATGCGCAGCGGCGCGGTGGAGATCGCGCGGGCGACCTTCGCCTTCTCACCGGAGGTATAGAGCTTGTTGGCGGACCCTTCGGTGAGCGTATCGGCCGACTGCGTGCCGGTATGGGTAGCACGGTCCCGCAACGCCGCCTGTTCGCCCGACGTCACGCCCGGCCCGCGCAGGCCCCTCACTTCCGCGCTGAAATATAGGCCGCTCATGCCGTCGTCACTCCCGGTTCGAGGATGAAGGAACCGAGCGCCAGCTTGTCCTGGCTGGCGTCGGCATAGGTGATGATGATGTCGAAGGAATAGACGTCGGCTTCTCCCGGCTCTGGCTGGTTGAGCCCGGTCGGAAAGGCCGCCAGCGCCGCCTTCGCGATCGATGGCGACAACCGGATGCGGCGGCGCGCGTCCGGCGCGACCGGGGCCATGTCCTCGAACGGGACGGGGGAAAGGCTCGCCAGCGCCGCTCCGGTCGCGCCGGGATAGAGACGGATCTGCATGGCGGCCGTCGCGCCGGTCAGGGGCAGCGGGTCGCCGGTATAGAATATGTCGATGATCGGCGCCCACGCGAGATTGCGCGAGGCCGTCAGGTCAAGACTGGCGGTCATGATGGCTCCGGTATTGGAGGGCGGTTCAGGTCAGGCGGCGGCTTCCAGCGCGGCGATGCGGGCATTCTGGCGGGCGATTTCCCGGCGCTGATAGGCCGCCTCGATCGCGAAGCACTGGTCGTAGCGCAGGCCCCAGCGGTCCCCGGCTTCCCTGCCCGCGCGGACGATCAACCCTTCCTCGTCGCGCAGTTCCGCTTCGCCGTCCCAGCTATCGAAGCATAGCAGCCCGAAACGGACAGCCGCTCCTTCGCCAAGGCGGGCGTCGATGGCGTCGCGGACCTGCTGCGCGATGGCGCCATGATGGATGCGCGCGCCGTCGCCCTTGTCCAGCACCGCGCCGATCCAGCGGAACTGGACCCATTGCACGTCCGCCCAGGCATCCAGCAGCGCATCGTCCACCGGAGCGACATCCTGCTTTTCGCGCGCGTCGGACGTGTTGATCGCGCCTGTCGCGGCATAGACCACGGACCAGCGATAGGTGCCGTCGCCCAGCGAATAGCTATTGTCGGTCCCCGGCCGCGTCTTCGCGGCAAAGGCGAAGTCGGCGAAGGCGAAGGTCGCCCGCACCACGCGCGAGGTGGTGCCGCTATTGGTCAACGCCAGATAGGCCAGCGTCCCCAGCCCCGACGCGGTGAAATCCTCCGCTGCATTGAAATAGAAGGCCGCCGCCGCCGAAGACCATGAGCCGTCCGCCTTGTAGCCCACCGCGTAGAGCCCGCCCAGAACGTCGCCGCCCAGAACGGCGGAGGGCGCTCCCACGGCCCCCCGCGCGCGGCGCATGCTGACGCCCGCGCCCGCGCCGGAACTGGCGTTGTAGCGGTCGCTGACGATGGGATCGCTGCCCGACGCCGAAATGCCGAGGGAGGAAAGGCCCGCTATGCTGCCCCCGGTGATGGCGACCGAACCAGCGGCCTGCTGACCCAGCGAGCCCACCCCGGCAAGGTCCCGCAGCGCCGCCGCGTCGGCCGCCGCTCCCACCGAAATGCCGAACGGCGAGAAGCCGCCCTGAAAGTCGTAAAGCTCGGTGAAATTGGCGTTCGCCTTCCCGAAGGCCGTCCGCAGATTGTCGCCGGTGCCGTCATCGGCGATGGTTCCGATATTGACTGTCTGTTTCGCCATCAGGTTGTGTCCGCTGTCCAGATTGTTGCGTCGGCGGTGACGATCGTTGCATCCGCCGTGATCGCGTTGCCCGCATTGTCCCAGGCGATCCCATCCGCCTCGCCATGAGGGATCAGGGTCGGCGGCGGCGGGGCCGTGCCGGTCATGGCCAGCGCCGCCGCATGTTTCGCATTGGTTTCGGTTTCGAAGGTGAAAGTCACCGTGGCGCTGCCGATGTCCTTTTCGGCGGCGACGATGGTGCACAGATGGTCGACGCCGTTTTCCGGGTCGTAGACGTGAAGAGCTTCGCCCAGCCGGTATTCCCAGAGACGGGGCTTGCACGGAATGACGATGCCGGTCAGTTCGCGGCGGCCGTAAAGCTCATATCCCGCAAGCTGCGCGGCCTGGTCCTTGTCCGTCACCAGCTCATAGGTGATTTCCTCTTCCTTGGGCTCGCCGTCCAGCGCGATATACTCCGCGATCTCCACCGCTTTGGACTGGACATATTCCCACTTGTTCGCCTCGGACCTATATTTCGGCACGACGGTGTTGATCCGGTCGCGCCACGTCCGCATCCCCGGAGCGACGCGCTCGCCCTCCGCGAAGTCGGCCGGGGTGATGGTGTCCAGCGCCACCTTGGGCGACTGGAACCGCACCGAGAGCAGACCGCCTGAGATGACAGGCATCGCCGCGCCGGCCGCGCAGATGCGCTTGAGATTATCCCACAGGCTGATGCCCGGCCCCTCATAGACATGCCCGTTCACGCTCCAGCCATTGGCTTCGCAGACATTGGCGAAGGCGGTCCATGCGGGCCAGTCTATGGTGTCGAACGTATAGCCGCAGCCGACGACGCGGACGCTTTCCTCGCCCTCTTCATCCAGAGCATAGCGTCCGCGCGCATAGGTGATGGCGTTGAGCGCGACATTCGGGTCCCACTCGAACGTATCTTCATCGTCCCAGCGGTGCGGGCCCGATCCGCCGGGGAAGGTATCGTCCTGCCGCCAGTCATAGACCCGTGCCCATTTCCCGACAGGACCCATGACCGGAAGGCCGTTCGCCCAGCGCTTGTTGTCCCGGTCGAATTTGTAGCTGACCAGCGCCGCGCCATATCCGGAGAGCTTATGCGCCGCGCTCCAGTCCGGGATCGCCCCCCATGGTCCGGCCAGCGCCGTGGGTTCCGGCCGCTGACCCAACTGGAAATCGGCATAGAGCCATCCGGCATAATAGCCGATGGCCGATCCCCCGGTCGGAAGCCCCGCTACCGGCGACCAGTCGGCAAGGAAGGATTCTATCCCTTCGATCGGGCCGCCCGCGCTGTAGATGAAGGCCTTCGACAGATAGGGGTTATGCGTCTTCCCTACCTTGCCGCCATAGCCCGCGTCATGAACCTGCGATCCGACATAGAAGGCTCGCCCCATGCCGTAGGGGATCGGCGAATTGGATCCGATGGTCACCTGATTGACCGAGCCGATGGCGCCCGGCTTCTTCTGCATGAGCTGGGCGCCGAGCGAGGCGGCGGCCGCCACTACCGATGCCACCGACGCAACGGAACTGGCCGTCGCCGCGAGGCTTGCGGCCTGAACCGTGTTTCCCAGCAACCCAGCGCCACCCGCAGCGCCGACGCCAGTCGCGACAAGCGCGACGGCTCCCGCGATCATGGCGACCGTCCGCAGCGTCCTCACGTCAGACCCTCCACGCCGCCGTGACGTGGGAAAGGTCGATGCTCATCGCGACGGGCGTCGCGCTGTCCTGATGCCAGCCCATGAACTTGTAGCCCAGGCATATCCATCCGGCCTCGCCGCCTTCGCCCGCACCGACGGCCACGTCCCCCAGCAGCATCCGCGCGGGCGCGATGCGGGGGAGGAATGTGTCGAGCGTCGCGATAATCCCGCCGGTTTCCTTCAAGGCCCGCGCCGCGCCCGTAAGAGAGCGATAGCGCGGCAAGGCGGGCGGCCTGTGCCCCATCTGAATGAGGTGGTAGCGGATCATCCGCGCGCAGTCGGCGGTGCGGAAGTCCAGCGCCATGCCCTCATATTTGGCCCTTGTCGTCTCGGTCGCGAGGCGGCGGCGCTCCAGGTCGCTCATCCGCTGGCCTCCGCCCCCCAGGGCGACGAGCGAGGCATTGCCGTCGCATTGGCCATTCCCTTTTCCCCCGGATAGCAGGACTGATGAAAACGGTCGTTCAAAGCCTGCCCACGCATGACCATGAACAGGCGCTTTGCAGCGCTCTCGAACTCGACATCGACCGCCCGCGTCCCCTTGCCTGCCTTCAGCGTCACCGTGTCGATGGCAAGGTCCGCCGTCAGATCGGGCGTTCCAACAATCTGGCCGGTCAAGGGGTCGAACTCGCCAAGCCAAAAGCGCATCCGCGCGCCCTGATAGGAAGGCTGCGAGAGCGAGGCGGCCGACGCCGACGACGATGGATAGAATGTCACCCGCCCGCCGGGCGCTTCGTCGCCGGTCTTCTCCCCGAAGGATTCCGCTGACGCCACGGTGCCGAAATCCTCATCAATGCAGTCGAACTTGTTGCCGCCCCAATAGATGAACCCGCCATCGCACAGCCGGATGGTTCGTTCAGGAAGATCGATTTGCATCAGCGCGACCAGATGCAGGATGCGTCCGGTGAAGGCCATCAGCGGGTCTCATGGATTTCGAAGGACAGGCCGACCGTCCGCTCCAGCGCCAGTTCCCACGCCACCTGATCGCCCATGATGAAACCTTCCACCATCGGCTTGGCGACATGCAGCACGGCCCCGTCCGGTGGTTCCTTGCGAAGCAACTGCGTCAGCGTGATCGTCACCTTGCCATCATCGCCCGCGATGGCGGTTTCCCCCACGAAGTCGAAGAACATCTGTCCGTCGATCTCCAGCGAAAGGGGCTGCCCCTCCAGAAAGGCGTAGCGCGGCGCGACGTTACGGATCGCCAGCAGTTGCCCGCTCTGGCCCGCGCCGTCGACCTGTATCGTCGTGCCGTTCGCCAGATTGGGCGTGCCCGGATCGAAGTCCTGAAGCGGCCATTCCATCCGCGCGCCTTCCTTCTGCCCCTTGATGAGCCGGTTGACCCAAATCCGTCCGTCCCTTCGATTCCGCAAGGGCGGCATGGTAACGGCGATGGCGTAGCGGTTGCCCAGCCGGTTGAACCGCTGGACCTCCGCACCGCTGGAGGGCTCAAGGAAGCCGCCGAAGTCCAGAACGCGAGGAACTGCCGACTGCGGGCCGGGCCATGCGGGAAGGTCGATCATGGAATGGTCCGGCTCCGTTGCCTCGCGATGGCGACCTGTGCCCCGGTCGACCCCGCGCCAGCCGCGCGCATGTCGCCCGCCCGTATCTTTGCCCAGAACTCAGGCGTCATGAGGTTGCCGCTCAGATAATAGGTGTTTCCGCCGCCCGATCCGCCATTGTCATTTCCAGGCTTACGGATGTCGATCAATTCGCCCCGGTTGGCCCTGATCTGGACAAGCTGCTTGTCCCCGACCGACGACGATCCGCCGACCTTGAATGATCCGCCTGTGGCGAAGCCCGGCACCTTGGAATTGGGAGTGGCGATGTCCAGCTTCGAAACGGTCTTGGCCACGCTGCCAATACCGCCCCCCAGCACCGAACCGACGCCGCCGATCAGGTTGCCCAAAATCCCCGTCGCTGCCTTCTGCAACTGGATGCGGATCAGATCGGCCACGATCTGATTGGCGACCTGTTTGAACACATCACCCAGCGAACGCGCGCCCACGGCGGCATCAGCCAGACCGTTGATGATCCCGTCGATCCCGTCGACCTGAACCCGCTCCAGCGCCTCTCGCGCATCGTCCGCGCTGCGGGGAAGCCGGTCGAGATAGGCTTCCAGCGGCCCCTGTGTCTGCCGAAGCATCTGGTCGCGAGCACCGGCCTGCAACGCGGGCAGGGCGGCCAGCCGCTCGCGGGCGCGGGTCGCTTCGACCAGATCCTTCGACGCAGCGGCAACCAGCAGCGCCTGACGCTCCTGTTCGAACTGGGCATCCAGAATGCGAAGTTCGACATCGCGCCGCGCGCGGGCCGTCCGCGCCGCATCGGTCGACAGGCTCATCAGCTCTATGGCGAGCGATGAACGGTCCCGCTCGATGCGCAGGTTGCGCTCGTCTATTTCTTCCTGCGCGCGCTGGCGGGTCAGGGCCTTTCGGGCCTGCGCGTTCTGATTGTTGAGGTCGATAAGCTGCTGCTTCTTGGCAGCGTCGATCTGGTCATCCGCCTGAATAGCGCGTTCGCGAATCTGTCGGTCGGTTTCGATCTGGTTCAGATCAGCGTCGCGCCGCGCTTCAACCGTGCCCGTCAGGTCGGCGGTTGTGGAAAGGAGGTCCGCACTCTCGCGCGCAAGATCATCGGTGAACCGGCGTAGGGCATCGGCTGCGCGCTCCGCCTCGCGCTGGGCGCGACGCCGAAGTGTATCTTCTGACGGCCCGGATCGATCTCCCTTCTCCTTCTTGGGCGCTGCGGCAGGCGAAGACTTCAGCACCGATGGCGCTTGCGGCGCATCCTTCAAAGGATTGCCCTGATCGATACGCCCTTGGGCAGCCTTCACATTGGCTTTTTGAATGTTGGACTGGGTTTGACGAACCAGAGCAGCGGCGCTGCTGCTGTTCATGAAATCGTCAAAGCCCTGCCGGAAAGTCCCGCCGGTAGCGGCTGAATGAATACCAAGAGCGAAGGCCTGAGGACGCCGCCAAAGTCCTGTGACGAAGTCCAGCCCGCTCGCCGCGCCTTCTGGGCTGATCTTCGCGCTTTTTGGAACGCTATTTTCAATGCCTGCCAAGAGGCTGCGCACTTCACCGAGAAGGCCGATCAGTGGTTTGACCGATTCTGAAACGGCGTTGATTTGCTCTCTGGCTGTAATTCCGAAACGCTCCGCAGCACCTTCAAGACTCTGGAAGTTACCAGCACCATCGGTCGCAAAATTCGCAAGAGCGGTCGAGAACTGTCCGCCACGATCAAAAGCACCGAATGCGACAACAGCCGAATTCGTGATTTGCTGCATAGCCTCATCAAAGGTGACAGGCACCTGACGGAATTCTGCATCGATGCTTTCGGTGAACTTCTTGTCGGTCAGGGCGCGGAAGAGCCTGTCCGCCGTCAGCTCGCCATCTTCGGCCATCTTGCGAAGGCTTCCGATGGGCACATTCAGACTGTCAGCCAATAGACGCGCAAGCCGGGGCGAGGATTCCATGATGCTGTTGAATTCATCCCCACGCAACACGCCGGACGCGAGCGCCTGCCCGAATTGAAGGGTCGCGCTGGCGGCCTCCGCCTGACTGGCGCCGCTGATCTTCAGCGTCTTGGAGAAGGTTTCCGTGGCGCGCGCGGCCTCCCATTGCTGGCCGCCCAATTCTTTTGTCGCGCGCATGAAATTCGCGTAAAGCGTCCCCGTTTCCGAAAGCCCATTGCGGGTTTCGGCGGCGATGCGATTGACGTCCTGCTGAGCCTGCCCGAAACTCCCAAACTGAGCCGTCGCCAGTTTCAACTGCGCCGCCAGTTGCTTGGACTGATCGGCCAGCTTGAGATAGGCCGTTCCTGCCGCCGTGATCGACGTGATGCCAATGGCCGCGCCTATGCCGCGTAGCGACGTGCTGATGAGATTGGCGGCTTTGCTGACGTCGTTGGCCGAACGGCTGAATTGCTGCGTCGATTTGGAGGCGCGCTTGATGCCGGTCTCGAACTGGGCGGAATCGAGTCCCAGCGTGACGCGCAGCGCGCCGATGACGGATCGAGCCATTGCTACTCCACGACGAAAGGGCCACCGGGATCATCCCGGCAGCCTGTTGAAATCCAGATTGCGCGAATTGCGCGGGGTGTTAGTCCCTCAGTTTCAGCCCCAGCTTGTAGGACACGTCCGAACGTCTGCCCGGATATCCGAGTGAGGCGGAGGATAGCGTCGCGCGGATTGGTTGGGTCTAAACTTATACGCCAACAGAAAAATCAATGCCATCGCCCCCCAACGATCAAAACTCCATGACTTCCCTCCCGGCATTGCTGATAGTGCCTCGATAACACGGAGGGCGAGATGAAAATCTTCAAAATTCTGACATTTATCGGCGCGGCTATCGGGCTTCTTTTGGTGATCGGAACGCTAGGGGCACCGGGCGCGGCGCAACAGGCTGCTGCTGCTGCCATCGCCGTTTTTCTGGTCGCCGCTCCCTATTGTATTCATGGTGTTCTATTTCGAGATCGCTTTGACCAAAGACCGTCGCAGATCAACGATTCCGCCCGTAATTCAAGCGGCGTCACCCACGACGCATACAAGAATTGGAACAACCTAAAATAGCTTAGGTCTAGACGATCAGGCAATCTTCCTGATCGTCAGATTTATCCCGCTCTTCTTCATAGCCCTGAAGGACTGGATCATCTGGGCGTTGCTGCGAACCTTCGGCTCCTCTTTCTCGCCCAATGCGCGCGAGAGCGGAGGCATCCGCTTGACGCGTTGGAAAGCAGCTTGGTGCCATGCCGCATACATCCGGTCACGGTGATTCGCCTTGTCCCGTCGGATATATCCCCGGATCGTGGCTTGGATGATACGCGGCGTCTGACGCCAGAATGTGTCGGGATCGAACCCGGCTTCGCACCAAAGCTCTAGGAGCTTGAGCCAGTTCCAGCCGTCGTTTTCGTTCGACCCCGCTTCGGAGGGTTTGGCTTGTCATCGGCCTCCGGTTCCGGCCATGCGTGCCGCATGGATTTCGCTACGGCGTCCTTCACCAGCGGGATACCCCATTGCATAACGCGCTCGCGAAAGCCTTCCCATGGAAAACCATATTCCCGAAACAGGGCCGCCCACGCCAGTGCTGACGTCATGCCCAGATGCGCGCCACTGTCGAACAGCGCGATAACGATGCTGATCGGCTTACCAGCCACTTCCTCCGCCATGGCAAGGGCGTCGGCGTCCATGGTGAGGGTGTAGCTTTCCTCCCCGATCTTCAGCGTTGCCTCGCCGCGCATGGAGTTCGCCATTATGCGCCCGCCTGTTCGCTACGGTCGCCGGTGAACTGCAAGGTCACCTGACAGGTCATCCGGTCATCAATCGGGATCGTCGGCGTCCGGCTGAGGACATTGACCGATCCGGCGATTTCCCATGTGCCGGTTGTGGACGGCACGACGATCTTGAACGCCCGCGAACCTTCATCGGCATGAGCATTGCTGACGCGCTGGTCCGTATCGCTGCCCGGCAGCCAGTTAAGCTGGAAGCTGCCCTGACCGCTTTCGATCAGCGTCTTGATATATTCGCGGCGGCGGCCGGGACTCTTGAAATGCGTCGCTTCCGTCGTGCCCCATTCCTCCGAACCCGGTTCGAGCGCGATCAGCTCGCCCATCTCCCAAAGCGCGCCGTTCTCATCGGCCAGCCAGAACTCCGAGCCGTAGCCCGTCAATGCGTCGGTCATGTTTCCGGCCCTCCTTACGCTTCGCCGATGATGATGATGGTTCCGGCGGCATTGGTGCCGCCGATGGTGATGATGTCGCCGGTGGAGGGCGTGACTGCCTGACCCTCCGCAGTGGGATCGGTCAGCGTGAGCATGCCGCCCGCCGGGATGACGATCTCGTCGGAAGCATCGCCCAGCCATCCAAGGAAGGGATTGGACCCTCCGCCATAGGTCAGGGCAGCAGTGCCCGTGTTCACCAGCACAAGGGCCTTGATAGCGGTGAAGGTCAGGACTTGGCCCAGCGCGTTCGCGATGCCGCCCGCCAGGTCATAGGTCTGCGTTCCCGCCCCGCTGATCGAAAATTCGTCGGCAAAGATATTGTTCGCCTGACCGGCACCGACGCCGTTGGCGAAGCTGCGCGAAAAGGTTTCCTGAATACGGGCAGCGGCAACGCCCACCTCCGGGGCAGCCGCAAGGGTTGCGGTGACAAGCACCGACACATTGGATTTCAAAGTCATGAAACAGTCCTTTAGCTAGGCTTCCACCAGATGCGGAACTCCGCTCCCAGTCGAAAGACAGTGCCGATGCCGGGCACCTCTTCGGCGGGAAAATCACGCTCACCTTCCAGAAACGTCATGCCGAAATCCGTATTCCCGACGGTCGCGGGCCGTTCGAGAAGAGTGAGCGTCGCGCCGAACAAGGGCTTGATGTCCCGCGCCGCCAGCCCCCAGAAATTGAAGCGGACAAGGGTGTCCTGAAGGCGGGAAGCGCCCTTGAACGTATAGGTGCGGCCCGGCGAAATCCGCTCCAGCGTCAGGCCCGGCATGTCTTCCTTCTTCGGCCGCGACACCCACGACACGCTGCGCGCGATCGCGGCGACCTCCGCATCCTGCTTCAACCGGCTGATCAGATCCTCGTCCATGCGGGTCAGCCTTTTCGCTTGGCCAGATGCTGGGCGGTTTTCTCGATCTCGATTCCGAGCCCGGTGCCGATGATGTCGAGCGCATGTATCCGCTCGGCCTCCCAGGCTGGCCCCATGAACGGCTGCGCCGGCTCCTTGTAGGTGCCGAACTCCTGTGTGATCGCCTGCGGATGCTGGCCCGGACCGACATGTATTTCCAGCGGCGCGACCGCACCCCTGTCTGCCCTTTGCGACGGGGCCAGCGTTGCCAGCACGTCGATGCTCTCGACCAGATCGCCTTGATCGACCGGAGCCAGTCTCCGCGCGGCCCGTGCGATCGGTTCGCCGCCTTCGCGCAGCACTCGCAGGCCCACGCTGCGGCGCGTCGCGCGTGGCATCTGGGCAAGGGCGCTTTCCAGCTCTTTCAGCCCGGTCATCTTGAAGACTTCGCTCATCATGCCGCCTGTCGGACTGCAGTGACCCGGATGCCTTCATTCAGGCCCAGATCATGCTTTGCCGTGATGTTCCAGATGCCGCCATCGAACAGGATGCGATGATCGATCACACTGATGGCGCGGGTTTTGGTGTTGCTCAGCACATCGAACGATGCCACCTGCGACGCCTGCGTCTGTGTAGCTTCGCGCTGTTCGGAACCGCCGCCGAAACGGACGGCAGCATATTCCTGGCAATATTCTGTCCAGTTCTCGACTTCACCGCCATAGCCATCCTCCGTCACATCGCGCCCCTCGAAGTCGATGAGGTAGGGCCGGTTACGCGCCTTCATGCGATTGCCGGGTCCCGATCGCGGTAAAGCAACGCCTTGGCTGCCTCATTCAAAGGATCGCCTTCGCCGCTGAAGAACAGGGTGCGCAGCACGAGGATGACAGCGGCCTTGATGCGAAACGGCACCGTATCGACGGTCCAGCCCAGGTCTTCCGCATCCTTCTTGATGTAGCCCATCACGATGTCGGACGCCATTTGCACATCCATAAGGATCGTCGCATCCTGATCGTCCGATAGGACCGCGAGCTGCGCCTTGGCCTCTGCTAACGTCAAGAGAGCGGCCATCAGGCTTTATCCTTCCCGTCCCGGCCGCGCTTGACGCACATGGTCCAGTCGCCACCGTCGGGTTTTCCGCTGGTTTCCTTGTTCGCATGCCACAGACTGCCGCCCCAGGTGCAGACATCGCCTTCGGCGTAGGACCGGCCCTCGCAATAGACGCCGCGATAAATCATCGCGGGAACCGGAATCTGGAAAGCATATTCCGTGTCGCCCTTGGTGAACGCCATGCGGATCGTTCGGCCATCCTCCATCAGCGTCATGTCCAGATCATCGACGCCGAACGGGATGCCGTCCTTTCCGTCGATTCCATCGCGGCCATCCTTGCCCACGATCAGGCCCAATTCCTTCATCCGGCCGTCGGTGAAGGTCGCGACAAGATTGCCTGAGCGGTCGATGATGAGATCGGCGATGCCTGCGCCATCCGCCCCGTCGCGCCCCGGATCGCCTTTCTCGCCCTTTCCTCCCGGTTCGCCAGCAGGCGCAGAGGGCAGAGCGGTAACCGCCTCTGCCACCATTGCCTTGATCGCTTCCGGATCGGCATCCTTGCCGTCGATCCCGTCCTTCCCATCGACCGGCGCGGGCAGCGCGGCTATGCGCTCCTCCAGCATGGCCTCAAAGCACGGCAAAAGTTCGACCTCGATGTCTTTGGCGCTCACCACCGGAGCGGCTTCCAGCACATCGATCCTTTCGCGGAGCGCCTTGTTTTCGGCGAGCAGGGGAGCAATCGCGGCGGAGATATGATCCTTGACGATCAGGGCCGTCGCGTCGGCAAGCGCCTTTGTGTCAAGCATTCAGCGCCTCCCGAAGGTCTTTCTCGAATAGGGCCATGAAAGCGCGTTGCGCTTCGGGGCTGGGTTCATCGTTCGCCGGGGCCGGCGGGGCTATCTCCGGTTTGGCGAACGGGTCCGCCTGGGCATCTCGCTTCGCCAAAGCCTCAAGGCTGTAATCCTGCTGCTGCCGATATACTGCGTCGCCACCAGCTACTGGCGGCAGGTCCAGCTTCTTGCGTGCCTCGTTCGGCTTCATCACGTTCTTCGCTTTGTCGAGCACTTCCATCTGCGTCACGCTGTCCATGCGGAGCAGATTATCGACGTCGAACTCTGTGCCCAGCATTTCCCCTGTCGCCAGTCCTTCATCCAGGCAAAGCTCAATCGCCTCGATCAGCACCTGAAGGCACTGCGAATAATATTCGGTATTGAGCGCCTGCACGTTATTATAGGTGGGTTGCTGCCCGATACCGATCTTATAGGGCGGCACATGATAGGTGGAGCAAACCACCTCCGCCGACCATTTCAGTTGCTCCACAAGCTGCGCGTCGACAGCCTTCATCGACATGGCTTCGAACTTCAGGCCATCGCCCAGAACGGCGACCTTGCCCGCATTCGCGCCAGTATAATTATTGTCCCAATGCTCTTTCAGGCGCCTGGCGGTCTCGTCGCTGATCGCTCCGGGCGCCGTGAGGATGCCGCCGGGCCGCGCGCCGTTCTGGAACAGCTTTGTGCTGGCATTCTGGGCCGCGAGTCCCTGCATCGCAGCAAGGCCATTGGCGAAGATCGGCGACAGTCCGACCAGCGGGTGGAACAGGCAGTTGAAGCGGTCGTGGATGATCTCGCGCGCCGGGACAACAAGACCATTCTCAAGCCCGGCCAGATTATCGGCCTCGAGGTCATAGAAGACCTCGCCGCTTTCGGAAACCAGCGGCGTCACGCGATCGGGATGCAGCACATAGAGCGCCGTGACGACATTGCGGGCGTTCCGCTGCTTCAGGATATAGGCATTGCCGCGCTGGAGCTTCGACAGCACCCACGATTCGTAGAACTGGATGCGCGTCTGAAAATGGTTCGGTTTCCACAGGACAGGGCTATAGGCCGCGTTCTTCACTTCCGACCAGATGCCATCGCTGTCCTGCGCCACCAGCTTCACGCGCAGCTTGGCGATGTCGCTGGCGATCAGCGTCTGACAGGAAAAGACGGCGTGGTTGGCGACGACGCTATCCGCCTTCACCTCCACATTCTGCTGCCACGCTCCTGCGAAGGATTCCTTCACGATAGGCCACCACCCTCCACGATTATCGACGGATGACAGCCCCGCCGCCTTCTCGCGCGTGATGGTGAGACCGAAGATACGCATCAGGCTTCCGCGCGCTTTTCGGCGATCTTCCGGTTCAGCGTCTCCGCATCCCAACCGTGGTAAGGCTTCTTGCCGGCGACTTCCTGATAAAGTTCACGGATCGCGTCGATATCGGGTTCACCATCGTCTGCCACAATCTGCGTGGTCTCATAACCCAGCTTGCCGAAAATGCGGGCGAACCGGCGATCCTTCGCCTTCATCGCGCGACTGAAATAGGACTGGTGCTTCATGGCGTTCTCCAAAGAAAGGCCCGGCTGCACTATGCAACCGGGCGCATTTCTTCATGCCGATCAGGCCGTGCCGTAATTGGCTGCGTCAATGAACTGGACGGCGCCTGCACGACGCTTGGCCCAATTGATGTAGCGCTCGGCCCGGATGCCGATCATATTATGCTGCCAGAGAGAGACCAGCACGGTCGACGCCGTCGCAGGCGCATCAGGCGCGCTGTCCATCTGGAGCGAAGCCTCGCTACTGACATCAAGCATCGTCTGCCCGTCGTCCGCCAGCAGGATTTCATTGGCTTTCGCGAGGATGATGCGGGCCCCGGCGCCCGTGACCGGATTGCCGGAACCAGGGTTCGCCGGAATGTTCTCCGACAGCACCACGGGCAGGCCGAAGAACGTGCCGCCGCTGTTACCGTTGATCTGGAGGCCGGGAAATTCCGGCTGACCCAGCGGGTTCAGCATCAGCGCGAGCCCAAGCGCCTGCATTTCGGTCATGATCCACACCGCACCCGACAAAGACAGGTTGGCGGTGATGAATTTGCCCATCAGCTCCTGCACGTCGGCGCGAACTGCGTCGGCGTCCGTGCCGCTGGCGACGACAGGCGTCACGCCGTTCGTGATCGAGGCCGGCGAGACGTTGGCGACCGCCGCCTTCGCCGGGTCGACAAACTGGCTGTCGAGGAACTGCGCCGTCTGGGCGACCAGATCGTCGCGAACGACACCTTCCGCGGCGGGACTGGACGACCGCGCCAATTCGTCGGTGATGACCACGATACCTGCCGTCTTGGCCATCCCCAGCGTGATCTGGTCGAACGCCAGGGCGCTGACGGGCTTGGGCTTGCCTTCGCCGACCCAGCCTACGGACGATCCGCCGGTCTGGCGCGGGATCTTGATATTGAACGGCACGCGGCGAAGGCCGGGAATGCGGCCGATGATGGTGGCGGGACGCAGCAGCTCCGCGAATTCGCCGACCATGTTTTCATATTCGACCAGCGGCTTCGCCCAGGCGGCATCGGTCGTCGTGCCAGCGGCGACAGCCGCCTTCAGCACAATCTCCACCTCGGGCGTGCTGTCTTGCCAACCCTTGGCGATTTCCTGCGCCTGCATAAGGTTGCCCTTCGAGCGCGCCAACGCCATCGCAAAGCGCGTGAAGGAGGTGCCCTTGGGCAGATTGGTGCCCTTGACCTCGATACGCTGATTGCCGCGCGTGGTAGCCGCTTCGTCGGCGCTCTGACCGGCAACCGGCATGGCCTTGGCGCCCTGCGCCGCTTCCATCGACTTCAGGCGCTTCAGATGGTCGTCGATTTCCGCAATGTCGGCGGAATTGCCGTCGAACTCTTCCTTCTGCGCCGCGTCGAGGGTCGCGCCCTCCCCGGCAGCCTTGTCCATGATGGCCTCGTTGGCAGCCACCAGCGATGCGCGCTTCTGTTCGAAGGCGCTGATCTGTTCAGCGAATTTCATGACGTTCAGTCCTGTCCTGTCCGCACGATGCGGTTGATGACGAAGGGTTTCGCCCGGTCGCGGGCAGGGTCTTCCAGCTTGACGATGCGAACCGATTTGCCGGACGCGGCAGGTTCGGGCGCTTGCGGAATTTCGGGGTCAGGCACACCAGCGGCTTTGCGCAGACCCATATCAATGGATTTAACAGACGTGATGGTTGCTTCAGCCTGTGCGGGAATGGTGACCGCGCTCAGTTCGAACCAGTCCCACTCATCATATTCGATGCCGCCATCGCTGATGAAAGCATATTTCACAGGGCGGAAGCCGATCGAAACGGCCGCGACCAATTTCATCTTGATGCATTGCCACGCGAAATCGAGAAGTTCCTTCAACTTCCCCGGTTCATCGGTGGTCGCGATCTGCGCCTTGAAGCTGATGCCCTCTTTGGTTGGGGTCGCCTCGATCACATGGCCGATCGGTTCATCGTGATTGTGCTGCCACAGAAAAGGCAGGGGAAGCGAGAACTTCGCGCCCATCGGGTTAACGACATCGCCGACCCGGTCGGGTGACGGCGTCGTTGCCACGCCTTCAATGATGCGATCTTCCTCATTCAACGCCTTGATGGTGATGAACGAATAAGCCCGGTTCTGCATGTGTTTATCCTTACAGGATCAGCATCTGATAGGTCTTCTCGACTTGCGCCACCGGATTGCTTTCCAGCAGCTTCGTTGCATTAAGCCCCGCGATGAAGGGGTCGATCTTTGCCTTGCCGGCGGCCTGCTTGGTGATGAGCACCGCATTGCCTCGCTGCTCGGCCTTTGCATTGCCCACGCACCAGTTGATGAGGGGCGATCCACAGTGGATCGCCATGCGATGTTTCAGCTTGCGCTCCATCGACCAGACGGCCGATGCCAGACGAAATCCCTGGCTTACGCCGACGACCTGCGGATGCACCATTCCGATTTCCGCCAAGGCGTCGACCAGAGCACCGACGCCCTGCGGGTCCAGGCCGACTGCCCCCTGTTCCGGGAACAGCCCTGCCTCCTTCACCCTTTCGATGATGGCAACGATCTCGGCGATGTCCTGTTCTTCCGCCAGCAGTTCGGGCGGGCGCGCGTCCGGATCGTCATCATCGTCCAGCGGCGGCCCGCCATTATGGCCGATGATGACCAGATCGCCGTCTTTCTGGAAATCCAGAAGGCGCGGCGCGATTTCCTTGCGCTTCAGAACGTCCGGCTGCGCCCACGCCCGGAACCAGTAGAGCCATCGCTTCGTGTCCCGCTCCCGGCCTGCGATGCAGAGGGCGAACAGGTCGTCCAGCCCGCCGCCATCGATCCCCGCGACCGCGACCTCGCACCGCGCCAGCAGCTCGTCGAGCGTCAGCGACGGGTCCGCGCATTGCTCCCAATAGTCCGTGCCCCGCCATCTGTCGGTATGCAGGGCAAGCCCGATCTGGACGTTCAGATGCTGCGACGCCCAGCGCCGCTCTTCCTCGTCCCCTTTCTCCCGCGCCTGCTCATACTCTTCGATCAAGCGTTCGATCGTGATCGACAGGCCGAGATTCGGCAGCACCATGTGCCAGTTGGCCGGATCGCGCCACGGCTTCTCCGCATCGGCCTGCATGGCCTCCGGAAACTCATAGAGCATCGGCAGCACCCGCGCGTTCGACACGCGGCCGTCCCGCACGGCGCGGGCATAGTCCAGTTCGACCTTGAATACGCCGGCGGGCGGTTCGTCGCTCTGCGTGGTGATGACCACCATGAACGCTTCGGGGTTCGCGATCATGCCTCCGCGCAACTGGCCGATGACCCTCTGCGCATAGCTGATCGACCCCATCAGATGCAGTTCGTCGATCAACACCATCACCGGCTTCGATCCGGTGGCGACCTTCATATCGAAGGTCTTGATCTTGAGCTTCGCCTTATGGACCCTGTCAAGGATCGTCTTCAGATGCTCCTGCACATGAAACCGCTGTTTCAGATACGGATCGGCATCGATCATGCCCGACGCCTGCTGGAACGCCGTATCGGCAATTTCCTGCGTCGGCCCCACCAGCACGAACTCGGCGCGAGGCCGTTCGTTCATCAGCAGGGCCGTCACACCGATCGCCGCGCCATTCGTGGTCTTGGCGTTCTTCTTCGGCACCATGGCCATGACTTCGCGGACCATCCGCTGGCCATCGACCATCGATCCGAAGATGGCGCGCACGATGTCGCGCGCCCATTCCCCCGCCGCTTCGCCCATCGTCGGCTGCCCCGGAACGTCGGGCAGGCAGAGCTTGTTGAAGATCGCAACTGCGCGATCGGCTTCCGCCATGTCGAGCGGAAGATCCGGCAACAACGATCGACCCTCGCGGAGACGGGCCGCCCAGTCCGGGCAGGCGAAGTCCCAGCTCAGTGCTTCAGGAGGCTGCCCCATTCGTTTCCTTCATGGGCTGTCTGCGCGTTGGCGACCGCCTGGGCTTTCTTTCCGAGCTTCGGTGTCTTGGCAGGCTTGGCCGGGCGCGCGATCACGCCGGTCATCAGGTCATGCCGGTCCAGGCGCTTCCACAGCTTGTCGATCGCGGACACGTTGCCCTTGTCGACTTCCGACATCAGCGCTGCGAACAGCTTGCCCTCCAGCCGGTTGCGCGCTTCCAGACGGGCGCGCAGTTCCCGAAAATAATACTTCCGCAAAGTGGGCGGCGTGATCGCCAGCGCCGCCGCGATCTGTTCCTCATTCTTGTCGAACGCCGCCAACATCATAACTTTCCTACGGTTTTCGTCCGTAGGCATATGAGGCGGCCGACCGCGCTTGCCCCAACCTTCCGGAATGGGATCGCCCAACAGGTCAAAATCCCAATCCGACATGAAAAAAATCTCCGCGTGAGGGGGACGGCGGTCATACAGCCTCGACCCTCTTGAACTTTTGACCCACCCCCCCCCTTTGGCCGATGGTGGCGGGCTTCCACCGCCTGCCCGACCTTGACGTGCCGGTCTGCCGTCCACCGTCCTCAGGCTGGACCTACTCACCGCCGACCGCGTTGGAGCGCGGCCTTCCCGACGGCTTTCGCATGGATATCGTCAGGCCTGCCCGCGCGCCCTTCGCGCCCGCGCTTCGGCCGTCTTGCGCTGATGCTCACTGAACGTCAGCCATTCCGTGTTGGCGGGATCGAGGTCCGCGCCGCCATCCTTCCGCTCGACCTTATGATCGAGGATCAACCGCTCGCCCCGCTTCGCCCGCTGGCGAGCCAGCAGGTAATCAGGGTCGCGCTTGCGATCCGCAACCAACCCGCGCCATGCAGCGGATGAATAGAAGCCCTCCGCCACCTTGGGCGCCGCACGGACCCTGCCCGGCATGGCCCCGACACGGGAACCCAAAGATTTGAGCTTTCCCATGCCGCAATTCCAAAATGACAACGCCCCGCTGGGCAAGGGCCGAGCGGGGCGTTGTCAGGTTCAGGAGAGGATGCCTTGAACAGCCATAGGCCCGTCCCAAGCATAGGTATCTATAGGCGAAAACAGGGGGAGAAGTGGACAAACATTATTTTCGAACCGCAACTTAAACTGTTTGACATGCGGTAGCCCGCAGACTTCCGGCATTTGCCGACTTCACAACCTGATGCATCGCCCGTTCGTATCGCTTGCGCAGACCGTGCGCACCCAGCTTGATCCCCATCGGCTTACGCAGTTTCATCCACGGCACCCGCTTTTCGCCCCGCGACAGCGCCCCGATGGCGAGCGCGATCAGCCGCCGGTCTTCCGGCTTCGCCGCCATTACCCACCCGAACGCCTCTTCCATCAGCCCGATGTCCTTCCGCGTCGCAGGCAGCGACCGCAACGGAATGTCGGAACTGTTGCCGAGATAGCCGCGCGCGTCATAGTCGCCCGCCTCATGCTCACGTACGATGTCCGGCCAACTGGCCTTGACCCGCAGCCAGCCCGCTTCCCGGTCCGACAACCGCCGCATTACCAACATCGCTTCGACAAGCCGCTCTTCCACATCCGCAAAACTCATCATCCTCCCTTCCTCCCTCTCTTGGGAGGGAGATATGGGAGGGAGAATAGTAGTAATATCAATAGGATGATTATCATTTGGGAGCATGGGAGGAATATCCTGTAAAATCCGCGCGCGCGCACGCGCATGTGTCACGCGCGTATGTGCGCGCACCCGCGAGGTTTGGTGATTTTCCCTCCCAAGCTCCCAAAGCCTCCCAATGCCGCAGAAAACTGCGAAAAATGAAGATCAGCGATCCTCCCATTTTTGGGAGGATGGGAGGGAAAGGAGGGGAAGTGCTGCACGATGCTATTCTCCATTCGGTTGCGGTCGGAGCGAGGATGAAGCGACGCTTGCCCGTTCGCTTATTTGCTTCATTAAAGTTTGCCCGATCATCCTCCCAAGCTCCCACAGGCTCCCAAAGTATAGGAAAACTGCGAAAAACGAGGATCGCTGATCCTCCCGCAGGTGGGAGCATGGGAGGATCATGGCGGCAGATCGTCATCGTCGAGGCTCGACGGCGGCAGGGCCGATGGGGGAACGGTTGGCGCTCCATCCGTCGGCGGCGCACCGGCGGGCGCGCCGGCCGACGGCTTGTCGCCATGCCGCGGCGGTGGCAGGTCGCGCTCGACCGCCTTGCCGTCCTCCATGAAATCGAACGGATCGAAACGCAGCACAATGTCCTGCCACTTCATCGTGCTGGACTTGTTGATCTTGAAGCTCTTGCGCTCCATCTCCTGCCGCAGCTTCTTGGTCGACCATGCCTTGCCGGTCTGGGGCAGGTTGCCCGACCATGTCTGCCACGCGACGAACAACTCATGCAGCGCGGTCGATCCGACCATGTTGCCCGGATCGCGGGCGACGCACATGGTCAGAAACTGGCCCAGCAGGTCGTTGTCCTCATGATAGGCCTGCGTCGCCTCGATCATCGCTTCGGGCATGGTGAGCCCGTCGGTCAGATAGGCCAGCGCGCCCGCGATCATCTGGTTGAGGATGCCCGACATTTCGTCGCGCAGCTTCGCCTTGAGCAGCGGGTCCTGCTGGTCCTTGGGAATGATGATCGTCCACGGCACCACCTGCATGCGCCTCCGGATACCGAAATCGGTGCCGATGCGCGGCAGGTTGTTCGCCATCACCGTATTGGTGAAGGTGATGAGCATTTCGAACGCCGGACCGTATAGCTCGCGCACGCCGCCAATGGGTTCGTCGGACGTGAGCGACTTCACCAGCCCGTCGGAGAATTTGCTGTTATCCTCAGGCTCATTGGCGTAGACCATCCGCCGTCCCGTCAGCGCGGCCAGATGCGGCGAAGGGCCGCCGCCGTTGCGCTTGAAGCCGCTATCCATGAAGGTCTCTATGCCCGTCGCCCAGGCATAGTCGCCCAATATGTGCGCATGGGTCTGCACCCACACGCCCTTGCCGTTCGACCCTTCGCCATAGAACAGCGCCATGACCTGCGCGTCGGCGAGGCCCAGCGCATTATAGCCCGACCAGCGCGTCAACCAGTCGCGCATGTCGTCGGCGGGCTGCACATGCTCCAGAAAGGCCCGAAATTGCGGACAATCGGCATCGGGATCATAGGCGGCCCGCGCGATCTTCGTGATCCGGTCCTCGCGCCGATGCCCGCGCAACTCCACGCGCGCGGGCTTGCCGCCCTCCGGCCGGTGAAAGATCAGCGTTCCGTTCTGGACGTTCAGCGCCAGCGGATCGGCGTCGAAATCCTCCGGCCGCGCGGCGAGGCGCGGCGGTGCGAGCTTGCGCAGGCACTCGATATGGCCGCTGCTCTCCGACGTGCGGCCCCATGCCGCCAGCTTGTCGGAATAGAGCACGATTTCGCCATTGCTCTTGACCTGATAGATATAATCGTATCGCGGCCCGTCATGCCGCGTCTGCCGCGCGAGATGGCGCTGGAGATACCATTGCGAGCTGCGCCGCGCCTGCCGCTTGGCTTCGGCCTTGAGGAAGGCTTTCTCCGCCGCGCCCGGATCGTCGCTCTCGGCCGCTTCCTCGTCGGGATGGGCGTCATCGCAACCCTCGTCGGGATCGGGCAGGTCGCCTTCCTCCGGCGGAAAGGGCACCCCGCTCGCGCGGATGAAATCGGCCTCCTGCTGGATCAGCCGCACCATCTTCTGCGCCGCGATCCCGAAAAACGCGTCGGCCATGCTCCGGTTCCACCGCGTCTCGTCCCATGCGATATAGCCGGGCGACGACGAGCTTTCCGCCCATGACGGGACGCACAGGAAATCCCCTCCGGAGCGCGCCAGAAAGCGCTCCAGATTGCCAAGGTCCGTCATCGGCAAGAGCGCGCACTCCAGCGTCAGGGCCGGGTCTACGGCGTCCCCGTCCCCCTTTTCCGCTCTTGGACCCTGCCTCTCTCCCATCTGGGAGCTTGGCTCGCCATCATCCGTCGAACGGGGAGGGGCGGAGGCCGACGAGGAAGCGGCGCGGGAGGATCGATGCGGCCGCGCCGCGCGCTGGCGCGCGCGCGTCGCGACGTCGGTCAGATCGCGGGGAGATGCCTCCCCGGCGGTCCAGCCACTGGTGATGGTGGCGTCGAGTTGCCGATCGTCGTCATCGCCGGGATTGTCGCGCGCCGCCGCCTCGATCGCCGACCGCGCGAACCGCGCCTCCAGCGCCGGGAAAGGCGTGGCCGTCACCAACGTGCCGACATTGAACGCGCTCTCATTGAGCTGGCTGTTGCGCGCCCCGCTCGCGGCCGACCGGATGGCGCGGCATTCCGCGTCCAGCGCCGATAGCCCATATTTGCGGATCGCCTCATATTCGGCCTGGCTGGCATCGGCCGGACGGGACGGAGCGTCGTCACCCTGCGGCGCGGGCCGGGTTGGGGACGCATCCGCCGGCGCGGCCGATGCCTTCTTCCCCCTCGACCGCAATATCTCGACCAGCGCGGCCGGCGCGTCGACCGGCGCGTCATGCCGGTTCGACAGCCACTCATAGCGCCCTTCGCTCCCGTCGGGATGATAGAGGACGCTCGGCGGCGCGACGACATAGCCGCCCAGCCCGCGCACATCGACATGCCGGGGCAGGTTGCCGCGATTGCGGATCGGCTCGCCCCCGTCGGACGGCTGCAACAGATAGACATGGACGCCGCCGCTTTGGGTCATCGCTGTCAGGCTGCGGGGCAGGTCGCATCCCATCTGTTCGACCAGCGCGGCCTTCAGGCTGTCGAGCGTGAAGACCTCGCCCGTTTCTTCATCGAACCGCGGATCGAAATCGAGCGCGAACAGGCCGTTATGCCCCATCGCCAGGCCGATCATCGCCTCGGGCCAGCGTTTCCACCAGCCCTTGATGACCTCCTCATCGGTGGTCGCATCCTTGACTCCGCTGCCGCCATAGGGCGCCTTGGCCTTCAGCACGCGCTCCTTGCCGCCATGGGTACGGATCGTCTCGTCGCGTTCCCGGCAGGGAAAGACCGGCCAGCCGCGCCGCGCATAGGACAGCGCGGCCTGGCCGAGCGGTGAAAGAAGGGGAGCGGATTGGCTCACAGTCAGAAATTCCCCCCGGCATGAGCGTCTCCGCCCCCGGTCAATGCATCATCTATGGCGGCGCGTCGCGCGGGCAGGCCCGCCCGGCGTCAGAATGGTATTTCGTCCTCCGGATCGATGCGCGGGCGGCTGTCGTCGCCGGCGGCGCGCTCCCTGCCCGATTCCTCGCGGGAAGCGGCTTCGTCCTGACGCCGGTCCATCAGTTTCAGGTCGCCGCCATATTTCGGCAGGGTGACCTCGCTGACCTTCCGTTCCACATTGTTGCGGTCAGTATAGCGGCGATAGCGCAACTGCCCCTCGACATAGACCCCGCTGCCCTTGCGCAGATAGGACATGGCCGTCTTGCCCAGCGCCTCGTTGAAGATGACGACGCTATGCCATTCGGTCGCGCTGCGCCGCTCGCCCGTCGCCCTGTCCTTCCACCGTTCCGTGGTGCCCAGGCTGAGCGTAACGACGGCTGCACCGCCCTGCGTCTCCCGCCGCACCGGATCTTCGCCTAGGAAGCCCATCAGCATCGTCTTGTTGAGGCTGGCGGTCATGGCCGCCACCCCGGCTGCGCCTCGATCAGGTCGGCGGTTCTCGCCAGATTGGCCGCGAAATGACGCATCCGTTCGGTCGACATGGCGACATGCACCGCGCGGTCGCCTATCCGCAAGGCGATGACGCCATAGGTCAGCATCGCATCCTTGCCCACGCCGCAATACATGGTTTCATCGGCGGGCAGGCTGGGCACTCGCGCATCGCCCTGTGAGAAGGGGATGAACTCGATTTGCGCCGGCGGCTCCTTGCCCCGGCCTTCCTCCAGCAGGGACCAATCGACCCCATAATCGCCATTGCGATCCCGCGCGCGCTTGAACGATCTCACCATTTCCTCCCCTTGCCATTGTTCCAGCTTGCGACCGCCGTCGCGTCGTCGCGAAAGGCATCTTCGATTTCCGGCCCGACCGCGCCGCAGCGGGGACATTGAACCCATGTCGCGACGGCATCTTCTGCGATGCTCCGGACACGGACGCCGGGCATCCGCCCGCAGCGGCATCGATTGGGCCTCATGATGGCTGCCGTCCTTCCATGATCCGCTCATGGAAATAGGCGACCGCCGCGTCAGCCGCCGCTCGCCAGCCCGTTACGATGTCCCGAAATTCAGCGGCAAGCTGTGCCAGCGCAGCCGATGAGGTAAGACCGTCCGGCCGGTGCAATCCGATGCACTTCTCGGCGATCCGCAATGCCAGTTCGTCGCGCGGAATTTCGATCAGCAGGAGATTCCTGCGCGCCTTGTCGGCCGTCTTCACGCCGCCTCCCCTATATCCAGCA
>JASGDV010000212.1:0-27227 GCA_049841255.1 Sphingobium sp.
CCGTCGAGGTCGACGGTGAAGCCGCCCTTGACGCGGCCGAAGATGACGCCTTCGACGCGGGCGCTTTCGGTGAATTCGGCTTCCAGCTTGTCCCAGGCGGCTTCGCGGCGGGCGCGGTCGCGGCTGAGCATCGCTTCGCCATGCGCGTTTTCGACGCGGTCGACATAGACTTCGACTTCGTCGCCGACCTTCAGGTCGGCCTTCTGACCCGGCGCGGCGAATTCGCGCAGCGGCACGCGGCCTTCGCTCTTGAGGCCGACGTCGATGACGGCGAGATCGTTTTCGATGCCGGTGACGGTGCCCTTGACAACGCGGCCTTCGAAGCCGCCGTCCTCGCCACCGAGGGAATCATTGAGAAGCGCGGCAAAATCGTCGCGCGAAGGGAATGCCGTAGAGGCCATTAAGTCCGTCCTTCATTCATCATTGCTGGCCAATCGGTTGTATCCGATGGTCTTTGGCCAAACCGCCCATGCCGCCGGTCGCGGGAAGGGCATCCGCAAGACCAATGCGTGCGGACGCGCAAGCGAGAAAAGCGAAAAGGGCGCACGGCAACACCGCACGCCTTGACGGGTCAGACCTTCCGGCGACCTTCAAGCTGGGCATCCACAAGCGCGATGGCCCGTTGGATGGCAGCTTCTATAGACAAATCGCTGGTATCTAGCAAGTCTGCTCCTTCTGCCATGCGAAGCGGCGCATGATCCCGGCTCATGTCGCGGGTGTCGCGGGCCTGGATGTCGGCGATCAGGCTGTCCATGTCGGGATGGCCGCCATGCGCCAGCGCATCGTCGTAGCGGCGCTGGGCGCGGACATGGACGCTGGCGGTGACGAAGATTTTCGCGTCCGCATCGGGCGCGATGATAGTGGCGATATCCCGCCCGTCCAGGATCGCGCCCCCGGGCTGGGTCGCGAAGTCGCGCTGGCGCTTGACGAGGGCCTGCCGGACGCTCGGATGCACCGATACGCGGGAGGCGAGGGAGCCGACGGCTTCGCTCCGCAGGGCGGGATCGGCCAGCAGGGCGTCGTCGAAGTCGCAGGCGGCGAGCGCATCGGCTTCCTGATCGGGATCGCCGCTCGCTTTCAGTACCGAAAGCCCGACCGCGCGATAGAGCAGGCCCGTGTCGAGGCAGGGCAGTCCATAATGGCGGGCCAATGCTCTGGCGATGGTGCCCTTGCCCGAAGCGGCGGGGCCGTCCACGGCGATGATGGTCATGTCATTGCTCCCAATGACCGAAGCAGGGTGGTGAAGCCGGGGAAGCTGGTTGCCACCGGCCGCATGTCGTCGATGGTGACGCCGGACTTCGATACAAGGCCCGCGACGGCGAAACTCATGGCGATCCGATGGTCGAGCTTCGTCGCGACCGGCCCTCCGCCCGCGATCAGCGCGCCGCCGCTTCCTTCGATGACGATGCCGTCCTCCAGTTCCTCCACGGTCACGCCGATGGTGCGCAGCCCCTCCGCCATGGTCGCGAGGCGATCCGATTCCTTGACGCGCAGTTCCTCAAGACCCCGGAAGACGCTGCGGCCCTCCGCCAGCGCGGCGGCGATGAAGGCCACCGGATATTCGTCGATCGTGGAGGGCGCGAGGGCCGGGTCCGGCTCGATGCCCTTGAGGCTGGAGGCGCTGACGATCAGGTCGCCGACCGGCTCGCCGCCGACTTCGCGGGGATTGTCGATGACGATGTCGCCGCCCATCGCCCGGAGCAGTTCAATCAGTCCGGCGCGGGTCGCGTTGAGGCCCACATTGCCGATCGTGATGCGAGAGCCCGGAACCAGCAGCGCCGCCACCATCGGGAAGGCCGCCGACGAGGGATCGCCGGGCACCATGATCGACTGGGGCCGCAATTCCGCTTCGCCCCGCAGAGTGATGATGCGGGTGCCGTCGCTTTCGGTTTCGACACTCAGCTCCGCGCCGAAGCCCCTCAGCATCCGCTCGCTATGATCGCGGGTGGGGATCGGCTCGACGACGCGGGTGATGCCGGGCGTGTTGAGGCTGGCCAGCAGGATCGCCGACTTGACCTGCGCCGACGCGACGGGAAGGCGGTAGTCGAGCGGCACGGCGGGGCACAGGCCGCGCATGGTGAGCGGCAGGCGCTCGCCGGGACTTGCCGTGAAGCTCGCGCCCATGCGGGAAAGCGGTTCGGTGACTCGCGCCATCGGCCGCTTGCTGAGCGATGCGTCGCCGGTAAAGGTCGCGGTGATGGCATGGCTGGCGATCAGGCCCATCAGCAGGCGGGTGGAGGTGCCGCTATTGCCCATCTCCAGCGCGCCCTGCGGCTGGAGCAGCCCGCCCACGCCGACGCCATGGACGTGCCAGATGCCGTCCTCGTCGCGCCGGATGTCCGCGCCCATGGCGCGCATGGCGGCGGCGGTGGCCAGCACGTCCTCGCCTTCCAGCAACCCCTCGATCCGGCTTTCGCCGACAGCGAGGGCGGAAAGCATGAGGGAACGGTGCGAAATGCTCTTGTCCCCCGGCACGGTAACGGAGCCAGCCAGCGGCGGCGCGGCGGTGAAGGTCATGGGGGAGGGATGGTCGGGGGAAGCGGTCACGAGCGATCCGGTGCTGAACGAGGAAAAATTGCGCCCGGCTTTTGACAGCGCCGTTCCTCTATGGCAAGGCGCGCGACGCTTCGCGGGCGACGCTGTCGTGCCGCGTGATTTCTGTTTGAGCATTTTCAAGAAGGATAAGCCCGGACATGGTCAAGGCTGAATGGGGCACGAAGCGTACTTGCCCGAAATGCGCCACGCGCTTCTATGACCTGGGCAAGGAAGACCCGGTCACTTGCATCAACTGCGGCACCGCCTGGGAGCCCGAGCCGGTGCTGAAATCGAAGCAGCCGCTTCCCTATGAGGAAGCGCCCAAGAAGGTCATCGAAACCGCCGATGGTGAACTGGAGTCGGCCGATGACGATCTGGACCTGGATCTGGACGTCGATGATGACGGCGATTCGCCGGATAACGACGTCGATCTGGGCGGCGATGATGACCTGGGCGTCGACGCCGGTAAGGACGACGACGGCGACGATCACTAAGTGCATTTTGCGCTTGCCAATGGGACCGCTGCCATTTAGAGGCAGCGCTCCCAAGGCGCCGTGACCCAAGCGGCGCGCCAAGATGGACACGGGGCCTTAGCTCAGCTGGGAGAGCGCCTGCATGGCATGCAGGAGGTCAGCGGTTCGATCCCGCTAGGCTCCACCAGGAATACTCTGACCTTATCGGCAATAAGCGTCCAGTCAGAAGCGATCTCGCCCCATCGGCCTTCACGCCAGATTGACGAAACTGTCCATCACCCGCTTGCGGCCGGCAGTTTCGAAGTCGATCTCCAGCTTGTTGCCTTCGATTTCCGCCACGGTGCCATAGCCGAATTTCTGGTGGAAGACGCGCAGCCCCACCGTCATGTCGTCGCGGCCCCGGTTTCCCAGTGAAACGGCTGACGTGCGGGCTTCGACGATCCTCACCGGTTCACGGCTGAACTGTCCGCCTTGCCGGGCGCGTTGCCAGCCGGGGCCGCGCCCCGTGCCGCGCCCGACATCGGCGAAGGGATCGGCCCGCTCCGACCAGTTTGCGCGCCAGAGGGACACGCCGCCCGCCATGCTGCTTTCCTCCTCCACATGCTCGGGCGGAAGCTCGCTGACGAAGCGCGAGGGGATGGAACTGGTCCACTGGCCATAGATGCGGCGGTTCGCGGCGTGGAGGACAATGCAGGACTTTCGCGCCCGCGTGAGCGCCACATAGGCCAGACGCCGTTCCTCCTCCAGCGCGCTCAGCCCCCCTTCGTCGAGCGCGCGCTGCGAAGGAAAAATCCCTTCCTCCCATCCCGCAAGGAACACCGTGTCGAATTCCAGCCCCTTGGCGGCGTGGATGGTCATGATCGTGACCTTGCGCTCCTCCGCCTGCGCGTCATTGTCCATGACGAGGCTGACATGCTCCAGAAACGCGCCCAGCGTCTCATATTCCTCCATGGCGCGGGTAAGTTCGTTGAGATTTTCAAGCCGCCCCGCGCTTTCAGCCGTGCGTTCGGCCTGAAGCATGGCGGTATAGCCGCTTTCGTCGAGGATCTGCCGCGCCAGTTCCGCATGAGGCAATTGCGCCGCCCGATCGCGCCAACGCGCCAGATCGCCGATGAACGCGCCCAGCGACCGCCGCGCCTGCGGCGTCAGTTCGTCCGTATCGAGAATACGCGCGGCGGCAAGCGCGAGCGGAATGCCCTCCGCCCGCGCCAGCCGATGGAGCTTTTCGACAGCCTTGTCGCCAAGGCCGCGCTTGGGCACGTTGACGATCCGTTCGAAAGCAAGGTCGTCGGCGGGCTGGTTGACCAGCCGCAGATAGGCCAGCGCGTCGCGGATTTCGGCGCGCTCATAGAAGCGGAAGCCGCCCACGATGCGATAGGGCAGGCCGATCTGGATGAAGCGGTCTTCGAATTCGCGCGTCTGGTGTTGGGCGCGCACGAGGATGGCGACTTCGTCCAGCGATCCGCCGCCGCGTTCGATCGCTTCGATTTCGTCCCCGACCCGGCGCGCTTCCTCTGGCCCGTCCCATACGCCGAGGACGCGGACCTTCTCGCCCACGTCGATGTCGGTCCAGAGCGTCTTACCGAGCCGGTTTCCGTTTTCCGCGATCACGCCGGAAGCGGCGCCGAGGATATGCGGCGTCGATCGGTAATTCTGTTCCAGCCGGACGATCTTCGCGCCGGGAAAATCCTTTTCGAAGCGCAGGATGTTCGCGACTTCCGCACCGCGCCAGGAATAGATCGACTGGTCGTCGTCGCCCACGCAGCAGATATTCTTGCGTTGCTGGGCGAGCAGGCGGAGCCAGAGATATTGGCTAGAGTTGGTGTCCTGATATTCGTCCACCATGATGTAGCGGAAACGCTGCTGATAGCTTTCCAGCACGTCGCGATGCCGCTTCAGGATCGTCAGGACATGGAGCAGAAGATCGCCGAAGTCGCAGGCGTTCACCTCGCGCAGGCGCGTCTGATAGGCGGCGTAGAGTTTCTGCCCTTGCCCATGGGCATAGGCTTCGCTTTCACCCGCGCCGATCTCCTCCGGCGTCAGGCCCTTGTTCTTCCACTGGTCGATCAGGCCGCCTAGCTGGCGCGCGGGCCAGCGCTTTTCGTCAATGCCCTCCGCCTGGATGAGTTGCTTCATCAAGCGAAGCTGATCGTCGGTGTCGAGAATCGTGAAATTGGATTGCAGGCCCACCAGTTCGGCATGGCGGCGCAGCATCTTCGCGGCGATGGCGTGGAAGGTGCCGAGCCATGGCATCCCTTCGACCGCCGGGCCGATCATGCGGCCCACGCGCTCGCGCATTTCCCGCGCCGCCTTATTCGTGAAGGTGACGGCGAGGATTTCCGAAGGATAAGCGCGCCGCGTGGCGATGAGATGGGCGAGGCGGGCCGTAAGCGCCGCCGTCTTCCCTGTGCCCGCGCCCGCGAGGACGAGAACCGGCCCTTCCGTCGTCAGCACGGCCTCCCGCTGAGGCGGGTTCAGGCCCTGAAGATAGGGCGGATCGTCGGGGGAAGGGGCGATGGTCGTCATTGAGGGAACAACTAGGATGGGCGGGACGGCCGAACAAGGGGCAAGGGGACTTGCGATTATGCGCCAACTATGAGAACAAAAGGAGAATAAGGCAAGGAGAAAAGCGATGGCTACGGGAAGATGCCAATGCGGGGCGATCCAATATGAAGCGCGGGGCGATCCGGTCTACAGCGCGCTGTGTCATTGCGCCGATTGCCGCCGAAGCGCCGGTGCGCCCATGGTGGGATGGGCGCTGTTCGCGCAAGGCGATCTGTCGGTAAACGGGGAGCCGAAGCTCTATCGGTCGTCCGAAAATGCGACGCGGCATTTCTGCGGAACGTGCGGAACGGGGCTGTTCTATACCAATCCGGTGACTTTCCCCGATATGATCGACATTCAGACGGCCACGCTGGACGATCAGGCGATCTTTCCGCCCGCCATCCATGTGCAATATGCGGAGGCTGCGCCGTGGATGGAAAAGGCCCACGACCTTCCCAAATTCGATCGCTATCCCGAAGGCTAGGATGGCCATCGCCTGATGGCGCATTAGCAACGGCTCGTCGCCACGGCAGGAACGCCGGTATCGGGATTCCGGTTCTTTGTCAGCCCAAGCGGCAGAACGGGGTGATAGAGAATAAGGAAGGATATCCCGATGAAGAGGATCATGCTGGCGGGCGCCGCCATGATGTGTTTCGCGACAGCCATGTCCGGCGCGGCCATCGCCCAGGATATGCCCGCGACCAGCGAGCAGCCCGCGGGAACGGAAGCGCCGCCGCCACCGACTGACCCTTCAGCCGGGCAAATGCCGGGTCAGGCCGATCCCAATGCGGGGCAGCCGACGGGCGCGGTGCCTCCGGGCGGCGACATGCAACCGGCCCCTCCGGGTGTGCCGAACGATCCTTCCGCGCCGGTCGGGTCCGCGTCCAATCCCGTGACGACAGGCGGCAATATGACGCCGCCGCCTACCGAAGCGAAGGATTATCCGGTTTGCAGCAAGACCGTGCAGGATAGCTGCATCAACCCCGGCGATGCGCGCAAGGCTGGAAAGGCGAATCGCAAGTCGCGCTGATTGGAGGATGAGGGCCGGACAGATGGTCGTCTCTCCGGCCTGATCTCATGGGTTTCCGGCATCGGCGCGCAGCAGGGTCAGGCGCGCCTTGCCTACGTCGCGGGTCGCGTCGGCCGTAAAACCCTTGACCTCGACATCCTCGCGCCGGTCGGTTTCGATGCTGATCCAGCTTGCAGGGCCGGTCCAGCCCAGACGGCTGAGCTTGTCCAGCGCCACCGCGCCTGCGCCGCTCTGGTAAGGCGGATCCATGAAGATCAGGTCCAGCGGCTTGGGCGCTGGGCCGAGCGAAAGGACGCTGCTCTGTCTGATGTCGGGGCGCACGCCAAGCCGACCCCCATTGGCGCGGATCGCATCGATAGCGGCGCGATCCTGCTCGACGAAAAGACAGCTTGCCGCGCCGCGGGAGAGGGCTTCGAAACCCAGCGCCCCGGACCCCGCGAAGAAATCCCCGATAGCAAGTCCTTCAAACGATCCGATACGGCTGAGCAGCATCGAAAAGAGCGTTTCGCGCGTCCGGTCCGCCGTGGGACGCGTCGCGTCACCCTTGGGCGCGATAAGCGGACGACCACGCCATTGGCCTGCGATGATTCTCATGGATTTAGTTCCGGTTCTCGGTGGGGGTGATGGGTGGGAAGCAGTCCGTCTTCTTCTATCTAACCGTGCTCCTGCGAAAGCAGGAGCCCAATTCCACCGTCTGATCTAGGCTCTCACGAGCCACTTGTCTCGTTCGAGTGCTTTCGCAAGAGCACGGTGCACTTCAATTTAAGGGATGCCCGTCATGCCAGCGAAAGCTGGCATCTCTCTTCTTGAGGCGCAATCAGACACCAGAGAGATCCCAGCTTTCGCTGGGATGGCGAAGGTTGGATGTCCGCTTCTGGCCGAAAGGCTGCCACACAACATCATGACCTTGCCCCTTTCGTCCCCTTCAAACCCTTCCGGAAGACGACAAGATCATGCTGGCGCACTTCCTCGACGGCGCCGGATGGAAGCTCCCCCAGATGAAAGGGGCCATAGCTGGTGCGGATCAGGCGGTTCACCTGCAATCCCAGATGCTCCAATACGCGGCGGACTTCTCGGTTCTTGCCTTCGGTCAGGGTCATTTCGATCCACTGGTTGCGGCCGGTGCGGCGCTCCAGATTGGCCTCGATCCGGCCATAGCGGATGCCATCTATCTCGATCCCTTCGAACAGGTCTTCCAACTGGTTCTGGCTGACATCCCCGAAAGCGCGGGCGCGATAGGTGCGCGGGACGCCCGTCGCGGGCAGTTCCATCTGCCGCTTGAACTCGCCATCGGTGGTGAGCAGCAGCAGCCCCTCGGTCGTCATGTCGAGCCGCCCGATCGGCATCAGGCGTGGCAGATCGGCGGGCAGCCTGTCGTAGATGGTCGGGCGGCCCTTGGGATCGCGTTCGGTCGTCAAGAAACCCGATGGCTTGTGAAACAGGAAGAGACGCGTCGGCGCGGGCTGGTTCACCGCGACGCCATCGACCGTCACGCCATGCAGCGATGAAAGCAAAGTGGCGGGTGTCTCAACGGCCACTCCGTTGAGGGCGATGCGGCCTTCCGCGATCATCCGTTCGATTTCACGGCGCGATGCGACGCCCGCGCGGGCAAGCAGCTTGGCGATGCGCTGCGGTTCCGCCTTGCCTCCGGCGCTGGCGTCAGCGCGGGCCGGATGCGGATTGGCGGAGCGCGAAGCGGTTGCCTTGGCCTTGCCGGGAGCAGGGCGGGGCGGACGCGGTCCGGTGCGCGCGCGGCTATCGCCGGGCTTGCCGGAAGCGCCGGGGCGGGCAGGGCGGCGCGGTCCTGATTTTTTGGGCGGCTCCACGGCTCATTCCTTTTCGTGGCAACTGGCTCTCCCCATATGGGAAGAACATCGGCAAGCATGACGAACGGTGCCGGGCGGGCGCTTGCGCCGGAAACCAAGCGCATGGGCGCGGCGTTGGTTGGCACATGGCGGAAACAGGGCGGATCGGCAAATGTTTTTCGGGCTGGTCAGGGATGAAAAGATGGCGTTGGGACCGGCGCGCGCGATCCGCACCGTGCTGGTGGTCGAGGATGAACCGCTCGTCGCCTTCGATAATGAACGCGCCCTTTCCCATGCCGGTTATCGCATCGCCGCGACGGTCGGCGATCATGACCATGCCATCCGCGTCATGGATGAAGGCGATGTGGATCTGGTCATCGCCGATGTCACCCTGCATGGAACGGGAAGCGGCATCGACGTCGCTCGTCATGCGCGGGAAAAAGGACTGCCTGTCCTGTTCGTGACCGGGAACTGCCCCGTCCACGCGCGTCATCTGGCGGTCGGATGCCTCGCCAAGCCCTATCATCCGCGCGACCTGATTGCCTCCATCGCCGCGGTGGACCGGATGTTGCGTGGCCATGACGCCGCCCGCCTGCCGCCGGGGCTGAGCCTCTTTGCAGAGGCCATCTGAGCGCAAGCCGCTTGTTTCCCGTATTTTTGCCCATATGGTGCGCCGGAAACGCGCAATCACGGGGGACGCATGACGGACATCGCGCAGGGCACCGGAAACTGGCTGGACGCCGTGAGGCCCTATGTGGAAAAAGCGCCGCTGGCCGCGCTGTTCCTTGGTATTTCGTCGGGTTTTCCCTTTGCGATGATCGGCGCCAATCTGGCGTCCCGGCTGGCGCAGGACGGGATCGACAAGAAAAGCGTGACGGCGTTCAGTCTGGTGCTGCTCGCTTATAATCTCAAATGGCTGTGGGCCTGGGTGATAGAGGGCGTGAAGCTGCCCCTGCTGCACCGGCTGGGCCAGCGCGTGTCGTGGATGCTGCTGGCGGGCGTGCTGGTGATGGCGGCGGTCGTCAATCTGGCGCTGGTCGATCCCGCCGCCGACCTCATGGGAACGGTGCGGGCGGCGATATTGCTGGGGATTGCGGGCGCGACCTTCGACATCATCATCGACGGATACCGGATCGAGATATTGAAGCCGGAGCAGCTCGGCATCGGCGCGGGCATGTCGCAATATGGCTGGCGCATCGGCGCGGCGGCGGCGGGCGCGCTGGGGTTGATCCTCGCCCAGCATTGGGATTGGACGACAGCCTATATCGCCTGCTCGCTCTTCGCGCTGCCCGCGATGCTCGCCGCGCTGATCGTCGGCGAGCCGGAGCGCCACAAGGAGATCGCGGCGCGCAAGAGCGGCGGCGAACTGGTGCAGGCGATCATCGGCCCGTTCGTCGACTTCTTCAAGCGCAAGGGCGCGCTGCTGGTGCTGCTCTTCATCCTTGTCCACAAGATCGGGGACACGCTGGCGAACCTGACCTTCCGCCTGCTGTTCAACGATCTGGGCTACAGCAATGACGAGATCGCGATCTATGACGTAGGCGTGGGTTTCTGGGCACTGCTGGCGGGGATTTTCGTGGGCGGCGTGCTTTATGCGCGGCTAGGGCTCAAACGGTCGGTGTTCATCAGCCTCATCCTGATGGCTGTATCCAATTTCAGCTTCGCGGCGCTGGCGGCGGCGGGGAAGAGCAATATCGGCATGGCGGGCGCCATCGGCTTTGAGAATTTCGCGAGCGGGATCGGCGGCGTGGCGGTCGTCGCCTATTTCTCGGCGCTGTGCGACCTGCGCTTCACGGCGGCGCAATATGCGATGATCTCGGCGGCGGCGAGCGTGGTCGGGCGCTTCCTTACCGGCACGACCGCAGGCGCGATGATCGAACGGTTCGGCTATGTCGATTTCTACCTGCTGACGACCGCGTTGGCGGTGCCGGGCATCGCGCTCTTCTGGCTGATGATGCGGGCCGGGCTGGTCGAAACCAGCGTCGGCAGCGCAGCGACAGAGGAAGGCGATCAGCCCGCCGCGTAAAGGTCGAGCGGACGGCCCAGGTCCGCATGCGCCTGCGCCACGGCCTGAAAGCAGGTGAGCGCCCCCAGCGCATTGTCGCTGCCCAGCAGGGACGCGACCTGTTCATAGGCTTCATGCGGATTGCGCAGGGCGTTGCCGATGGCTTCCATCGTCAGCGCCTCGTCCGTCGTCATCCGCGCGCAGCAGCAGGGCGCGACCATGATTTTGCGGCTCGACGCGCGGGCAAGCTCCAGCATCATCGCGCGCATCAGCACCAGCGGACGGCGATAGCTGCGCCCGAAAGCGCCCAGCATCGCATTGGCGGCATGAGCGTCATTCACGCCGGCGCTCGCCATCCGGCGCATCACGAACAGGAACAGACGGTTGCCATAACCGCCCGGAAGCGGCCGGGGCAGGTCGACGGACGGGGACTCTCCATATGCCATGATGTGCGCCTTTCTCAGATCAGTGAGGCGCATGTTACGCTATTGAGAATGAATCGCAACACTATTCAGTCAGGAAATTGTCCATTCGTCCGTAAAATTTCACCGGCAAGATAAAGGGAGCCTGCAATCAACAGCTTGGGTGAGGGTTCTCCAACGGCCGCGATGGCGGCGATGGCTTCATCCGCTGTCTCATGATTCGAACAGCCGATACCCCAATGCGCCGCCACTCTCGCGAAGCGTTCGGCAGCATGATGCTCATGTCCCTTCACGGGGAGGGCGTGGATATGGTCGATCTGCCCGGCGAACGGAGCCAGAAAGGCTTCCAGATCCTTGTTGGCAAGCATCCCGATGATGAGGTGAAGCCGTTGCCCCTCCAGCCGCTCCGGCGTGAAATAGGCGCTGATGGCCTCTCCCGCGCCCGCATTATGGCCGCCGTCCAACCAGACCATCGCATCTTCCGGCAAAGGCGCCAGCAATGACCCCCGCTCCAGCCGTTGCAGCCGCGCGGGCCAATGCGCCCAGAGAGGCGCGGCCTTCAACGCGGCTTCATGCACCTCCACAACCTGCTGATGGCGCAGCATGGCGAAGGCGAGCGCCGCATTTTCCACCTGATGCGCGCCGGGCAGGCGAGGCAGGGGCGTTTCGATTCGTCCCTGCGCATCGCGATAATGAAGCCGGTCGCGATAGGCCGCCGCGTCCCAGTCATTGCCCATGGCGAACCATGTCGTGCGAGCGCGCATGGCGGCGTCGATCATCACCGGGAAAAGCGATTCGGGATAACGCTGCGTGACGAGGGGCGCGGAGGATTTGGCGATGCCTGCCTTTTCCGCTGCGATTTCCTTCAGGCTGTTGCCGAGGAACGCCTGATGGTCGATGCCAAGCTGTGCGATGCCGCAAGCGGCCGGATCGGCAATCACATTGGTCGCATCGAGTCGTCCGCCCAGCCCCACTTCGATGATGGCGGCATCGGCGGGATGCTCTGCAAAGGCGAGGAAAGCCGCCGCCGTGGTGACTTCGAAGAAGCTGGCGCCGATTCCTTCGGCGACATCCAGAACGCGCTCCAGATAATGAGCGAGCATAGAATCGTCGATCAACTGGCCGGCGATGCGGATACGCTCGTTGAAGCGCACCAGATGGGGAGAGGTGAAGACATGGACGCTCTTGCCGTCGGCCTCCAGCGCGGCGCGCAGGAAGGCACAAGTCGAACCCTTGCCGTTGGTGCCCGCCACATGAAAAACCGGCGGCAAGGCTCGATGCGGATCGCCAAGACGGCCCAGCAGACGCGTGATCCGGTCAAGGCCCAATATGTCCGCGCCGGGCGACAAAGTCGCCAGCCGGTCCAGCTGGGCCTGAACCTCAGGATCGTCGGAAACGGCGTGATCGGCCATGGCGCGTTCCCCCGTCGCGCGGTTGATTCTATGCGGCGGCGCGCGGCGTCAGATAGGTGATGATCCGCGCCAGCGTCTCGCGCAGGTCGCGGCGGTGCACCACCATGTCGAGCATCCCGTGATCCAGCAGATATTCGGCGCGCTGGAACCCTTCGGGCAGCTTTTCGCGGATGGTGCTTTCGATGACGCGCTGGCCCGCGAAGCCGATCAGTGCATTGGGTTCAGAAATCTGCACGTCGCCCAGCATCGCATAGCTGGCGGTGACGCCGCCGGTGGTCGGATCGGTCAGCACGACGATATAGGGGAGCCCCGCCGCGTGGAGCTTCTGGATGGCGACGGTCGAACGCGGCATCTGCATCAGGGACAATATGCCCTCCTGCATCCGCGCGCCGCCCGCCGCCGTGAAGATCACATAGGGGCATTTATGGCCGATGGCTTCGTTGATGCCCTGGATGAAGGCCGCGCCGACGCCCATGCCCATGGAGCCGCCCATGAAGGCGAAATTCTGGACGCCCATGACGACAGGCAGGTCTTCGATGGCGCCGCGGGCGTTGAGCAGGGCTTCCTGATCGCCGGTGGTTTGGCGGGCCGCCTTGATCCGGTCGGGATAGCGTTTGGAGTCGCGGAACTTGAGCGGGTCTTCCTGCACCGGCGGCGTTGGAAGCAGGATGAAGCCCGCGTCCAGAATCTGCTCGAACCGTTCGGACGGGCCGATGCGGCCATGATGGTCGCAGCGCGGGCAGACGGAGAGATTCTCCTCCCACTCCTTGATGAACACCATTTCCGCGCAGGCGGGGCATTTATGCCACAGCGTTTCGGCAGTGGTTTCCTTCTTCGCGATGAAGGGGATGGAGTTGCGGACGCGGTTGATCCAGCTCATGCGGCGGGCTCCCGTGAATGGGCGTTGAGCGCGCCGCGCAGGGCGGCGACGCATTCCTGGACGAAGGGCGCGGCGGCGTCCCCGTGCGACCCGATGATGTCGACAATGGCCGATCCGACCACCACGCCGTCGGCGACGCGCCCGATGGCAGCGGCCTGCTCCGGCGTCCTGATGCCAAAGCCCACGGAGACGGGCAGGTCCGTGGCGCTCTTGAGGCGGGAAACGGCTTGCTCGACGGCGGCTTGCGCAGCCTGCTGCTTGCCCGTCACGCCCGCGACGGAGACATAATAGAGGAAGCCGCTGGCGCCATCGAGCACGGCGGGCAGGCGCTTCGCATCGGTCGTCGGGGTGGCGAGGCGGATAAGGTGGATGCCCGCCGCGCGCAGGGCGGGGCCGATCTCCGCATCTTCCTCCGGCGGCACATCGACACAGATCACGCCGTCGACACCCGCCGCCTTGCACTGATCGGCGAACCATTCCGGACCGCGCGCCAGCATGGGATTGGCATAGCCCATCAGCACCAGCGGCACATCGGGATGACGCTCCCGGAAAGCGGTGGCGATGGCGAAAATGTCCTTCGTCTTCGTGCCGGACCCAAGGCTGCGCAGGTTCGCCAGTTCGATCGCCGGGCCGTCCGCCATCGGATCGGTGAAGGGCATCCCCAGTTCGATCACGTCCGCGCCGCCTGCAACCAGCGCGTCCAGAATGGCAGGCATGGCGGCGACGTTGGGGTCGCCCGCCGTGACGAAGGTGACGAGCGCCGCGCGGTCCTGCGCCTTGCAGGCGGCGAAGCGGGCGGCCATGCGGTCGGCGGTCATATCTCCACCCCCAAAGCCTGCGCGACGGTGAAGATGTCCTTGTCCCCCCGGCCGGAAAGATTGACGACCATCAGCTTGTCCGCATCCAGTGTCGGCGCGACCTGCTCGGCGGCGGCGATGGCGTGGGCCGACTCAAGCGCCGGAATAATGCCCTCCAACGCGGAGAGCCGCTGGAAAGCGGCCAGCGCCTCATCGTCGGTGACGGGTATATATTGGACGCGTCCTATTTCGTGCAGCCAGCTATGCTCCGGCCCGATGCCGGGATAGTCGAGACCAGCCGAAATGCTGTGCGCCTCCGTGATCTGGCCGTCCTCGTCCTGTAGCAGATAGGTGCGGTTGCCGTGCAGGACGCCGGACGATCCGCCATTGAGGCTGGCGGCATGTTTCCTGTCCAATCCTTCGCCCGCCGCCTCGACGCCGATCATGGCGATTTCCGCGTCGTCCAGGAACGGATGGAACAACCCGATGGCATTGGAGCCGCCGCCCACCGGCGCGATCAGCATGTCGGGCAAACGTCCTTCCGCTTCCATGATCTGTTCGCGGGTTTCCTTGCCGATCACCGACTGGAAATCGCGGACCAGTTCGGGATAGGGGTGCGGACCCGCGGCCGTGCCGATGATGTAGAAAGTGTCGTGGACGTTCGCGACCCAATGCCGCAACGCCTCGTTCATCGCATCCTTGAGCGTCTGCGCGCCGGATGTCACGGGGATCACTTCCGCGCCGAGCAGCTTCATGCGGAACACATTGGGCTGCTGCCGCGCCACATCCTTCGCGCCCATGAAGATGGTGCATTGCAGCCCGAAGCGCGCCGCCACCGTCGCCGTGGCCACGCCATGCTGCCCCGCGCCGGTTTCCGCGATGATACGCGGCTTGCCCATGCGCTTGGCGAGTAGCACCTGCCCGATGCAGTTGTTGATCTTGTGCGCGCCGGTGTGGTTCAGTTCCTCGCGCTTCAGGTAAATCTTCGCGCCCTTGCCCCGCGGCGCTTCGGCGCGCAGCGCTTCGGTCAGGCGCTCGGCATAGTAAAGCGGGCTCGGGCGGCCGACATAATGTTTGAGGAGGTCGGCGAACTCCGCCTCGAACGCCGGGTCCTGGCGGGCTTCCCTGTAGACCTTCTCCAGATCGAGGATCAGCGGCATCAGCGTCTCAGCGACATAGCGGCCGCCGAAGGAACCGAAATGCCCGCTGGCGTCAGGCTGGGAGCGGAGGGAGTTCTGAATGGTCATGATGGCTCAGCCGCTTTGCAGAAGGCGATGATCTTGTCCACATCCTTGATGCCCGGCGCGCTCTCGACGCCCGAAGAAATGTCCACCAGAGGCGCGCGCGTGATGGCGACGGCTTCCGCGACATTGGCGATGGAAAGGCCGCCGGAAAGACCCCAGGGCGCGGGGATGGCGGCTCCGCGCAGCAGGTTCCAGTCGAAGCGCAGGCCCATGCCGCCGGGAAGGGCGGCTCCATCCGGCGTTTTCGCGTCGAAGAGGAGGAAATCGACCGCGCCCGCATAAGCCTTGGCGGCGGCGATGTCGGCGCTGGTCTTGACGGAGATGGCCTTCCATACCGGGATGCCGAAACGCGCGCGGATGGCGGCGGCGCGCTCAGGCGTTTCCTTGCCATGGAGTTGCAGCGCGGTAAGGACGCCGGTGGCCGCGAGCGGCGCGATGATGTCGTCCGCCGGATCGACGACCACGGCCACGCGTCCTACGTGCGAAGGGACCGATGCGGTCAGTGCGCGGATTTGCTCCGCTTCCACATGGCGGGGGCTTTTGGGGAAATGGACGAAGCCCAGATGCGCCGCCTCCGCCCGCACGGCCGCGCCCACCGTTTCGGGTGTCGAAAGGCCGCAGATCTTGATCGCGAGTCGGGACATGGGAGGGGCTTTAGACCCGATGGAAGCGCAAGTCACATGGCCCGCGCGACGGGCTGCGTCAGGTCCATGTCGTGCAAGGCGAGCCATTGGTCGGCATGATCGATGCAGGCCTGCCCCAGAAAGGCGTCGATGGCATCCAGCAATGCGGCGTCATCCATTTCGGCCGGGTCGAGCGGCGGATGCCAGTGCAGCCGGAAATGCGCGCCCTTCTCCCGCGCGAGATAAAAGGGCAGGAAACGCGCATTGCTGCGGCGGGCGAGGCGCAGCGCGATGGAGAGATTGCCGCTCGCCCCGATGTCGCGTCCGAAGCGTGGGAAGGCCACCTGCATGTCGCGGCGTTCGTCGATCAGGATGTAGAGCATCGCGCGGTCGCTGCTCGTCAGGTGGCGCACGATGGCGCGGGCCGCGCCGCCGCCGGTGATGGCTTCGCCCATATAGCTTTTGCGGGCGCGTTGCAGCATCCTCGCCTGCGCGGGATCGGCGGGCGGATCGTAGACGCCCAGCGGGGCACGGTCGCAGGACGCCTTCAAATGCGCGGCGAGCAGGTCCCAATTGCCGATATGGGTGGTGAGGAAGATCATCGGGCGGGGGGAATCCAGCGCCTCCCGATAACCGGCTTCATCCTGAACCGCGACGCGACGGGGCGTGACGAGCCGGTCGACATTGGCAAGCTCCGCCATGGTGCGGCCCAGATTGAACCATCGGCGGGTCAGCATCGCCTCGCGCGCGGCTTCGCTAAGGTCGGGGCGTAGCAGGGCGAGGTTCGTCCGCGCCCGCCGGTCGCGCAGCTTCATGGTCCGGCGCGCGACGGTCACGGACAGCCATCCCCCGATCCACGAAGCCATCGCGGCAGGCAGCAGGCGCAACAGGGTGAAGAGAAAGGGGTTTGAGAGCATCGCCTTTGCTCATACAGCAGCAGTCGAGGCGGTAAAGGGCGGGACGCGCGATGAGTTGGGCCTTGGGGCTTTGGCTGCTGTTGCAGGGGATGACGGTGCTGGGCGTCGTCCTTTATCTGCGACATTTGCCTGCCGATCGACAGGAGGAAGCGCCCGAAGGCGTTGTGGTCCTGCTGTGCGTTCGCGACGAGTGGGACGGCGGGGCCGATCTGATGGCGCGGCTGGCGGCGCAGACCGCGTCCTTCCGGCTGATCGTGGCGACTTCGGGAGCATGTCCGGCGGCGGAGGCTTTGACTTTGCCCGATGTGCAGATCGTCCGCGCGGGCGTGGCGGATGATGAAGGGCAGAAGGTGCATAAGCTGCGAGCCGCTCTCAGGGCGCTGCGGCCGGATGATCGCTATCTGGTCTTCATCGATGCGGATATAGAACCGCCCGCGCGGCTGATCGGGCGGCTGTTGTTCCCGTTGGCGCGCGGCAAGGCGGACATCGTGACGGGCTATCGCCTGCTGTTGCCGGACGCAAAGCCGCTGCTGGCCTTGGTGGGCGCGGTGGAGATGCAATTGGCGACGCTGCCCCGCGCGGCGAGTTCGACCATGCCCTGGGGGGGAGCCATGGCGATGACGCGGGAAACGGCGGAGCGGCTGGAACTGGAACGGATATTGGCGGGCCGGTTGTCCGATGACATGACCATAGGCCTTGCGGGGTGGCATGCAAAGCTGCGCCTTCGTCCCGTGCGCGATCTGCTGGTGGCGAGTCCCTTGCATGGAGAAGGACTGTCGGCGCTGAGCTTCGCGGTACGGCAATATCGGCATATCGTCACCAACAGCCCCGGCATGTGGTGGATCGCGGCATTGGTCATGGCGGTCCAGTCCGTTGGCTGGTTCTGGGCATTGGGGGGGGGCGGATGGAGTGCGGTTGCTATCGGTTATGGCGCGGCATGGAGCCGGGCGCTCGTCCGGAGGAAGATCGTGGCCGATGTGGCGGAACCGGCGCAGGCGCGAAAAGCGGGCCGGTCGTTTCTCTGGGATATATTGGCGCCCTTTGCAGTGACATGGGCGCATCTGGCGGTGTTGATCCTCGGGGCGCTGTCCCGCCGGATTCGCTGGGGCGGATATGATTATTGGGTGAAGCGCGGCCGCGTGGTTCGCATGAAAGCGATAGACAAGGCTTCCCTGTCCTGAATTCATTAACAGATATTTTCGATGTGTGATGCGCGTCACGCGCACATGCTGGCCTGCGCATTAAGTTGCCGACTGCGACCCGAGGGAATCAGGCTTGCTCTGATTTCCCCCCTTGAGGCCCGGCGGCATTCATGTTGCCGGGCTTCCTTTTATCCCGGCAAACCCTACGGAAAATGTTGACAGGGCTGCACTTGCGATAGTTGTTAGACCCGGATGTCCTTGGTTTTTGGGGGATAGCTTGTTTGAGGCGGAACGGCTGGCCGTTATCAGAAGCCTTTTTTCCTGTGGGCAGGAGAGCGCTGCCGCTCTCGATGCCGCCGTTCGCGATGCCGCGTTCGCCCATAAGGCGGTGATCGCGCATCAGGGCGATACCGCGGCGCATTGCTGGCTGGTCGTGGAAGGAGACGCCCATGCGCAGATCATTTCCACGGACGGGCAACTGACGCTGCTGGCATCCTACGGTCCCGGCGAAATATTTGGCTGTTATCCCGAACCGGCTGCCTTGCGCGCCGATATGGTCGCCCATGGAGCGCTTCGGCTGCTCTGCGTCGATACTGGCACGCTGGTCGGACTGGCGCGCAGATTTGCCGATATCGCCTATGGCCTCACGGTGCTTTTCGCCCGGCAACTGGGCGTCACGATGGATCGCATGGCGGCCAGGACGACATTGACCGCAACGGGACGCGTCTATGCCGAACTGCTGCGCCTTGCGGGCTCCACGAACCGGATCGAGCCGCCGCCGGTCCTGTCGGCGCTCGCGCTCACTGTGCACACCACGCGGGAAACCACTTCGCGGGCCATGGCGTATCTCGTGCGGCGCGGGATCGTCCGCCGGTCTGACGAAACGCTCGAAATCCTGGCGCCCAGGCTGTTAGCCGAACTGATCGTCTGAGCGAAGGAAAAGCCCATAAAGCGCCTGATCGCCCGAGGTCGCGCGCATCGCGCCCATGGATTGCACATTCGCCTCTGGCCAGTGGAGCGTCAGCGCAAGCGCGGCGGCTTCGCTGAGCGCGACCGCGCCCTCAAGATCGGCGCGGGCCAGCATGAGCACGCGCTCCAGCAACTGATCCCCAGCTTCATCATCGGCGACGGCGCGATAGTCCAGGCCCGGCCGAGCTTCGGGATGCCGCGCTTGTATCGCGTGAGCCAATGCCGCCGCATCTGCCAGATGAGGCAGGCTGTAAACGACCTGCCCCGCTTGCCGGCCCAGCAGCACCGCCTCGTCGGCCTTTTCAAGCTCGGAAGCCCAGGCTTCCGGGACGGAGAGCAAGGTCATCGCCGTCCCATGTCCGGACAGAGCGGCTTGGTTGCTGCTGCTTCTTTCTATCCGTACGCGGGACAGGGGAAGCCCAAGCCGATGCCAAGGTTCCAGACCCGCCGACCGGGCTTCTTCCCCCAGGCCGGAGATATGCAGGGCCTGCGGGTAGGATTGCAGGCGTCTCGCCTGACGGATCGCCAATCCCATGGCGGCCTGACGCGACACATCGATGGAGGCGTCGCTAAGGGGGTGCCAATCGTCGAGCACTAGGACGGATACGGCTTCATCCATCAATATATCGAAGCGCCCGGTCCAGTCAGGTCCGAATGGCTCGACCGACGTGGTTCGGAAAAGGCCGGCGGGGCAGGGCAGGACAACGTGCAACTCGCTGCCGCGTCGGACGGCAGCCTCCGCCACCAGCATGTCGGCCCCTGCGGCCAGCGCGCCGATCACCATGGAAGGCGCCAGAGTCTCCACCGCATCCTCGATGGTCCTCGCGGCCTTGGCATCGTCCGGGGCGAGGCCCAATATGCCGTCGAAATACAGGGGGGCGTGGGGGCGATAGCGGTCGAGCCAGTCGTCGGCCTGCCCCATGTCGCGCAGGATCATGGAGAATTGGCGCAGCGTGGAGGCATGATCCTCCCAGGCGTCGGGCTGGTGCGCAATCGCCTGTCCCAGCAGCTGTTCCGCCTCCTCGCTGCGGCCCAGCAGCAGCAGCGCCTCGGCTCGGGTCGCATCGATCCAGTAAGGCGTCTCCCGCGCGCAATCCGGGCTGTCGAGCAGCGCCAGCGTCGCCTTGGCGAGCTTACCCGCCTTGTCCCGCAGACCCGCGAGAAAAGCCAGCGTCGCCGCGTTGATGAGCGGATAGGTAGCGCGCGACAATATCGACGCGCGCTCATAGGCCGCGATGGCATCATGCAGCAATGCGTCCCGCGCCGCGCCGTTGGTCTGCGCCGCGCGATCCTTCAGCAGCCGTCCATAGACCGTCAGGACATCCGGGTCATCCGATCCCGGCGTGAAGCGGGACGCATGGAACAGGGTCCAGGCCTGTTCCAGCGCGCCCGCGCGCGCCAGTCGCGTGATGCTGTTAAGTTGCGGGCTGATCATTCCTGGCTTTGTCTCACAGGCATGGGCGCGGCACCAGAAAATTTACCTGTCCGGTCCCCTGCTGGTGCCGTCCGGGTCGATCACCAGCGTCACGCCGTTATCGCCGCCATGCGCATAGCGCGCCTGAAGATAGATGTTGAAGATGAACCCTTGTTCCTCATCCTTCTTCAGCGGTTCTCCCGTAATGCTGTTGCGCAGATAGTTCCGGCAACGCAGCGCCGGAAATCCGCCGACCTGCGTGGTTTCGAGGTCGTAGAAGGTCCGGTTCGGCACGACGGGCGCCGGGGGCGGGGGAAGGAGGGAATTGACCTTCTTCTCCACGAACCACATCGGATCGGTGCCCTTGTCGTCCTGAAAATCATAACCGGGCGCATCCAGAACGATAGTGAAATAGGACGGATATTCGACGAAGCGGATATTCTCGAAACCATGGCCCTGAAATTCGCACTCGCATTCCCGTTTCCGTGACCGGGCGAGCCTGAGCAGCCGTTCTTCCGTTGCGCCGAGGCCTTCCTTGCCGATCGGCGCGAACCAGCGATTGACGTTCCAGACCCCTCGCTTCACGCCGATATAGAGCAGGACGACATGGCAAAAGCGGGTATCCTTGTCGGGTCCTGATTTCCTGATGCTGTCTCCAAAGCGCATGTTACTTCCCCTCCATCATATTGCTGCCGTCAACCTGAGCTATAGCATCCAGCCTCTGGATGGACGTAGCCCTGAATTTGGGAACCGCCGCCAACCGTGGATTGGATTCCCGCATGAAAAGGCGCGCCTGATCGACCAGGCGTCTGACTTCGCTCCCGCGTCCGCGGGCCCGCGCCACTTCCGCCGCATCTATGAGAATACGCAGATTCTGTTCGAACCAGCTCTGATTCTCCGGATCGCGCTTGCTGAGCGCCCATGATCGCTCCTTCGCATCATCAAGCAATCTGGCGGCGTCAGCCAGATCGCCAGTCTCGAACGCGATTCGGGCGAGCGACCGGATCGCGACCAGCGTGTCATAGGCGATGTCGCCATTTTCCGGATCCTCCCGCCTCAACGGTTCGAGCAGCTTCAATTGCTCAAGCCGATGCTCCCGTGCGGAAGGATAATCCTTACGGTCGAATTGCACATCGGCGATTCGGGCATGACGTTCGGCCACTTCCATCCTTATGGGGAGGGAACGGGGCGCTGCCGTCTGCGCCCTTTCGAACCAGCGGAGGGATCTCGTGTAATTCCGGATCGCGCGGTCATGATCGTTCAGGGATTCCCATTCCACGGAGGCGATGTTGCTGAGGGCATAGCCAACCTCCATGAAGCTGCGCGCTTCCCCCGGCTGAAGCCGCAGCAGCTCCAGAGCCCGGCGCAGATAGGCCTGATAACGGCGAAGCGCCGCATCGGCCCGCCCGGAAAGCTGATCCACCTGCCCGATCCAGAATTCGCTTTGCGCATGGGCGAATATCCATTCCGGCTTTGCGGGATCGTCGTCCAGCAGGGCCGATGTCGTCCGGTGGGCTTCTTCGAACTTCCGCATGGCCGCTGGCAGATTGCCTCGCGCGATATCGTCCTCGCCCATCGCCTGAAGGATGCGCGCACGCCTTTCCAGACTGTCGTTTGGCAGGCGGTCCAGATCGCCCTGGTCCTTGTAATAATTCATCGCCCGCTCATTGACGACGCTCAGCGCGTCGAGCCGGCCGACGCTGCGCAGCCGTTCCCGTAAATCGGTCAGCATGAATTCGACCATCCCTTCCGCTTCGGAGCGTTGCCGCTCAGCCTCCCGCTGTGCCTGCATGGCCATGACAGCCAGTGCGAAGAAGCCTAGCATGACGACCAACGAGGCGACCGTGATGGCCGTCACGCGGCGGATGCGCCGTTGCGCGTCGCGCTGCACCAGGCGATCGAGCCCCGTTCCGGCAAGACCGGCGACGAGCTTCAGCGTTCCGAGCCGCCTGCCGTCGCCCTGCGGTCGTAGATCCGCGGCCAGCGGTTCGGGGCCTTCGCTCAAGGCCGCAGGAAGCGCGTCTTCCGGCTCGCCATCGATGATTGCCGCCAATATCGGACGATCAGGATGGATGGCCCGGAACAGCCGGATTTCCTTGTCTACCCAAGGGGAAGCCGCCGAATTGGGCGAGCACAGGACGACAAGGGCATGGGATTGCGAAAGGGCCTGCTTCACCGCTTCCGAAAGGTCGGCCGCGGCTGGCAGTTCATCCCTGTCGCGGAAGATCGGGCCCAGTCTTCTCGATCCATCCGGCCGGGTCGCGCCCTTTGGCAAGCGATATGATTCCAGCCGCCGATGGAGCTGACGGGCGGCCCGGACATCCTTGTGGTTGTAGCTGAGAAAAGCGGCATAGACCGCCTCAGCATCGCCCCCTTCCTGCGTCACATCGATCCGCTCCGCCCTGTCGATAAGCTCTCCGGCAAGCCTGGCTGCGCATGGCCGTTCCGGACTTTATGCCGAACGGCGCATGAAAGACAGCATCAAACTCAGAAAGAGCGGCGGCGCTAAAAGCAGAACAGCAATGCCCGGCTGGTCGGATGACAGTGCAGTATGGAGTGGGCTTTGACTTCGTCCACCATCAGTTTGACCGGATGCTGACAGTCGTTGACATCTTAGTTGTGTACCTTTGCCATTGAGGTCGGATAAAGACTTGGTAGTGAGCATGCTGCGATGCGATTGATCGATTGGTGGACTTTTGGGCTTGCCGTCGCAATGTCCGGATCGATTTCGGCGGTTCAGGAAAACCGACGGATAATACATATATCGGGATCTTCGACGGGTCCGGAACGTCTGCTGATTCCGCCCGATTGCACAGGCTCGACACCTGATTCAGGCATTGGATTTTAGTGGATTGATCCAAGAGTCCCCATTCCAGCCGAACGACAAAAGCCGATGCGGCGCAACAGATCATGCATTGAAATGCATTTTTGTAACGGTAGAAATTATGCATCAATGTGCATATTTAATATATCGCATGACAGGGGACAGGGAGGGGTTTCGATGAAGCGCTCATTTGCTTCGGCAGCATATATTGGGATCAGTCTGGGGGCTTTCAGCGCGGCGGCCTTGGCTCAAAAGCGCCGCAGACGGTCGAGGCAGGCAGTGCCGCCGAAGATCAGGCAAATATTTCCGACATCATCGTGACGGGATCGCGCATCGTGCGCGATGGTTATACCGCGCCGACGCCTGTCACCGTCGCCACGACCGAGGATCTGGTGAAGGCGACGCCCACCAACGTCCCTGACGCTCTGAATAAATTGCTTCAGTTCCAGAATTCGTCCAGCCCAGCGCGCAGTTCGCATAATTTCGCTAACAGCGCGAGCCATGGCAACGTGCTCAACCTGCGCGGCGTCGGGGGCAATCGCACGCTGATCCTGTTCGATGGATTACGCGTGCCGCCGACCACCTTTCAGGGAACGGTCGACACGAACGTCATTCCCAACGCCCTGCTCCAGCGCGTCGACATCGTGACCGCCGGCGCGTCGGCCGCTTATGGCTCGGACGCGGTGGCGGGCGTGGTCAACTTCGTACTCAATCGCAAATTCACCGGACTGACGGGGAACGCGCAGGCGGGCATTTCGGACCGGGGCGACAACGCCAATCAGCGCCTTAGCCTGGCGGGCGGCATGGAGTTGTTCGGCGGGCGCGGTCATCTGCTGCTGTCGGGGGAATATTATAACAACGAGGGCATGCTGCGCTCAGCCCGCAAGGGCGGCAATGCCAATTATGTCTATGTCGGCAGCGTGCCGGGCAGCAGTGAGCCGCCTGGTTCGGACGCCAACCCGCGCATCTTGCAGGACGACATCCACCTGATCTTCGCCAGCGACAACGGCAAGATCATCGGCGGGCCTTTCGACAATTATCAGATCAACAGCGACGGCACGATCCGCCCGTTCAATAACGGCACAGCTACTGGCACGCCATTCTTCAACGTAGGCGGAGACGGCTTCGTCATTCCTTCGGACGTGCATGCCGTCGCGCCGCTCCGCACCTATCAGACCTTCGGCCGCTTCAGTTATGACGTGACCGACGATATCACCTTCTTCGCACAGGGTAATTTCACCCGCAGCGATCTTAATTATATCAGCCAGTCCAACGCTTGGGTCGGCGGACAGGAAGCGCCGGTTTTTCAGGGTAATCCTTTCATTCCGGCAGAGATCGAAGCGGCGCTGGCTCCGGGCCAAGGCTTCGCGGTCGGCAAATATTCCGGTGACAGCAGGAAGAAGCCCTTCACCAAGGAACGCACCGATTTCTGGATGGCGACCGCCGGTCTGGAGGGCAAGTTCGGCGATGGCTGGAGCTGGTCCGTCAACTATACGCATGGCGATTCCAGGCACAGCGTCGATCAACATGGCCTTTATGACTATCAGAAGGCCTATGCCGCGCTGGATGCCGTGCGCGACGGCAACAACAATATCGTCTGCCGCCCGACTCTGAGCGCCGATCCGGTTATTCGCGCGCGCTTTGCGGGATGCCAGCCGCTCAATATTTTCCTGACGGGCGATGCCTATACCGCGCAGCCGGGCTATGATTATGCGACGGGGACCATGTCCTACGACGCGCGGATCAAGCATGACGCCATCGCGTTGCAGTTCCAGGGTTCGCCGTTTGAACTGCCTGGCGGCCCGGTCGATATCGCCTTTGGCGGGGAATGGCGCAAGCAGTCGCTGAACCTCACCAGCAACAGCGATCCCTCGCTACTCGACACGCCGGAAAAGCGAGCCGAATATTTCGCGGGCTTGCGTGGCGTGGCGGGTGGGTCGCAATTCTTCTGGCTGACCAATGTGGGGCAGGCGCGGGGCAGCGTCACCGTCAAGGAAGCCTTTGGCGAAATCAACCTGCCCATCGTCAAGGACGTGCCGTTCCTGCAATCGCTGGACCTGAACGGTGCGGGCCGCGTCACCGATTATAGCACGTCCGGACGCGTCGAAACCTGGAAGCCGGTTCAGGATATCCTGTTGCGCGGCACGATCTCCCGCGACATTCGGGCGCCTACGCTGTTCGACCTTTTCGCGGGCGATCAGAGTGGCTTGGGGCTGCTGGTCGACCCGGTTTCGAACGAAACCGCCAATGTGCCCACTCTGTCGGGCGGCAACCGTGCACTGAAGCCTGAAAAGTCGAAGACCAAAACCGTCGGCGTCGTGCTGACGCCGCGCTTCCTGCCCGGTTTCAGCCTGTCCGTCGATTATTTCGACCTGAAGATCGACGGGGCCATCGGGACGCTCGGCACGGGCGACATCGTGCGGAATTGCGCACAGAATGCAGCGGCACCGGAATGCGCGCTCATCACGCGTCCGTCGCCGACCGAATTCCCGACATTGGTACGCCTCGTCGCGGCCAATATCGCGAAGCTGGAGACAGCGGGCATCGACATCGACGCCAGCTATTCCACGCGGCTGGGCAATGGTGCGTTCACCGCCCGCGCCTATGTGAGCTGGCTCGACAAATATGTGACGCAGCAGAGCACGCTGGCGCCCGCTTATGACTATGCGGGAACGGCCCGGTCGCGCGGCCGATATGGCGGGGGACGCTCAACCTGAACTACGTAACGGATGGCGGCTTCAACATCTTCATTTCGGAACAATATATCAGCCCGGTGAAGATCGGTTCGCAGGAGCCGAACAATAATTATGGCGGCGCGAAAACGCCTTCGGTCTGGTATACCGACCTGACGATCGGCCAGAAGATCGAAGGGTGGGGCGGCTCGCTGGAGCCGTTCCTGACGATCAACAATCTGTTCGATCGCGATCCGCCGCTGGTGGCCGGGGATATTCCGGGCGTGAACCTGCCGACGATCATATCGACTTATGACACGGTGGGTCGTGCATTCACCGCCGGGGTGCGGTTTAAATTCTGACCGTTTTCGGAGGCAGCGATCGAAAGACCGCTGCTTCTTTTTCTTGAATGCCATGTCGCGATAAAAAGGGAGAGAGCCATTGAAGGCGTTGCATTTTCTGGCGGGGGTAGGCGGACTTTCCCTGATGAGCGCCAGCATGGTTGCGGCTTCTCCCGCTGCGGATGGGCCGGTCGTGAAAACGGCGTCAGGCCCGGTCCGGGGCGTGGCTGAGGGACAGGGCGGCATCTTCAAGGGCATCCCCTTCGCCCGGTCGACCGGCGGTGACGGCCGTTGGATGCCGCCGCGTCCGGCCGTGGCGTGGACCAAGCCATTCGACGCATCCCGCTTCGGTCCGATCTGCCCGCAGCCGGAAACGCCCGAAGGACGCGGCGCTCCCCAGAGCGAGAACTGCCTGTCCGTCAATGTGGCGACGCCCGCGTTGAAGGGGCAGAAAAAGCCGGTGCTGGTGCTGATCCATGGCGGAGCCTTCTTTGTCGGGTCGGGCGCGGAAATGTTCGAACAAGCCGCAAAGGTCTATAATGCGCGCGGCATATTGGTGGTGTCGCTCAACTATCGATTGGGGCGGCTGGGCTTCTTCTCCCATCCCGGATTGCGCGCAGAGCAGCCGGGCATCGCGACAGGCAATTACTGGCTGATGGATCAGGTCGCCGGGTTGAACTGGGTGCGCGGGAATATCGCGCAATTCGGGGGCGATCCGGACAAGGTCACGATCATGGGCTGCTCGGCAGGCGGTTCCAGCATCAATGCGCTGGTGGCGTCCCCCAAGGCGCGCGGTCTCTTCGCGCGGGCGAGCGCGCATTCGGGCGGCGGCATCAACAATGCCACCCGGCCGCAGGCGCAGGCTGAACAGGAAGGTTTGGCCTTCGCCGCGCGTGCTGGTGTGACGGGCGAGGGGAAAGAGGCCATCGCGGCGCTGCGCAAGCTCGATCCGGCGGCGATCATGGCCGCCGATCCGGGGCCGCCCAATTTCGGGGCGGTGGTCGATGGCGAGACGATCCCGGAGGAGACCGCCATCGCCTTCGCGAAAGGGGATATCGCCCGCGTGCCCTATATCTCCGGGTCGACCAGCAATGAGGCAAGCATCTTCGGCCTGATGGGTTTTGACGAACAGGTATTGAAGGATCGTTTCCGCACCGTCGCGAAGTCGATGCCGAAAC
>JASGDV010000213.1:0-22301 GCA_049841255.1 Sphingobium sp.
CTGGGCTTCTGGGCGCGGCTGGACGGGGTGGATGACGGGGCGCTGGAAGATGCACTGGAGGCGATGGCGCTGCGGCCGCTCGCCGACCTGCCGGTGCGGATGCTGTCCACCGGGCAGCGCAAGCGGGCGATGCTGGCGCGCGTCATCGCGTCGGGCGCGGCGGTCTGGCTGCTGGACGAGCCGGGCAACGGGCTGGACGATGCCTCGCTCGGCCTTCTGGGCGCGGCGGTATCCCGGCATCTGGAAACGGGCGGCATCGTACTGGCGGCGTCGCACCAGCCCTTGCCGCTGGCCGACGATGTGCGGATCGACCTGCGCGCCTATGCGGCGGAGGCGGAAAGCGCATGAGGACCCTATGGCTGCTCGCGCGCCGCGACCTGGGGCAGGCATGGCGGTCGGCGGGGCTGTGGTTGCCGGTCGCCTTCCTGCTGCTGGTGGCGAGCCTCTATCCCTTTGCCGTGGGGCCTGACGCGGGGCTGCTGCGACGGACCGGCGGCGGCATGTTGTGGATCGCGGCGCTGCTCGCCAGCCTGCTACCGGTCGACCGGTTGGTGACACCGGACAGGGATGCGGGCGTGCTGGATCAGATCGCGCTGCGCGGTGTCGGAGAAGAGATGATCGTGCTGGCGCGGCTGATCGCGCATTGGCTGGGATTCGGTCCGCCGCTAATGATCGCAACACTGCCCGCCGCAGCGCTGCTGAAACTGGATGGTGGGACCGTCCTGCTGCTGGAGGCGGGCCTGTTGATCGGGACGCCTGCTCTGGCTGCGCTGGGGCTGCTGGTGGCGACGTTGACCGCCGGGTTGCGGTCGAGCGGGGCGCTGGCGGGGCTGCTGGCCCTGCCGCTGGCGGTGCCGCTGCTGATCTTCGGCGCGGGGACGCTGGGGGACGGAAGCGGCGCGGCGCTCAAATTCCTGGGCGCGGCATCCCTGCTGCTGGTGGCGATCACGCCCTTTGCCGGGGGCGCAGCGATTCGGGCGGGGCGGGAGTAACTGCCTTTTTCTGGGATAGTGGATTTGGGTGGGTTGCGGACATCCGCCCTCCGTTCGCGCTGAGCTTGTCGAGCCGAAGGCCGGCGAAGCCAACGGCTTCACTTCTTCTTCAAACACAATGTCATGAAGAAAGGAGAAGGGCTTCGACAAGCTCAGCCCGAACGGATGTTGGAATGGCTACTTCTGGCCAATAACCGCCGTTGCGCCAGAAACCACAGCGCGCACATACAATCATGCAGCCACACCAAAAACATGGCTGCATGATAGAACACTAGCATCGAACCGGCGTAACAGCCTTCCGATCCCCAATCACGGGAAGCAAGCATCACCCCGCATAGGGATTGGGCATCTGTCCCGTGGTGGAGATGACGGTGGTTCTGTTTTCGAGATAAGGGTCAAGCGCGTCGATGCCGTTTTCGCGGCCCCATCCGCTCTGCTTGAACCCGCCATAGGGCAGCGACCAGCGCAGGTAGCGATAGGTGTTGACCCACACGATCCCCGCGTCGATCTGGCCCGCCACCCGATGCGCGCGGCCCACGTCGTGGGTCCACAGGCCCGAAGTCAGACCGAAAGGCGTGTCGTTGGCGATTTCCAGCGCTTCCTCTTCCCCGTCGAACGGGATGATCGAGGCAACGGGCCCGAAAATCTCTTCCCGCGCGATCCGCATCCGGTTGTTCACATTGGCGTAAACCGTCGGCTCGACGAAATAGCCGGACGCAAGATGAGGGCTGTCGACCCGCCGTCCGCCATGGATCAGTTCCGCGCCGTCCGTCTTGCCGATCTCGAAATAGGACAATGTCTTGTCGAGTTGCTGCTGGCTGTTCTGCGGCCCCATGCGCGTGGTTTCGTCCATCGGCATGCCGACCTTCACGGTCCGGGCGCGTTCCCGGAACATCTCGACCACCTGTTCATAGACCGGCCGTTCCACCAGCACGCGCGAACCCAGCGCGCAGCTCTGCCCGCAATTCGTCCAGGCCGAAGAGGTCGCCGCGTTCAGCGCCTGCTCCAGATCGGCGTCGGCGAAGATGATATGCGGCGCCTTGCCGCCCAGTTCGAAGGTGAAACGCTTGAGCGTGTCCGCGCCCGTCTTGAGCATCTGCTTGGCGGTGTTGCCCGCGCCGGTGAAGGAAATCTTGTCCACGCCCGGATGCGCGACGAGATGTTCCCCGATGTCGCGACCATAGCCCGGAACGATGTTGAGCACGCCGGGCGGCAGACCCGCCTGATCGGCGATCCGTCCCAGCATCAGCGTCGAGATGGAGGTGGACTCCGCCGGCTTCACCACCATCGTGCAGCCTGCCGCCAGCGCCGCCCCCAGCTTGAGGCAAATAGTGAGCAGCGGCGCATTCCAAGGCGTGACCGCTCCCACCACGCCCACAGGGACGCGCGTCGTGAAGCACAATACGCTGTCGTCGATCGGGATCGTCGTGCCCTGCTGCTTGTCGGCCAGCGAGGCGAACCACTGATACCATTGCACATGCGCGCCAAGATCGGCGCGCGCGTCGGTGATGATCCGGCCGCTGTCGCGCACTTCCAGCGGAACCATCTCCGGTATCGCCGCCATATAGGCATCGGCGAAGCGGCGCAGGATCGCCGCCCGTTCATGGCCCGGCATGCGCCGCCAGCTGCGGAACGCCTTGCGCGCCGCCTCCACCGCCCGGTCGATGTCCCCGCGCCCGCCCATGGCCACCAGCGCCCAGGGCTTGCCCGTCGCCGGATCGATGCTTTCCGCCAACGAGCCGTCCACCGGCTTCACCCACTGGCCGTCGATGTAAAGATGCTCGAAACGCTGCAACGCGCCATCCGCGGCTTCAAAGCTGCTCGTCAAAGTCTTATCCTCTTGTAACGCCTCTGTCCGCGGGGGCGGCCGGGCAATCGACACCGCGTGTCTGTGCATCTTCTCCACGCCATATGCAATGCCCCCGGAAGGGGCACATGGAACGCGGCTCCTGTCGTCAACCGCTCCGGCATTTCCCCCATCCTGCAACGCCGCGTTGCGAGTCCGGAATCCAACTGCTAGAAGGCGAAAAGAGAAGATAAAATCAGATCGCGGGAGAGAGACGAGATGCCCTGGACCCTGGATCGAGGTCTGGTCGCCCATTCGGAACATGCCATTGGACAGGCGCGGGAATATGGTCTCGGCGCCTTGATGGCCGCCGTGGGCAGGCCCTGTTTCGTGGAAGAGATGGCCCGCCATCTCAGCGCCATCTTCAATGCCGAGTTCCTGCATATTTCCCACATTCCGGCCCGGCATCCGACCAAGGTCATTTCGCTCAGCGCGGATGGCGACGGAAAAGCGCGGCAGCAAAGCGCCCTCTATCTGGAAAAGGAGATATGGCGGCACGATCCCTCCATGGCCATCGGTTCCCAGTGGGAAGGCACCTCACCCTTCCTGAGGCATCTGGATGTCGAGCGGCCCGAAACCCTGGAACTCAAGCACTTCTATTCCTCGACCGACATCGGCGAACGGGTGGTGGTATATAGCAAGGCATCCGACGGTCATCTGGGGCTCAGCATCGTGCGCTCCGCCCGGCACGGCATATTCAGCGCCGAGGAACGCGCCAGGATCGGCATATTGGGCGACATCGCCTTTCCGCTGCTGTCCCGTCATTTCGATATACTGCACGAAAAGCAGGTGTCGTCCCGCGCATTGACCTCCCTCGATATCATCGAGCAATGCCTGACCCTTTGCCCCCTCTGCCTGCCCAGACGGGAAATCCAGGTCATTGCGAGGCTGCTTTACGGCATGACATGCGAAGGCGTCGCGCTGGACCTTTCCATCGCCTATGAAACGGCCGTCAGTTACAAGAAGCGTTTCTATAGACGGTTTGACCTGACCAGCTTCCGGGATCTCGTCGTCTGGTATCTGGCGCTATTTTCGGAATCCAGCCACCTGCTTCCCGCACAACGCTTTCACTAGATCCGACCTAGACGGCGTCCGGTTAAGCTTGTCCCCAATGTTGGGGTGCGCGCCTTTTTTCCCCGATCCCTTAGAATGCGCGCGCCAGAATATATCTCTGGCGCGGAGCTTTATCATCGTCTGGCAATAAAAAAGACGAGCGAGCTCCTCATGATAAGGGAGGTTCAATGAAAAACAATTCTGTGCTGAAAACAGCATCCTTTTTGACGATCGGCGCCTGCATCGCCTGCATGCCGGCCGTCGCGCAGGCGCAGCAAGGCGCCGACGACCTATCGTCGCACGAAATCATCGTGACCGCGAACAAGCGCGAACAGAAACTGTCGGACGTGGGTTCGACGGTCGCGGTTCTGGGCGGAGAAGCACTGGCCCAGCGCCAGATCAGCTCCATCCAGGATATCGCCCAGTCCGTTCCGGGCCTGTCCTTCGCCAATTCAGAGAACGGCACCCCCGTTCTGACGTTACGCGGCGTAGGCTTCATCGAATCCTCGCTCGCCGCCTATCCGACCGTGTCGGCCTATGTCGATGAAGCGCCCCTACCCTTCGGCGTGCTGGCGCAACACTCCGCCTATGACCTGGAGCGCGTCGAGGTTCTCAAGGGGCCGCAGGGCACTCTTTTCGGGCAGAACTCTACCGGCGGCGCCATCAACTTCGTTGCCGCCAAGCCGACGAACGAACTCCATGCGGGCATCAACGCGTCATATGGCCGCTTCAACGAAGTGAACGGCGAAGCCTTTATCAGCGGCCCGCTGTCGGATACGCTCAAGGCCCGCCTCGCTGGCCGGTTCGAGCGCAGGGACGGCTGGCAGATCAGCAACTCCCGCCCGGACGAACGCAACGGCAAGGTCCGCAACTATATGGGCCGCTTCCTGCTCAACTGGGAACCGGCGCCGACGGCCCGCTTCAGCCTGAACGTCAATGGCTGGAAGGACAAGAGCGACACGCAAGCCGCGCAATATATCGGCTATGCCCAGCAAAACCCCATTGGCAATCCCGACGTCCTGGCCCTGCCCTTCTCGCCGGAAAAGCCACGCGCGGCGGACTGGAACCCATCGTCCACCGGCTTCGCGCCCTTTGGCGACAGTGATTTCTGGCAGACATCTCTCCGCGGCGACATCGATCTTAGCGATACCATCACGTTGACCTCGCTCACCTCCTATCTGCAATTCAACCAACGACAGGCTGCGGATCGGGACGGCATGCCCTATACCACGAATGATGTTCTGTCGGACGGTTCGATCAAGAGCTTCTTTCAGGAATTGCGCCTGAGCAACGGGGACAGCAAACCCTTCCGTTGGGTGGTAGGCGCAAACTATTCGCACAGCAAAGTCGATCAAGCCGTGAATTTCGATTATCGCTATTCATCGGTAAACCAGACCGTGAAAGCTGTTTATGGCTATGATCTAACACAGGCCTATTATACCAATTATCAGAAACTGAAGAGCTACGCCTTCTTCGCCAACGGCGAATATGATCTGGCCGATACGCTGACGTTCAAGGCCGGGGCCCGATATACCAAGGCGAAAAGCACGGCCACCATTTGCAATACCGACCTGACCGGAGATCCATTAGGAACCGGCCCCTTCATTTACGGTCCTGGTTTCCAAGCAGGCGACTGCTTTGCGATCAATAACTTCTCTGTGCCCGTCAACGGTGTTGGTCCCGGTCTTCCCGGCGAATTCAAGGGTACGCTGGACGAAGACAATGTATCCTGGACCGCCGGGCTCGATTATAAGCCTCGTCCGGGCCTTCTGTTCTACGGCAATGTCAGCCGTGGGTATAAGGCGGGCAGCTTCCCGGCCGTTTCCGCAACCATCTTTGAGCAATATCAGGCGGTCAAGCAAGAATCCGTCACCGCCTATGAGGCTGGCGTGAAAGCATCGTTGCTGGACAATGCGCTCCAGTTCAACGGCGCAGCCTTCTATTATGACTATAAGGACAAGCAGGTCCGCGCGAAAATCAATCCGCCTTTGTTCGGCGTTCAGGATGCGCTGGTCAATGTGCCGAAATCCTCGATCAAGGGCTTTGAACTGGAATTGACGGCGCGGCCGACGGACGGGCTGACGCTGGGCGTCGGCTTCACCTATCTCGATGCCAAGATCAAGGAGTTCGTGGGCATCACAGGTTCCGGGCAACCGGCCGATTTCGGCGGCACGCGGATGCCGTTCACGCCGAAATATCAGCTGTCCACTAATCTGGATTATGAATTCCCGCTGTCGGGCAACATCAAGGCCTTCTTCGGGACGAGCGTGAACATGCGGTCCGATACGATCTCCGTGATTGGCGGCGACACCAATCCCACTGGTTCCCTGCCCGTTGGCAAGACATTGCAAGGCATCGACGATTATGTGCTCGTCGACGGCCGTATCGGCGTTGCCAGCGCGGATGACAAATGGCGTCTGACGGTGTTCGGGAAGAACATCTTCAACGAATATTATTGGAACAACGTGACCACGGCATCTGACGCGATCGTGCGTTTCGCGGGCATGCCCGCCACCTATGGCGTCAGCCTGTCGTTCAAATATTGACGATAAGCATGAGGCCTTGCCCGCTTCCGGGCGGCAAGGCCTCCACTTTCCGCAGGCATTTCCACCCGGAAATGCCTGCGATATTTTGAAGGATCATCTTGAAAAGGCGTGAAGGCCTGAACGCGCGTCAGGCGTTGCCTTCATATCCCACGATCGCCTTCACTTCGAGGAATTCGTCCAGACCCCACTCGCCGGATTCCCGGCCATTGCCCGACTGCTTGTAGCCGCCGAAGGGTATGTCGCAGTCCCAGTCGGAATCGTTGATATAGACATTGCCCGCCCGCAACCGGCTGGCGACCTCGCGCGCCCGCACGATGTCGCCCGACTGCACATAGGCAGCCAGCCCGTAAACCGTGTCATTGGCCTTATCGATGGCTTCCTGCTCCGTTTCATAGGTCAGGATGGCCAGCACCGGGCCGAATATCTCCTCACGGGAGATGGTCGATTCATGGCTCACATTGGCGAAGATCGTGGGCTTGACGAAATAGCCCCGGTCATGGCCCTCCACGCGGCCCGGACCGCCCGCGACCAGATCGGCGCCTTCCGCGATGCCCGTCTCGATCAGCTTCTGGATCTTGTCGAACTGCGTCCTGCTGACGACCGGGCCAAGGACGGAAGCCGGGTCGGAAGCCGGACCGGTGCGATATTCCTCCGCCGCCGCTTTCGCATGGGCGACTGCTTCCTCGAGCCGCTCGGCGGGCACGAACATCCGGGTCGGCGCATTGCAGGACTGGCCGCTATTGCCGAAGCAGGCCGCCACTCCGCCCTTCACCGCCGCTTCCAGATCGGCGTCGCGCAGGATGATGTTGGCCGATTTGCCGCCCAGTTCCTGCGACACGCGCTTGACGGTGTCGGCGGCGTCCTTCGCCACCGAAATGCCCGCCCGCGTGGAGCCGGTGATCGAGATCATGTCGACATCGGGATGCCGCGCCAGCGCAGCGCCCACCGAAGGCCCGTCGCCGTTGATGAGGTTGAACACCCCCGCAGGAACGCCCGCCTCATCGAGAATCTCTGCAAAGATGATGGCGTTGAGCGGCGCCACTTCGCTTGGTTTCAGGATCATGGTGCATCCCGCCGCGATGGCCGGAGCGACCTTGTTCATGATCTGGTTGATCGGCCAGTTCCATGGCGTGATCATCGCGACCACGCCGATCGGTTCCTTGACGATCAGAGAGGAACCCAACGGCCGTTCGAATTCGAACGTCTCGAAAACGCGGATCAGCGATTCGAGCTGCCAGATGCCCGTCCCCGCCTGCATCTCCTTCGAGAAGCCCAGGGGAGCGCCCATTTCCCGGCTCATCGCCACCGCCAGATCGTCATGACGGGACTGATATACCGCCAATATCCGGCGAAGGAGGTTCATCCGCTCATCGCGCGACGTGCGCGAAAAGGCGGGGAAAGCCGCCTTTGCCGCCGCGACCGCCCGGTTGACGTCGTCCTCGCCACCCATGGAAATCCGGGCAAAGGCTTCCTCGGTGGAAGGGTCGATGACGTCCATCGTCCGGGGCGCGGCGGGATCGACCCACGCGCCCCCGATATAGAATTGCAGATCGTGCGACACGAAAGAACCTCTCTCCCGAACCGGAACGCGGCTCGGGCCAGCCGTCAGGAAATCTTCTTGGCGGCGGTCGCCTCGATCTGCACGCGCAGGTCCGAAGCGAGGCCCAGCACGAAGGTGCAACGCGCCGGGAACGGACCCGGCTCCATCGCTTCGCGATAGGCTTCGATGAACTCGCCGCGATAGGCTTCGTCCCGCAGATAGCAGGTGACCTTGACGATGTCGCGGATCGTCAGACCTTCTTCGGCCAGGATGATGCCGATATTCTCGACACAGATCTTCACCTCGTCGGCGATGGTCTTGGCGTCTTCGCGGCGCTTCATCGTATTGGGATCGAGCGCGAGACCGGCGGCATAGACGAACAGGTCGTTGCCGGTGCCCGAAGACAGGCCCGAACCGCTATAGTCGCCCAGAGCGGGAGGATTCAAATATGTGATCATGGCTGCACCATTATTTCAAACGGCCGATTATACAGAATGTCCTCCACGACGGCGCGTGGAATGGGCAACGGCATATTCAGGTCCGATATGGCAAGGAAATCCTCGGCGGCCTGCCGGGGATTGAATGACGGAAAGTCAGAGCCGAACACCAGCCGGCCGGTCACATGCCCCTCGATCGCCAGACGAAGGCCCGTGTACATCTGCCATGTCTTGATCGGCAGGGTGGACACGTCCGCATAGACGTTGCGGTTCTTCATCATCAGCTCGACCGTCTCGTTCATCCACGGCTTGCCGAAATGCGCGAGGAGCAGCTTGGTGTCCCGGAACTCGCGGGCCACCTTGTCGAGCAGCGAAGGGCTTGCATATTCATGGAAGCCGATGGGGGAAAAGACGCTGGCCTGATGGAACATGATGAAAATGCCCATGTCGGCCGCCGCCCGGTAGACGGCATAAGCCTCTTCCGAATGGGGGTGCCAGCCCTGATAGGGGGGTGAAATCTTCACCCCATGCAGCCCCCATTCGCGCACCGCCGTCTTCAACGCCTCCGCCGCGCCCTTCTGGGTCGGGTCGACGCTGCCGATGCCGATGGCCCGGCCTTTATTGGCATGGAGATAGGACCCGATATAATCGTTCGGGACGTGCATCCCCATGCACGCGATCTGCAATCCGACGATCGCAAAGCGTTCTACCCCGGATTCCTCCATGGTACGGGCATGGGTTTCGGTATCCGCTTCACCGAAGGCCGGTTTCCCGACCAGTTCGGTGCCGCGTTCCGTCCATACCGGCCCTGCATGTTCGGGCAGGAAGATATGGGTATGCCAGTCCGTGAACGTCCGGGCGGTCATTACTGACCGGCCTTGGGCTGAACCGCGATCGCGTCCAGTTCGACGCGGCAGCCGCCGGCAATGCCGACGACGAAGGTGCAGCGCGCCGGATAGGGGCCGTCGCCGAAGAATTCCTTGAACGCGCCCCAGAATTCGCCACGATAGCTGTCGTCGGACAGATAGGCGGTCACCTTCACGATATCGCGCTTGGTGCAGCCCGCTTCCGCGATGATTTCCTCGATTTCATCAAGGCACAGGCGCGTTTCGGTGGCGACCGAGTCCGCGTCCGCGCGGCGGGCCATCGTGTCGAAATCGAACGCCATGCCGCCCGCGAAGACGAAGCCGTTGGCGGCCGCGCCGGGGTTCAGGCCATATTGCGGGAACGGCGCATTCCGGGGGTTCAGAAATTTGGTCATAATCACTCCTAAATGGGGAAGACGGATGACACCGCCTCCCTTCCTCTCAGATCAGTTTGTGCGCAGCTTACATCTTCTTCAGAACCGGCAGCACTTCCTTGCCGAACAGTTCCAGCGAAGACTCCAGTTCAGGACCGCCGATGCCGGGGAAGCCCATCTGAAGCAGCCAGTGCTGCACATGATGGTCCTTCGACATGCGGGTCATGCGCTCCAGCACGGTGTCGGGCGAACCGATCAACAAATGATCGCGCTCCATCAGCAGGTCATACATCGGAATGTCGTTGAAACGGGGATCGTTCTGATCCTCGTCAATGTCCAGCCACATATTTCCGCGACGGACATAGTTCACGAACTTCGCGAAGCCGTCGACGGCATCTTCCGTCACGCGGCGCGCTTCCTCGTCCGTCTTGGCGACATAGGCCAGGCGAAGCACCGCGCAACGCTCGCCCAGCGAGAGCTGGCGGCCGTGCTGGCGGGCGACTTCGGCCTGATACAGCTTGAAGAGATGGTCCAGCCCGTTGCGGGTGGGATACCAGGTGATCGCGCCGATGTCGCGGCGCGCCGCGCCCTGGAAACCGCCTTCGCTTTCGGTCACGACATACATCGGCATCGACTTCTGCACCGGCTGCGGCACGATGCCCAGACCCGTCATGATGCCGTTTTCATCCATGGTGTTGAGGCCATGGTCGACATTGTTCGGCTTTTCCACACCGCCGAAGCCATGCTTATATTTCAGGTTCGGATAGGGATAGGTGTAGTTGTCGCTTTTATAGCTGAAGGACTCCATGGTCATGGCGGCCTTCATGATCTGGAAATTCTCTTCGAAGATCGCTTCGCTGTCTTCCGGACCCTTGCTCCAGCGGTCGGCCTTCGGGTTGATGTTCATCACCTCGAAATCGACGATGCCGCGCGCGAAGGCAGGTTCCAGACGTCCGCCGCTGAAATGATCGAGCAGCGAGAGGTCCTCGGCCAGACGCACCGGATTCCACAGCGGCAACTGCACCGCGGCAAGGCCAAGGCGCAGCTTTTCCGTGCGCGCGGCGATGTCGGCGGCCAGCATGATCGGGTTGGCGGAGGCGTCGACGCCATCAGCGTCGAAATGGTGTTCGCCGAACCAGATGCCGTCGAAGCCCATCTTGTCGGCCATCACCGAATGCTTGCGCGTGGCTTGCAGAACCTCGTTCCAGCTCATGTCGCCCGAACGGTTCGTGAGCGCGTAAAGCAAGTCGACTCTCATCTCAATTCGTCTCCATCATCGAGCGCCGTTTCCGCCTGCCGTCGCCGGTTGCGAAAACCCCCTTGTCTCGCCGTGATTCTGCCCACGGCTCAAAACATGTACCGGGCGGTATCTTCGCCTACACGGGAGTTTGATGTCAAGCGAAATGAAGCCGCGCCGCCCCCCTCCTTCCAATAGCGGGGAAAGCCATAGCTAACAGGCTGCGGGAGGGCTGCGCAAACATTCCCGCCTCCTTCCGCCCTTGGCGCAATCCCGTCAGTTGGCGGGCGGCTCCACGGGCATGATGCCGGGGCCGATACCCCGCTCGGCCTTCTGTTTCGCGACCATATCACGGATTTCCTGCCGCAACTGGCGGGCGTCGTAGACGATGCCGTCCTTGATCGTATAGTCGATCCCGCCCACATGCTCGACCTTGCCGGTGGCTTCGTTCAGGCGGAAAGCGCCAGTGCCATAGAGCAGCTTGAGATTCTGGAGCGGATTGCCTTTGACGGCGATCATGTCCGCCTTCATTCCCGGCCTGACGGTGCCGACCTGATCGTCATGCCCGATGGCCCGCGCGCCGCTTTCCGTCGCGGCGCGGATCACTTCCAGCGGACTGAACCCCGCTTCCCGCAGCAATTGCAGTTCCTGGAGGAATCCGAAACCGGGCAGATTGTAGAGATAGCCCGCATCGTCGCCCACCGTCACCAGACCGCCGCGATTCTTATATTCGTTCACGAACCGCATCCAGATGCGGTAATTCTCCTTCCACGCCACCTCATCCTCGCTGGTCCAGTCGAACCAGAACGACCCGTGGTTCAGCGGATCAGGCCGCCAGAAATCCCACAGGGCGGGCAGCACATAGTCCTCGTTCCACGGCATGCGGATCGCGCGCGACAGGTCGCGGGTCGCGATATAGGTCACGAAGGTCGGCGTGATGACGAACTTGCGCTCCAGCAGCGTGTCCATGACCTCGCGCCATTTGGCCGATCCCGGCGCGGCGGCCTGCTTCCACAGGCGCCCCGCCTCGGCAAAGCGATGCTGCTCGTCATTATAGACATAGCTGTCGGAATAGGCCTGGATCGTCTGATCCTCGAACATCGCTTCGGGCAGGCCGTACCAATGCTCCATGCCCTGAAGTCCGTGTGCGGAGGTATCGAGCACATTGGCCCGCACCACGGCCATCTGATCGTGATGCATGGTGGTGCGAAGGCCCAGTTTCCGCGCCTCCTCGATCCCCGCGAAGGTCACATTGGCCGCGCCGCTGCCGCCGAACTTGATCCCATCGGCGCCGCGCTTCCTGAAATCGCGGATGCGGACGCGCGCGCCTTCCTCCGTGGTGATCGGGTCGAGGAAATTCTCGAAGAAAGGATAGACGTCGATGCGCGGGGCGACGATCTCGTTGCGGCGGCTGCGCTCCCGGATGGCGGTCAGCCATTCGATCGGCCGGTCGCTGCCCAGTTCGCGCACGGAGGTGATGCCGTTCGCCATCCAGAGCTTGAGGATATAGTCCGTCGGCGTCTTCTGCGCGTCATTGAGCGAGAGCAGATGCACATGCGTGTCGATGAAGCCGGGCAGGACATAGTAGCCGGTCATGTCCAGCTCATAGTCGCCCTTGGCGGGCCGTTTATCTTCCTCGATCCGGCCCGGCGCGCCGATCACGCGGATTTCGGCGATGCGGTCATGCTCGACGACGATGTCGACCGGCCCCTGCGCGGGCGATCCGCTGCCGTCGATCAAAGTGGCGCCGCGCAGGATCAGGCGGTTGTAGGGTCCCACGCCTTCCGTGCGCGCGGGGATCGGATCGTCCTGCACGACCTTGGGCGGAGGATTGAGCTGCGCGCGGACGGGCTGCATCAAAAACGAGAGCGCCAGCGCGCCCGCAGCGATTCCACGGGTGAAACTTGCAGGCAGCATTGGCATCCTCACATCATGGGGAGCGGTCTGCCTGACCGGCAGCGCCGGAAGGAAACCGGGCGCCAGACTGGTCTGGCGCCCGATCCTTTTACATCAGAACCGCAGGCGGGCGGAGACGCCGTAGCGGCGGCCCAGCGCGTCATAGGTCGACGGGAAGGTGTTCCCGCTGTTGTAGACGCCATAGCCGATGCTCGAACCCACGAAGGGCGGCTTGCGGTTGCCCAGATTCTGGACCGTGAAGGTCAACTGGAGCGATTCCGTCGCATCGACCTGAACCGTGGCGTCGAAATAGTCATACGCCTTGATGCGGCCGAAATTGCCATAGGGCTCGCCCGTCGTCTCCACCGCGACCGGCTCATATTTCATCGAGCTCAGGTGACGCCACAGCAGCGACATGTTGACCGGACCGATGGCGTAGGAGGTGCGCTGGTTCCAGACATATTTCGGCTGGAGCGAACCATGTTCCGGCGCCGCCGGAGTGCCGCAGTTGGCGCTGTAATAGCCGACGCATTCGCGATTGATGCTGGTCGGGCTCGCCTGGAAGCGCGCGTGCATCGTCCATGTGCCGGAGAAGGACAGGTTGAGCGCCCCCGCGCCCAGGTTGGTCCGGTAATCCGCGCTGACGTCGACGCCCTCGGTCAGCAGACGCCCCGTATTGGTGAACGGCTGCAGGATGCCAAGGCTGTTGTCGCCTCCGTCGAGCTGGCCCGAAGTGGGGTTGCGGCTGATCGCCTGGCAAGCCGCGCTGCTCGCGCTCGCCGCCGTCACATTGTTGAAGCAGGCGGTGACGACATCGAACGGCGTGGCCGACGCGATCGCATCCTTGATCTTGATGCGGAAGTAATCGACCGTCATCGTGAAGCCGGGGATCAGGTTGCGCGGGGTCAGGACGACGCCCAGCGTGATGCTGTCCGCCTTTTCAGGCTTCAGGCTGGTGCTGCCGATCAGCGTCGACGAAATCTCGCCGCCCGAAGGCTGGCTGATGCCGCCGATGCGGTTGGCCGGAGCGCCCTGCGCGATGCAGACCGCGGTCAGATCGGCATTGCCGACCGGATTGCTTCCGGCACACGGGTCGATCGCCAGATTGGCATAACCCGGAGTCCGGGGCAGGAACAGTTCGTAGATGTTCGGCGCGCGCACGGCGTGCTGGAACATGCTGCGGAACTTGACGCTCTCCACCGGAGACCAGCTCGCGCCTGCCTTCCACGTCGTCGTGTTGAACTTCGGGCTGCCGGCCGCGTCGATCTTGTAACGCGAATAGCGGATGCCGGTTTCCAGGGTCAGGTTGCGGATGAACGGCTGATCCTCGACCAGCGGCGCGATCACTTCGCCGAAGATTTCAGCGACGCTGTAACCGCCGTGATAAGGCACGACCAGGGTTTCCAGACCGATTTCATCGGACTTCGTCTTGAATTCGTCGCCGTCCTGCGACGCCTTGTACTTGCGATAGCTGGCGCCCAGGGCGAAGTCGATCGGCTTGCTGGCGAGCGGGCTGGCAAAGCCCAGATTGCCGCTGATCGAACCCTGAACCTGCGCAAGCGAGGTGCGGGTTTCGCTCTGCGCGCTGACGCCGACATAGCTCGCCATCTGATCGGTGAAGCCGTTCGGATCGAAGATGTTGACCGGCACGCAGCCCGCATTGCCGCTGAGGCAGGTCGTGCTGTTGGTCGCCATCAGCGCGTCGCGCATGCGGGTCAGCGACATCGCGCCCTGAATGCGGCTCTTGTTGACGGCCTTGCCATAGCTTCCCGACACATCGAAATTGATGTCGCTGGTGATGTCGCCCCGCACGCCGCCGCGGATGTCATAGATTTCGGAGGTCAGGGTGCTGATGCGCGGACCAAGCCCGACCGAACGGTAAAGCAGCGTTTCCTTGACCGAACGGAAGTTCGGATCGTTGGGATCGGTCGCCGTGGCGGCCGCGCTGCACTGGGCGGTCGACAGTCCGCCGTCCTCGCAGAACAGGCTGCGCTGCGCGTCGGACAGGAAGGGATTGGAAATCGGAATATCGACGGAGGAACCCGCCACGCCCGAAGGCGCGACGATGGTCTGCACCCGATTGTGCGAATACAGGCCGCGCGCATAGACCTGGATATTGTCCGTCACGTCATAATGCGCCGAACCGAAGCCGTTGTAACGCTTGAACGGCACCTGGAACAGATTGTAGGGCGCATAGTTGAACAGGCCGATATCCTGCGTGTCGAAACCGCCATTGGGCGTGACCTGCGCGAAACCCGGATTGCTCGCCAGAGCGCCGGTCAGGAAGAACAGCGCGGGGTTCGTGGTGTAGGAACCTGCCTGTTCGCCGGTGAAGCTGTTATAGGCATTCTGCGCGAAGCTGCGGCTCCTCTGGAAAACCGGCTTGGCATCCTGATAGCCGACCGACAGCACGATGTTGCCACGGCCATCGGCGAAATTATGACCGACAGTGCCGTCGATGCGGAAATAGCGGCCGTCGCCCTGTTCTGTGATCTGGTTCGACGCGTTGATTTCCACGCCGCTGAAATCCCGGCGCGTGATGAAGTTCACGACGCCCGACACGGCGTCGGCGCCATAAGTCGTGGACGCGCCGCCCGTCAGATTCTCGACGCGCTCGATCAGCGCCAGCGGGATGTTGTTGAGGTCGACGCGGCCCAGCGGGTCGGACGGCGTGATGCGCTGGCCGTCGAGCAGGACGACGTTGCGGTTCGCGCCCAGACCGCGAAGGTCGACGAACGAGAAGCCCGGATTGCCGATATTGACCGCGCTGCCCATGCTGGGCGTCACGCCCGGCAGGCCGCGCATCAACTCTTCGGCGGTGTTCGACGCGCGAAGCGAGATTTCCTCTTTCCCGGTCACCTGGACGGGGGTCGCCGCGACGACGTTGGGATTGCGGATCAGCGTGCCGGTGACGACGATGGTCTCGCCAGCGTCAGCGGCTTCCTGTGCCGGTCGCGTGTCCTGCGCGAAGGCGGAGGAGGCCATGAAAGATGCGCCGACCAACAAGGTCGATGCCAGCAAATTGGTACGAAAAGGTGCGAGCATTTTTCCCCTACTCTTATTTTTCAAAAATGCGACAACCACTCTTATTCCGGTGGTACAACATAGCATGTCGTATGGCCGCCATTAGATGTATTTCACATATATGCAATATTAAAATAGAGTATTAAAATATAATAATGGTTCACTGTGTCATTTTTATCAGACAATTAAACTAATATTACGCATCAAATCCAGAAAATGACGATTTATATTTCTTTTTTCTGAAATTATATTTCAAATCATGTTGCCATTCCGGGAAAAGATGCGTATCCCGCGCTGCATTGCTTCCCTCGTCAAGGACCGCCAATCTCCCCGCCATCGTCCCGCCTGACAGATATGCGACTCTGCGATGAATCCCTATACGAACGTCCAGTATTGCGTAGACAGGGAAAGGTCAACTTTTATACCATGGAGTATGACAGCTTATGACAAGCGATTTCCGGATGCCCCGTCGGGGCTTCGTTCAGATGGCCGCGCTGGCGGGCCTTGGCGCCGCTGTCCCCGGCGCCGCCGCGCGCGCGGCGGCGGGGAGCGGCGTTCCGACGGCGGTCCGCACGGCGATCGCGCGCCAGCATGACGACACGATCAAGCGTCTGCGCGAATGGATCGCCCTGCCCTCCATCGCGGCGGAAAATCTGAACGTCGCCGAAGGCGCGGCGCAGATGGTGCAAATCCTGAAGGACGCGGGCTTCCAGCGCGCCGACCTCATCCCCACCCCCGGATCGCCCGCCGTGCTGGGCGTGCTGGACGCGGGCGCGCCCCGGACCGTCGCCGTCTACTTCATGTATGACGTCAAGCAGTTCGATCCCGCCGAATGGTCCGCCCCGCCGCTGGAAGGCCGCATCGTCGACAATCCCGACTTCGGCAAGGTCATGATCGGCCGTGGCGTGCTCAACCAGAAGGGGCCGCAAATGGCCTTGCTCGCCGCGCTCCACGCCCTGCGCGCGACGGGCCGCAAATCGCCGGTCAATATCGTCCTGCTGGCCGAGGGCGAGGAGGAGGTCGGATCGATCAACCTGCCCGGCGTCGTCCATCATCCCGAAGTATCGAAGGAACTGGCCCGCTGCATGGGCATCTTCTCCGCGACGGCGGCGCAGTCTCCCGATGGCGACGTCACCATCGATCTGGGCGCGAAGGGCGTGCTGGAAGTCGAACTCATCTCCAGCGCGGCGCAATGGGGCTATGGCTCGACCCAGGATCTGCATTCGGGATATGCCGCCGCCGTGGACAGCCCCGCATGGCATCTGATCCGCGCGCTCGCTACCCTGACCTCGCCGGACGGGCGGGATGTCACGATCGACGGCTGGTTCGACAATATCATCCCCCTCACCGCCCGCGAAAAGCAGCAGATCGCGCAGCAGGCTGCCGCTTCGGGCGAAGCCAGCATCAAGAAGATGCTGGACATCGACAAATGGATGAAGGGCATGAGCTATCCCGAAGCGATGGAGCGGCTGGTGAGCGCCCCCACCGCCAATATCGAAGGGATCGTCGGCGGCTATACCGGCCCCGGCGGCAAGACGATCATGCCCACCAAGGCCACCGTGAAGATCGATTTCCGCCTGGTTCCCAACCAGACCACGGACGACTGCCTCGCCAAGCTCAAGGCGCATCTCGCCAAGCGCGGCTTTGGCGATATCGAGGTCAAGGCGGGCGGCGGCAGCAATCCGACCCAGACGCCGGAAACCTCGCCGATGATTCAGGCGCTCAAGGACACCTACCGGAATATGGGCGTGGAACCGGCCATCAATGTCCGCAATCCGACTTCCGGCCCCGGCTATCTGTTCACCGATCCGCCGCTCAAGCTGGGCTGGGCGGATATCGGGCTGGGCCATGGCGCGCGCTACCATGCGCCCGACGAATATTATGTGATCGAATCGTCCAACCCGAAACTTCAGGGTCTGGACGGCGCGACCCTGTCCTTCGTCGAATATCTCTACGCGCTGGCCAGCGTCCGCGCCTGAACCAAACAGAAAGCCCCGGCCATCCTGCGATGGCCGGGGCTTTCCTTTTTCCCGATGGTTCCGCTTATTTGAAATTGTAGCGCAGTTGCGCGCCGAACCAGCGTTTTTCGTTGTAAAGGCTCATGATGCTGCCATAAAACTGGGCGCTATCCAGCGTGTAGAGGCGGTATTTCTCGTTCCACAGATTCTTGGCGAATACAGCAAAGGTCCACTTGTCGTCGATATCCGCCACGCTCAGGCGCAGGTTGCCCACGGCATAAGACGGCTCGCGATTGATCTGCGACGGGAACAAACCGAATTTGAAATCATCCGTGAAGGTCATGTCGAACTGGATGGCCGCCTTCAGCCCTTGCGAGACGGGCGTTTCATAACGGGCCAGCAGATTGCCCGACAATTCGGGCGCCTGCGGCATTTCCGTGCTGATGACCCGGCCAAAGGGCAGGCCGACTTCCTTCACCTTCGAATCCAGCACTGAAAGACCGCCGGAAATGGTGAGGCCCGTCACGGGCGCGATCGTCAGTTCCGCTTCCAGCCCCTTGATCGTGGCGGGAACATTGCGGATCGCCGAAGTGGCGTTCAGGTAGATATAGGCCTGATAGTCCTTATAGTCGTAATAGAAGGCGCTCAGGTTGAAACGCACCTTGTTGTCGAACCAGCTCGACTTGATGCCTGCTTCATAAGACAGCAGCGTTTCTCCGCCATGCGGGATCTGCTTGGCATATTCCACGGGATCGGCGGGCGCAAAGAGGGGCGCGATGAAATTCGGCCCCTTGATGCCGCGGTTGAAGCTGGCATAGACCAGCACGTCATCGTTGACCTTATAGTTCAACTGGGCGCGGGCCGAATAATCGCTATATTTGATGTGGGCCAGTCGCGGGTCGGTCGATGTATTGAACCGGAAATCGCTGCCGAAATTGTCATATTGGTGGATATCCGCCTTGCGGTCGTCCTCCACATAGCGCAGGCCGCCGATGAAGGTCAGCTTCGGCGTGATGTCATATTCGACCTGACCGAAAATCGACCAGGTGGTCGACCGCATCACCGCGTCATAGCCCGTATCGAAGGGCATGCCCGGAATGCCGAACGGCGCGCTGATCAGCTCGACGCCTTCCGTGGACTTCATGTGCAGATAGTAGAGGCCCGAGGTCCAGCGGAATCGACCCAGATCGCCCGACGCGCGCAATTCCTCGCTGATCTGATGATAACGCGCATAATATGTGTCGTCGAACAACAGGTCGGGCGTGCCGTCGTCATCCGACAGCTTCAGTTTCCGGAACTTCTGATAGTCGGTGATCGACGTGATGGTGGCGTTGCCCACTTCCCATTCCAGACGCCCCTGCGCGCCCCAGACCTTACGGTTGAACGTGCCGACCTTCTCCGCCGAGATCGTGTAGGGATCGCCATCGGCATCCTTGTAGCCAAGGCCGTTACAGCCCGCGCAGGTGCCCCAGGGATCGTCGTTCGGCCCGATCTTGTAACCCAGGCCGTCGGAATCATAATAGCCGTTCTCGGCCGTGCCGGTCCCCTGCTTTTCATTCTTGTTGTTGGCGTAGCGGCCGATGAACAGGATGTTGAGATTTTCGGTGGGCTGCAACGCCAACTGGGCGCGGATGCCATAGTTGTTCAGGCCGCCCGCATCCTTGCCGATATCGTTCTTGATATAGCCTTCGCGGTAATTATAGACGCCCGACAGGCGGAACTGCGCCTTGTCGCTGATCGGTCCGCCGATCGCGGCTTCCGCATTGAAATGGCCGCGCGTCCCGCCGATGACGTCGACGAAGCCTTCCCACTCCTTGGTCGGGCGCGCGCTGATGAAGTGGATCAGGCCGCCCGTGGCGTTCCGCCCGAACAACGTGCCCTGCGGCCCGCGCAAGACCTCCACGCGCGCGATGTCGAAGGACGGCACCCCCTGAAGGCCGGCGACCGCCACATAGGCGTCGTCGATATACATGGCGACCGGCGGTTCGATATGGTCGTCGAAGGATTCCTGCGACACGCCGCGGATGTTGAACACGGTGATCGACGGGCTGTAGGCGTTGAACTTCAGGCCCGGCACCTGCGCGACGATATCGGTCGTCTGGCGCACGCCCAGGCTGCTCAACGCTTCCGCGCTCAGCGCCGTGACGGATACGCCGACATCCTGCAGATTCTGCTCACGCCGCGAAGCCGTGACGACGATGTCCCCCATGCCTGAAGCAGTAGAAGCGGTCTCCTGAGCCGCCTCCTGCGCGAAGGCGGAACCGCCCGCCAAGGCCATGAAGGCCGTCGACGCGCATAACAACGCGAATTTGGATCTTATATTTACCATCATCAATCCCCTTATTGGTAAAACGGGTCGCTTTTACGAACAAGTTCTTCCTACGATGATGTTTTATTATAATTATGAGGCCAAAAACGTGGCCAATAGGGATTCTATGCTGTCAGGCCGCGGCTTTCCTCCATCGCCCGCGCCGCGTCGGCGTCGCCATGCCGCGACGCCCGGAAGTAACAGAAGGACGCCAGCAGGCCGGAAATCCCCACCACCGGCAACAGCGCGTAGCGGAGCGATTCAATCCCGAAATGCGGCGCCAGCGCGTCGCTGAGCACGCCGATCAACAGCGCGCCCGCGCCCTGCCCCACCTGCATGATGAAGAACAGCAGGGCGATCACCTTCGCATGGCCGCTGGAGGGCGTCACATCCTGCACGAACGCCAGCAGCGACCCATAAGCGGAAATGGTGAGGAAGATGATGATCCCCAGCGCGATCTGGGAAACCAGTATATGCGTCGATAGGCAGACGGTGACGTAACAGACGGTGATGAGGAACGCGACGGCGCAGCCCAGCAGTTGCGGCGTGCCGACCGACTTGCGGCGCAGGCGGGTGGCGATCGATCCGCCCACCATGATGCCCAGCAGGCCCAGAAAGCAGTAATTCAGGCCCAGGAACCAGGAAATCTGCGTCTGCGTCATATGCAGCGACCGGGTGAGGAACAGCGGCAGCCATTGCACGCTGGCTTCCGTCAGGACCGTGTTCAGGAAAGCCGCCGCCGCCGCCCAGCGAAAGGCGCGGATGCGGAAAAAGGCGGGGAACTGCCTGAAATCGCCCAGGCTGATCGGCTGATGGCTGGCCGCGCGCTTCGTGTCGCGCAGGAAGAACAGCACGCTGATCCCGATGACGATGCCCATCGCGCCCGCCACATGGAAACCGGTGCGCCAGCCATAAGCGACGCTCAGATTGCCGATGAACACATAGGCGGCCAGCATGCCGAAGGCCGCCGCCGCCGAAAAGATCGAATTGGCGACCTGACGGGCCGGGCCGTGGAAATGGTCCGCGACCAGCGACAGGGAAGGCGGCGTGGGGCCTGCTTCGCCCAGTCCGACGCCCAGCCGGGCGATGAACATCGTGCCGAAACTGGTGGCCGCGCCGCAAGCCATGGTCATGGCGGAAAACAGCGCGGTGGACCAGCCGATCAGCTTGACGCGGTTCCAGCGGTCCGCCGCGATCGCCATCACCAGCGTGCCCAGTCCATAGACCACCGGAAAGGCGATGCCCGTCAACTGACCGATCTGGGTGTCGGTCATCGCGAAATCTTCGTTGATGGCGGGCAGCAGCAGCGCGAAGATCTGCCTGTCCATATAAGCCACCAGATAGACGGCGGCGGCAAAGAACAGGACGATGTTGCGGGAAATGGCTTTGGGCGGATTCACCGTCGCGGCATGATTCATATGTTCCACATTCTTCACTGATTAGACCCCGCCCGCTTCTGTAATGAAGAAATCCGCGCTATTGCTGGCTCGACAGGCGGGCGGACGCCGTCCGATGCGCCGCTGGCCTGCAAATTCCACAACTGTCTCAACGGAAAATCCATATCCGGCCGGACGGCGACGGAAATCCGGCGGGCGATGATCGGCGCGCATTTTTGTCGTGGCGCAGATATCCTCCCATCCTTCCCGTCGACGGCCGTTCACCCCGCCAGCCTTTTTCGGCCCTTGATTCGCGGCGGCAGCGATACGCATCCGTATGATTGGATACCATGTAGAACATCAGCCCTTTCTGATGTCAACGAATTTATATGAACGTCCAATGTTGAATTGCGATGACATCCCCCGGCATCTTTTCCTCCTCCTAAAGCGAAGAGACCAGATGCCCGCCGTCCGCCACGATTTCGGTGCCGGTCATGAAGCGCCCCGCATCCGACGCCAGCAGCAGAAGCGGCCCGTCCAGATCGTCCATCCGCCCCAGCCGCCGCTGCGGCACCCGTCCGATCAGCGCCTTTCCGGCTTCCGTCGCGAAGAAATCGCGGTTGAGGTCCGTTTCGATATAGCCGGGGCAGAGCGCATTCACCCTTATCCCATGCCGCGCCCATTCCAGCGCCAGCGCGCGGGTCAGTTGCACCACGCCCGCCTTGGCCACCGCATAGGCCGACAGATGCCCCGCCACGCGCAGTCCCAATATGGAAGCGATGTTGACGATGCTGCCACCGCGCCCCTCCTCCACCATGCGCCGCCCCGCCGCCTGCGCCACCCGAAAC
>JASGDV010000214.1:0-23324 GCA_049841255.1 Sphingobium sp.
GAGATCGAACCGAAGTCCAGATCTATCTTGTAACGCAACGATGCATTCAGGTTGAAATTTTCGGCATAGGGCAGCTTGTTCCCTTCAAGTGCCGGGTCGAGCGATTTGACGATTTTCGCATCGGTGATGCCCATTCCCAGGTTGAAGAAAAGATTATCGACCGGAACGGCATCCATTTCGAGTTCGACGCCGACGACCCGCGCCTTGGGCATGCTGCTCAAGACCTGCGAATTTGTCACCGAAACGAACTGGTTGGTCTGATAATTGCGATAATCATAGTAAAAGGCGCTGCCATTGACCCGCAAGCGGCCGGGGATCAGGTCCGCTTTTACGCCGGCTTCATAGTCGGTGACGGTTTCCGGCTTGACGCTGAGCAGCGTTCCGTCGGGATTGACCACCTGCGAGGACAGATTGACGTTCGGCTGGTAGGCACCGCCCTTGAAGCCGCGCGATACGAGCGCATAGAGCAGGGTATGCGGGTTGAGCTGATAATCCAGAGCGATCTTCCAGCTCAGGTTTTTCCAGCTTTTGGACCCTGATACGGGCGGTTCCGCCGCTGCCAGTTCCGTTCCCCAATTTCCCGAATCGATCGCCTTGATAAAATCCATGAACTGTTCGGACGTGTGCGGGACATTGGTGGGGAAATCCCATTCCGACCGGAAGATATAGGTCATGTCCTTCTTTTCCCATGTATAGCGGGCGGCGGCGGTCAGCGTCAGTTCCGGCGTGAATTGATAGGTCGTGTGCAGGAACGCGGCCCAGGATTCCATCTTCTGCCGGGCGCCGCGGGTATAGAAGTCCGTATGGGCATCCGGGAAAATGGCATTGGCCCGCCATTCGGTCGCATCCAGATGAAGGTCGGTCCGCATCTTCTCCTTGATGTAGAAGCCGCCGGCGATCCAGTTGAACGGACCGTCATTGTTCGACGCCAGCCGCAGTTCCTGCGTCCACTGGCGGTCCTTATGCTGGTCATATTCATCGAGGATCGGCGCGGGTGTCGCGTCGTTATCGATACGGAAGGAGTGATTGACGCGCAGATAGCCGCCGACCCATGTGAGCGTTGCCGGACCGAAATCCCATTCCACGTTCAACGAAACCGGCAGATGCTCCAGATGCTCGTTGGGACGCATATTATTCTCGGACTTGGTGTAATTCGACGAATAACCGAGATTCTGAAAGCCGTAGGCGGTCTGTATGTCCGCCACCGTCCGCCCGTCCGGCAAGGGGCCGAAACCGTCGCCGGTCGCGATGCCGGGCGTGGTCTTCCACAGGAGCGGCTGAAGATCGCTTTTGAAATATTGCGCGCGCAGCACAACGGTCAGCGCATCGGCCGGTTTCCATTCCACGATGCCGCGCACACCGTAATAGGCCTTCTTCCCCTGCCGTTCGTTGAGGGTCACGTTATAGACGTCGCCGCCGGTCCGGTTTCCTATGTAGGAAAGACGCACGCCCAGCGTGTCGGTTACAGGCCCTCCATAAGCGGCATGGATTTCATTCTGCCCGAAACGCCCCAGCGTCACGTCGGCATAACCGGACGCATGATCGCCGGGCATGGTCGAGATGTAGCGGATCGCGCCGCCCGTGGCATTGCGTCCGAACAATGTCCCCTGGGGCCCGCGCAATACTTCCGCCCGGCCCAGATCCCAAATGGGAATACCTTGGGAAATGGCGGAATTCATCGGCATGTCGTCGAAATAGACCATGTTCGCGGTGGTCGCGTTGGCGTTGAGGTCACCCTGCGCGATGCCGCGGATCGCCAGACGCGGAATGCCGAAGCCCGTCGTCTGTTCGATCTGCACATTGGGAACGACCTGACCGATGTCATTGGTCGACGACAATTTCGCCAGGCTGGCGGCATCCATGACCGTCATGGAAATGGGCACTTTTTGAGCGCCTTCCTCACGCCGCTGCGCGGTGACGACGATCTCTTCGAGCTGCCCGCCCTTGTCCGTTCCCCCTTCCTGCGCTGCCGCCAGCATGGGCATGAGCAATACCGCCATTGCGCCTGCACTTACACTTGAAAGACAAATAGCTTTCGGAACAAGAAGTTTTTGATAAGACATTTCATTCTCCCCTCTGAGAATAATGCAACTTCAAAGACATCATTTTTATACTTGAAGATGTGCGCTTACTTTACATCACTCCAAACAGCATCGAGCGATTGCTTGAGGCAACGAAGAAGCTCATCGATTTCTTCGGCGGAAATGATCATCGGCGGCGCGAAGGTGATCGCGTCCCCCGTGGTTCGCGCCAATATCCCGCGCTTCATCAATTCGTCGAACACCAGCGTCGCCAGACGGCCGGGCGGGTCGAGCGCCACGCGCGCGTCCTTGTCCACCGCCAGTTGGACGGCCGCGACCAGTCCCAGCCCGCGCACCTCCGCCACCAGCGGATGATCCGCCAGCGCGTTCAGCCCCTTCAGCAGGCGAGCGCCCATGGCCGCGCTGTTTTCGACCAGCCCGTCCTCTTCGATGATCCGGATATTTTCGAGCGCCAGAGCCGTGCAAACCGGATGGCCGCCAGCCGTGAAACCGTGGGCCAGCGTTCCCACGCGCGCGCTTTCCTCGATAATGGGATCGAGAATCCTGTCGTTGAACAGGATGGCGGCGAGCGGCAGATAGGACGACGAAAGCTGCTTGGAAAGAATGACGATATCCGGCTCGATCCCGAAGGTCTCGCAACCGAACATCCTGCCGGTGCGGCCAAATCCCGTGACGACCTCGTCGATCACAAGGGGGATATCATATTTCTTCAGAACCTGCTGGATCCTGCTCCAATAGGTCGCCGGCGGAACGACCGCGCCTGCGCCGGCCATCAGCGGTTCTCCGAAAAAGGCGCAGATCGTTTCGGGACCGGCCTCCAGGATGCTTTGCTCCAGCTCCTCCGCCAGACGCGCGGCAAAGGCTTCCTCATCCTCCCCCGGCAGGCCTTCAGCATAGCGGTCCGGGCAGGTGATCCGGATCACGTCAGGCAGAATCTGGTCGAACGTCACATGGTTGATGGGAAGGCCGGTCAGGCACACGGTCGCCGTCGTGATGCCGTGATAGGCGCGCTTGCGCGTGATGAATTTCTTGCGCTGCGGCTGGCCCATGGCATTGGCGCGATACCAGAGCAGCTTGATGACGGTGTCGTTCGCCTCCGATCCGGAATTGGTGAAGAAGGCCTTGCTCATCTGCCCCGGCGCCATGGACACCAGCTTTTCCGCCAGATCGATCGAAGGGAGGTTCCCGCGATGCATCATGGTGTGATAATAGGGCAGGATCGACATCTGCTTCGCCGCGGCTTCGACCAGGCGCGGTTCGTTGAAGCCTACTGCGACAGACCATAGGCCCGCGACGACTTCCATATATTTGCGGCCATGGTTATCGAATACATAGACGCCTTCGCCGCGTTCGATGATCAGGGGACCGATTTCCCGATGCTTGACCGGGTTGGTGTTGGGATGGAGAACATAGGCCACGTCCTTTGCCTCTGAGGAATTGAAACGCTGGCTTTGGACGGCTTGATTCTGATCGGTCATTGACGAACCCCGGTCATCTGATGAATTTTGATAGGGAATGGCTCTCGCTAAGGGCTCTGATGGCTATCGATTGGGTCCGGATATGAAAGCTCCAGTTTCGAACAAACGGATGGAACCAATCAGCGTCTTCATGGAGATGACGCTGGATGACCTGACACTCGACCGTTCGGCGCAGACGACCCTTCAGGAGCAGCTCTATCAGCGGCTGAAGAACCTCATCGAAAGCGAACGGCTGAGCGCGGCCGCCCGCCTGCCGTCGACACGGCAGTTCGCGCAGGAACTGGGCGTTTCCCGCAACACCATCAACTGGGTTTACAGCCGTCTGGCGGGGGAAGGTTATATAAACACGGGGCAAGGCCAGCGCACGATGGTGGCGGACCGCTCCGCTGAGCGCGCGCCCGCCCCAGCCGGTGCGTCACGCGCGGAAAAAAGCGCCGTCGCCCGTCCGAGCACCGAACCCTTCAGGGGCAAGCCCGCCCTGAACAGGGCCGTCAACCCTTCCGGCGCGCCCGAACTGTCGAGCTTTCACGTCGGGTTGCGCCCCTTCACGCCGGATATCGAATATTTCCCGTTCAAGACATGGCAGAAGCTGGTGGCGCGCCGCTTCTGCAATTGGGGAGAGGAGTTTTTCGGCTATAGCCAGCTTGCGGGCTACGAACCCCTTCGAAAGGCGATAGCCGACTATGTCTGGGCCAATCGCGGCGTGCGATGCGACTGGCGGCAGGTCTTCATCACCAATGGCGCGCAAGGCGGGATCGACCTTGCGGCGCGCATGCTGCTGACCGGCGGAGACACTGTCTGGATGGAGGAACCCGGCTATCATTGGGCGCATTCGATCTTCGTGGAACGCGGCGCCAGGATCAAGCCGCTGTCCGTCGATCCCGACGAGGGATGGCGGATCGATCCGCCAGGCGATCCCATAAAGCTCATCTATGTCACGCCCTCCTGTCAGCAGCCATTGTGCAAGATGATGCCCCTTGAAGCGCGACGGCAGTTGTTGGCGGTGGCGGCAGAAAAGAACGCCTGGATCATCGAGGATGATTTCGATTCCGAATTTCGCGGCGCCACTTCCTATGCCCCCGCCATTCAGGGCATGGATGACAGGAACCGGACGATCTATGTCGGCACCTTCACCAAGACCCTGTTTCCCGGCCTGCGGCTCGGTTATATGGTGGTCCCCGATACCCTTGTCGATCTTTCCACGAAGATGATCGTGGCTTCGGGCCATTTCGCGGGCGTACCGATGCAGGCCGCCTTGGCGGATTTCATGCTGGGCGGATATTTCGCCCGTCACTTGCGGAAAATGCGCGCCATCTATGCGGAACGCCGTGAAGCATTCATAGCGCAGGCCAATATAGAGCTTTCCGAATGGCTCGACCCACAACTTTGCGGCGCGGGCCTGCAACTGCCCTTCCTCCTGAGGGGCAATAGCCAGGATTCGGAAATCGCGCGAAGATCAAACCTCTACGGGCTGAATATTTTCAATCTGTCCGTATTCTACCGGAACAAGGACATCAAAAGGAACGGATTCATTCTCGGATATGCCGCATTGAATACAAGAAAAAGAGATGAATGCATCGTCAAGTTCAGAGACATCATAGAAGAATATCATATGAATATTAATGGTTGAAGCGTGACGCTTCCCTCCGCGTTTTTTCCGGGGAATTTTTGCAGATAGCGTGAACAGCCAGCGATCATGGCGCCTCCGACGGCAACGGGCACAGGCATCCCTCCTCTGAATATATAAAAGCCGAAATCCATTCTCCGCTGTGATCGGCGACTGGTTCCCTCCGTTTGATGGAAACTGGTCCTTTCGCAATGCGCACCCATGGATATGAAAAGCGGAAATCAAAAAAACATGCCTCTATCCAGAGGCAGGCAGGGGCTTCTGCAATCGCAGGAAATGTCGGATATCCCCGCCTCCGCGACGTTCTTTTGGGGGAGACCCCGCACTTATGGCGTGTCCGTCAGGAAAACTCGTAGGACGCTAAAAAAAGGGGTTGATGACCGACGTCATCAACCCCTTCCATTATTGCACTCTCGGCAGGAACCCGCGTTGAGCAAAAGCTTCAGAATTTGACCCCGGCGCGGACACCGTAGGCGCGCGGCTCCTCGATATTGGCGAGGGAGACGATCCCCGTGGAGGCCGACGAGATGGTGATATTATTCTCGATGTTCCTGATGAAACCCTGGACATAATAGCGTCCTTCCGGCGCCGTATAGGTCAGGGTCGCGTCGGACTTGGTGAAGGAAGGCTGACGGAAGAAGGACAGGTTGTTGAGGTCGATGATCGAATAACCCGAACTGAAGCGGGTCCGTCCGGCCAGGTCGACCTTGCCGCCATTGCCCAGCGGGAAACTGCGCACATAACCGGCGGTCACGACATATTTCGCCGCATGGTCCAGCGGACGCCCCTTGAAGTTGAAATCGGGGCTGTTGACTGGATCGGGCACGAAATTGCCGTAGCGCGCCTTGGTATAGTTGAATCCCAGATCGAACTTGTCGTTCGCGCTCGGCTGCAGGACCGCTTCCACTTCCACGCCGTCCACCTTGGAGCTGGCGGCGTTGGTGATGAGCGTTCCCGGCACCGGAACGGTGACGAGCTGGCTCACCTGCATATTCTTATAGTCATAATGGAACACCGCCGCGTTCAGGCGGAATTCCGAACTGATGCGGAACTTGATGCCCGCTTCATAGGCGGTTAGCGTCTCCGGATCGTAATAGAGGGACGAGGCGAGCTGTTCGCAGCCCACGCCTTCGCCCTGCACGCAGCCGTCATTGAAGCCGCCCGCCTTGTAGCCGGTGGACACGCTGGCATAGATCAGGCCGAGGCCCGGCATGTCATAATCGATGCCCGCCTTCCAGGTGGTCTTCCTGAACTTCTTGCGCGCGATATTCTGGTTGAGCGTGCACCGCACCGCGCTGCCTGAAAGGTTGACGGGATCGCTGCAGATGAAATCGTCCGGATAGTCGGCGGGATCGGCGAACTCCACGATGGTCCGGCCGGTGCGCCATTTGAGGTCGTCCGTATAACGGACCCCGCCCGTGATGTGCAGGTCGGGCGTCAGGTCATAGGTGAGCGTGCCGAAAACCGCCTTGGATTTGGAGCCTTCCGGTCCCTGAAGGAAGGCATAGGTCGTGGCATTTTCCTGCACCATGCCCGCCAGCGGGTTGAAGAGGATATTATCCTGATGCCCGGTTTCCTTGAAATAATAGCCGCCGACCTGTCCATGCAGGGGCTGGCCCTGTCCGAAAGCGAGGCGCAGCTCCTGCGAATTCTGCTTGAAGCTGTCGATGAAATGAATCGGGTTGTTGAAGGCGTTGAACAGCAGGACGCTGCGGATATTGTCCCGGTCCGCCTTGCGGTAGGAGCCGAGATAGGTGAGCTGCACCGGGCCGAAATCATAGGTGGCTTCACCCATGATGCCCCACTGCTTCTCATGGCGCCGGGTCCGGTCCGTGATCGCCGCCGTCATGGTGCGTTGATATTTGGAACCATGGTCGACATAGATCGGATCTTCCCCCGCCACGCCCACATTGGTGAAGAAACGATCGAGCGTCACCGGGTTGCCGTTGGTGCCGTAACCCTTGGTCTCCGAATAATCGCCCCGGATGACGAAGGTGAAATTGTCGCCGACCGTGCCGCCAAAGGACAGACGTCCGCCGATGGCGTCGCGGAATGCGCCGCGATTGACCGTGTCGGGCGTCGCCAGCCGGTAATAGGGATCCTCCTGCCGCTGATAGTTGACGGCGGCGCGGACGCCCAGCCCTTCGCCCACCGGCACGTTAATCATGCCGGTCACATCGGCCTTGCCGAAATTGCCGTAGCTGCCGTCCAGCGACGCTTCGAAGCGGTCGGTCGGCCGCTTGGAGATGACATTCACCACGCCCGCGGTCGTGTTGCGGCCGTAAAGCGTGCCCTGCGGGCCGCGCAGCACCTCGACGCGGTCCAGATCGTAGAAGCTGCCGAGCGTGCTGGCTGGGCGGCCGATATAGATGCCGTCCAGCAGGAAGGCGGCAGACGGATCGCCCTTGTCCGTCGTGTCCGTGCTGGTCACGCCACGAATGGAGATGCGGACGGAGTCGCCATTTTCGCTGATCGCGAGATTGGGCACGGAATTGGTGAGCGCCCGGGCATCCGTGACGCCCGCGTCGCGCAGGCTGGCCGCGCCCAGCGCCGTCATGGTGATGGGCGTCTTGGAAAGCAGCGTCTCGCTGCGCGTGGCGGTCACGACGATGTCCGCATCGCCGATGGAAGCGTTGGGCTGCGGTTCCGACTGGGCAAAGGCCGGTGCGGAAAGCCAGACGAAGGCGGACGCCACGCCAAGCAAAAGATGCTCTTTCATCAAAATCCCCTCCATTTATAGCAAGCATGCATGATTCTTCGCGCCTAATTACATACTGTATACAGCAATGCACGAGAAATTTGCAGCATGGAGAGCGGATTTGAAATCCGCTCTGCCTTTATCTTTGAAATATAAGGCTATTATGACAAATGCGTCTGCACTCGATCGGCAGAAGCGCGCCTGTTGCGCACAATCATCCAGGAGCCGCCTTTCTCTTCGCGCATGGCTTTTCCACGGAAAAGGCATATTCGGTAGACGATTGGAAAACCTCGCCCGGACGCAGGACCGTGGAAGGAAATTGAGGTTTGTTCGGGCTGTCCGGGGAATGCTGCGTCTCCAACGCAAGTCCATCTCCCTGCCGCAGCGTCCGTCCATCCGCGCCCAATGTGGAACCGTCGAAAAAGTTCGAACTGTATATTTGAATCGCGGGCTCCGTCGTGCGGACCTCCATCCGGCGGCAGCTTCCAGGATCGGTCAAGCGGACGGCGACCGGCATGGCGACGCCCTTCGGCTTGTCGAGGATGAAATTATGGTCCAGCCCATGCGCCAGCAGCATTTGAGGATGGGTCGAATATACCCGCTCCCCGATCCGGACAGGCTTCCGAAAGTCGAACGGCGTGCCCTCGACAGAGGCGATCTCCCCTGTGGGAACCTGCGCGTCGTCGGTCGGGGTCCATCGGCTCGCAAGCACTTGCAGCCATTGGTCATAGACCGGCCCCGAACCTGCGCCGCCCAGATTGAAATAGCTGTGGTTGGTGAGATTCACGACCGTCGACTTGCTGGTCGTCGCCTCATAGTCGATCCGCAGCCTGTCGGCTTCGTCGAGGGTATAGGTCATCGTGACCCGCAATTCGCCCGGAAAGCCGTTTTCCCCATCGGCGCTGACATAGCGAAGGATGGCGCCCGCCTGCCCCTTTCGCTCGAACAGTTCGGCCTTCCACAATCGGCTGCCGAATCCATGGGGATAGCTGTGGATCACGACCCCGGTGCGCGGGTCCGCGCCGGGCAGCGCGTGGAAGGTGCCGTCCAGCGTGAAGCCGCCTCCCGAAATCCGGTTGGCATAGCGCCCCACCACGCCGTTGAAAGCCTCGCTGCGGTCCCATGCGGCGAAGTCGGGCAATCCCAGCACGACATTCCCGATCCTGCCTTGCCCGTCCGGCACGTTGATCTGCGTGATCGCGCCGCCCCGCGTCAGGAAACGCACGCTCATGCCGTGGGCATTGCGGAGGGTGATGATATCGACCTGCTCGCCATTGTCGGATGCGCCAAATGGCTCCCGTTCGGCCGTCGCCGCCAAGGCCGCCTGCGACGCGAGCAGGAAAACCGCCAAAGCCCCGCCGCGCGCGAAGGCTCTCATGGCTGCGGCGCCAGACGGACCAGCATCCCCGGCGCGCCGCCCGAAAGCGGGATATCCGTGCCCGCTCCCGTCGGATTTTGCAGCAGCACGTAAAGCAGTCCGTCCGGCCCCGTGCGAACCGCGCGGGTCCGTCCGAAGCGGGAGAACAGCACCTCCTGCCCCACGACCTTGCGCCCCTCTATCTCCAGCCGGCGCAATTGCAGACCGGCGAGACCGGCCACGAACAGATTGCCCTTCCATCCCGGATAACGGTCGCCCGCATAGAAACCGATTCCGCTGGGGGCGATGGATGGCGAATAATAGGCGACCGGGTCCACCATATCTGGCGCGCTCCGGCGCTCTATACCCGGCTGGAAGCCCAGCGAGACGACGCCCCAGCCGTAATTGCGGCCCTTTTCGATGATGTTGATCTCATCCCCGCCAATGGGGCCATGTTCGGATTCCCACAAAAGGCCCGAGGATGGATCGAAGGCCAGCCCCTGGGGATTGCGGTGGCCATAGGACCATATGGTGGGAACGGCTCCGGCGACGCCGACGAAGGGATTGTCGGCGGGCACCGATCCATCGTCGTTCACGCGATGAATCTTTCCCAGCGGCGTGTCGAGCCGCTGCGCGTTGCGCATTTCCCCCCTGTCGCCGATGGAGAAGAAGAGATGCCCTTTCCCATCGAACAGCAGGCGCGAGCCATAATGCACGCCGCTGCTGGTGTAAAAAGCGGCCGGGGCGCGAAAAATCTCCTGATTCTTCACCCAACGGCCGCGCCGGTCGATCTGTCCCCGGACGATCACCGTCATGGAGGGCGCTTCGGCCGGTTTTCCCCCGCCATCCTGCGAAGCCGCCGCGGAGGCCGCCTCGGTATAGGCGAGATAGATCCATCCATTGCGCCGATAGTCCGGATGCGCCGCGACATCGAGCATCCCGCCATCCTGCACCGCGAAGACCGCAGGAGTGCCGCGAACAGGATCGGGCAGCAGCTTGCCGTTCCGGTCGATGATGCGCAGCCGCCCCGGCCGCTCCGTCACCAATGTGCGCCCGTCAGGCAGGAAGGCCATTCCCCAGGGCGTGTCCAGCCCCGCCGCCACGACATCGATGCGGAAGGTCTGCCTGGCGGTGCGGATGACTTCATTGCGCGGATCGGGGACGAAATCCGGCGGAGAGCTTTGCCCCTGAACCTTCGCGACGATACCCCTCATCCGCAGATAGGACACCATCTGCCAAATCTGATCGTCCGCCAGCATTTCACGGAATGGCGGCATTTCCGATCCGGCGACGCCATTGGCGATCGCGGCATGCAATTGCTCGTCCGTCCTCGCCGCGAGGAAGGCGTCGGCGAACAGATCGGGCGCGCGGCCGTTACCGGCGCCGTGGCAACCGGCGCAAGTATCGGCGAAGGCCGACGCCGCCCCTTGCAGCGGCTTCATCAGTTCAGCAAGAGCCGCTTCATCCTGCTTCTGGGAAGGCCCCTCCGCCTGTGCCGGTTTTTGAGCTGCGAGGGGACTTTCCGGCGACCAGACGAAAGACGCCGCCCCCGCACAGGCCAAAAGAGCCATGCCGATCAGAAGGGTCTTATGAGGCGCGCGCCTGTTTCCGCTATCCTCTTTCATTCCACCCTCTCGCTCGCGCTTCGATTTTCGGTTCGGCATATTTGAATACAAAATTCAGATGTCAACCCGCGATTATCCTCCGACAATCGGACCGCAAAGCTGGGGTGGGTCAGGAATGAGTTTGATTTTTCATATCTTTTAATATGTTGATGAGAATAGCGTCGCATTATAGATGCCTGAACTCATGTATACAAATATGCGATTGGTGATGGCGCCATGGCATCCTACAGGAATAGGGGATTGTTTCTGCCGCCCGCAATCCGCATGAAAATGCTATTGAACGCCGCGTCAAAGGACGGACCTCCGTCAGGAAAGACATGAAAGACGACCTCCTCACCACCCTGCGTCGGATCGTCGGCAAGCGCCATGTGCTGACGGACCCCGCCAGCACCGCCCGTTACCGCCATGGTTTCCGCTATGGCGCAGGCGCGGCCATCGCCGTCGTCCGGCCCGCGACGCTGGTGGAGCAATGGCGCGCGCTCCAGGCCTGCGTCGCCGCCGATGTTTCCATCATCTTTCAGGCGGCCAATACCGGCCTGACCGGAGGATCGACCCCGGATGGCGACGATTATCCCGGCGGCGTCGTCATCGTCAGCACCAGCCGGATGAGCGGACTGTTCCTGCTGGACGGAGGAAAACAGGTGCTTTGCCTCCCCGGCACGACGCTCTACCAGCTTGAGGAGGCGTTGAAGCCGCTGGGCCGCGAGCCGCATTCGGTGATCGGTTCCTCCTGTATCGGGGCCTCGGTGCTGGGCGGCATCTGCAACAATTCCGGCGGATCGCTCATCCATCGCGGCCCGGCGTATACCGAACTTGCGCTGTTCGCCCGGATCGAACCCGACGGCACGCTTCGGCTGGTCAATCATCTGGGCATCGCCCTGGGGGACGATCCGGAAAAGATTCTGGAACGGCTGCAATCGGGCAGTTTCACCCCGGACGATATCGAGCATCCCGTCGACCGCAACGCGTCGGACGGGCGCTATGCAGATCATGTGCGCCAGGTCGACGAAGCCACGCCCGCCCGGTTCAACGCCGATCCGCGCTGCCTGTTCGAAGCGTCGGGCAGCGCGGGAAAGCTCGCCCTGTTCGCCGTGCGCCTCGACACTTTCGCGGCGGAACCGGCGACCGCGACCTTCTATATCGGCACCGACGATCCGGCCCGGCTGACGGCGTTGCGCCGGGACATCCTCACGCATTTCAAAGCCTTGCCGGTCGCGGGGGAGTATATTCACCGCACCGCCTTCGACATCGCGGCGGTCTATGGCAAGGACATGTTCCTGGCGATCCAGTGGCTTGGCACCAACCGCTTGCCGCGTCTGTTCGCGCTGCAATCCAGGGTGGAAGGTTTCTTCCGGCGGCTGGGTCTGGGCGCGGGCGTCACGGACAGGATGATGTGCCGGATGGCCAAGCTGTTCCCCGCCCATCTTCCGCAGCGGATGCGCGACTATCGCGACCGCTACGAACATCATCTGATCCTGAAGATGCCCGCCGCGAGCGTGGAAGAGGCGCGGACCTATCTGGCGTCCCATTTTGCCGGGCTCTCCGGCAATCATTTCGAATGCACGGAGGAAGAAGCCGCCAAGGCTTTCCTGCACCGTTTCGCCGTGGCGGGCGCCGCGATCCGTTACCGCGCCATGCACCGCAAGGAGGTGAGCGACATCGTCGCGCTGGACATCGCCCTGCCGCGCAACATGCGCGACTGGGTCGAAACCCTACCGGAGGACGTCGACGCGGCGATGATCCACAAACTCTATTACGGGCATTTCTTCTGCCATGTGTTCCATCAGGATTATATCGTGAAGAAGGGCGTGGACCCGATCGCGCTGGAACATCGCATGTGGGAACTGCTCGACCGGCGGGGCGCGGAATATCCGGCCGAACATAATGTCGGCCATCTTTATCACGCCAAGCCGGACCTTCAGAAATTCTACCGGGAGACCGATCCGCGCAATCAACTCAATCCGGGCATCGGCCACACGGCGCGCGCGCGCCATTGGGGATGCCAAGAACCGCATTGACGCCAGCCATGGAGAATATAGTATACAGAAATCCAACGTCAGGAGTTTCTGTTGAGCAAGGCGCGCGTACCCCCTCATGGCGGATTCCGGTCGAGAGACTGGTTCGCGAACGCCGGGCGCCCGGACATGACGGCGGTCTATCTGGAACGCTTCATGAACTATGGCCTCACTCCCGATGAGCTGCGTTCGGGCAGGCCGATCATCGGTATCGCCCAGACCGGCGGCGATCTGACGCCCTGCAATCGCGTCCATATCGAACTCGCGCGGCGGGTTCGCGACGGGATAAGGGACGCGGGCGGGGTGCCGATGGAATTTCCCGTCCACCCCATTTTCGAGAATTGCCGCCGTCCCACGGCCGCCATCGACCGCAATCTGGCCTATCTGGGACTGGTGGAGATCCTCCACGGCTATCCCATCGACGCCGTGGTGCTGACGACCGGATGCGACAAGACGACGCCCAGCGGGATCATGGCGGCCGCCACCATGGACCTGCCCGCCATCGTCCTGTCCGGGGGGCCCATGCTGGACGGCTGGCACGAAGGGCAGCGTGTCGGATCGGGCACGGTGATCTGGAAAAGCCGCAGGAGGCTGGCGGCGGGAGACATCGACGAGGAGGAATTCCTTCAGGCCGCGATGGCGTCCGCTCCGTCGGTCGGGCATTGCAACAGCATGGGCACCGCCTCCACGATGAACGCCATCGCCGAGGCGCTGGGCCTGTCCCTGCCCGGATGCGCGGCGATCCCGGCCGCTTACCGGGAGCGGGGTCAATATGCCTATGAGACGGGCCGCCGGATCGTGGAGATGGCTTATGAGGATTTGCGGCCTTCGAAGATCCTGACGCGGGATGCCTTTCTGGATGCGATCGCGCTGACCACCGCGATCGGCGGCTCCACCAACGCCCAGCCCCATATCACCGCCATGGCCCGCCATGCGGGCGTGGAAGTGACGGCGCAGGATTGGCGCGAGACGGGCTATCCCCTGCCGCTGCTCGTCAACATGCAGCCTGCGGGCGAATATCTGGGCGAAAGCTTCCATCGCGCGGGCGGCGTTCCCGCGGTGATGTGGGAATTGTGGCAGGCCGGCAAGCTGCGCCCCGACCGGCTGACCGTGACGGGCAAGAGCGTGGCCGCCAATCTGGAAGGACGGATGGCTACGGACCGCGCCGTGATACGGCCCTTCTCCGAACCGTTGCGCGAAAATGCGGGATTGCTGCCGATGCGGGGCAATCTGTTCGATTTCGGCATCATGAAGGTCAGCGTGATCTCCGAAGAATTCCGGCAACGCTACCTTATGCAGCCGGGCCGCGAAAATATCTTCGAAGGCCGCGCCATCGTCTTCGAGGGAGGGGAGGATTATCACGACCGTATCAACGACCCCGATCTGGACATTGACGAGCATTGCATATTGGTGATGCGCGGGGCCGGTCCCGTGGGCTGGCCCGGATCGGCGGAAGTGGTGAACATGCAACCGCCCGACGCGCTGATCCGGCGCGGCGTCACGAGCCTTCCCACGATTGGCGACGGGCGCCAGTCCGGCACCTCGGACAGCCCCTCCATCGTGCATGTGTCGCCCGAGAGCGCGGCGGGCGGCGGATTGGGCTGGCTGCGGACGGGCGACATCGTCCGCATCGACCTCAACGCGGGAACATGCGACGTCCTTCTGCCCGACGAGGAAATAGAGCGCCGCAAGGCGGGAGAGAGCCCCCCCGTCCCTGCCAGCGGCACGCCTTGGGAAGAAATATACCGGGCCCATGTCGGCTCGCTGGAACAGGGCGGCTGCCTGGAACTGGCGACGCGCTATCGGCAGATCGGCCGTACGCTGCCGCGGCACAATCACTGAGCGGCGGAAGGTCGGAGCAAAAAATGTCCCCGCGCCTTTGTATATTTTCGGCAAGCCGCTATCTTGATAGCCTGTCCTTTTCCATCGCTGCCAGGAAACGAAATTTCGATGCAGGCTGCCACTGCGAGCGACACCGTAACGGAGACGCATATGCCCTCCACATTGAGGACGCATATTGCGAAACTGCTGCGCGCCCAGATCATCGGCGGCAAATATCAACCCGGCGAACGGCTGAACGAAAGCCGCATCGCGCGCGAATTCAACGTCAGCCGCATCCCGATCCGCGAGGCGCTTTCCCAGCTTCAGGAGCAGGGGCTGGTGATGAACCGGGAACGGCGCGGCACGTTCGTGATCCAGCTCACGCCCGAAGAGGTGCAGCAGATCAACAGCCTTCGCATGGTGCTCGAACCCGAAGCGATGCTGCTGGCGCGCGCGCGGATGACGCCGGAAATCCTGGCCGAACTGACCGATCTGGTCGAACAGATGGAAGCGTGGGACGGCCCCCTGCTGGAAGCGTCGGCGCTGGACCGCAAATTCCATGCGGCGATCTGGCGGGCGGCGGGCAATCCCTATCTGGAACGGATGCTGGATTCGCTGACCACCCCCCTCTTCGCGCACAAGGCGCTGGAACATGTCAGCCAGGAAATCCGGCGCTGGCGGCTCAACCATCATCGCGAATTGCTCGACGTGGTGGCCGGTGGCGACGCCGATCCCCACATGGCGATGCTCACCCATCTGCGGATGGCCTATACCGAGCCAGAACGCTTCTCCAGCCTCGGCATTCCGCGCGGGAATGCGGAGCAAGGCCGGAAATAACCACGGAAACATGGCGAAGGTCTGCGAACGCCCTTTCGGGCGGCGCTGGCTTGCGCGCTTTTAATTGAGAGGAACAGGATGAAACTGCTGCGCTATGGCCCCAAAGGTCAGGAAAAGCCCGGATTGCTGGACGGGGAAGGACGAATCCGTTCGCTGGCGGATCATGTGAGCGACCTGGACGGCGCGACACTGGCCGCCGGACTGACGAAGCTGTCCATGATCGATCCCACGACGCTGCCTGTCGTCGAGGATGCGGGCGTCCGCCTCGCCGAGCCTGTCGCGCGGGTCGGCAAGTTCATCTGCATCGGCCTCAATTATAGCGATCACGCCGCCGAAGCGGGCATGCCCATCCCCGCCGAACCCATCATCTTCATGAAGGCGACGTCGGCCATCATCGGCCCCAATGACGACGTGCTGCTGCCGCCGACGTCGGCGAAGTCGGACTGGGAAGTCGAACTGGGCGTCGTGATCGGCAAGACCGCGCGCTATGTGACGCTGGAAAAGGCGATGGAGCATGTCGCGGGCTTTTGCGTCGTCAACGACCTGTCCGAGCGCGAATATCAGCTCGAACGCAGCGGACAGTGGGACAAGGGCAAGGGATGCGACACCTTCGGCCCGTTCGGCCCCTATCTGGTGACGCCGGACGAAGTGGATGTGAGCGATCTCGACCTGTGGCTCGACGTCAACGGCCAGCGTATGCAGACCGGCAACACGTCCAAGCTGATTTTCGATGTGCCCTATATCGTCCATTATGTAAGCCGTTTCATGAGCCTCCAACCGGGCGACATCATCAGCACCGGCACTCCGCCGGGCGTCGGCATGGGCATGACGCCGCCGGTCTGGCTGAAAGAAGGGGATATCATCACGCTCGGCATCGAAGGTCTGGGTGAGCAGCGCCAGCAGGTACGGCGCGACACCGTCGCCTGAAAAGGCGATGCAGGCGTTTGCGCCGATGGGGCTAACTGGCTGATTACCGTGCGATGAAGGATCATTTCATCAGCCATGGCACCACCAACCACGGCAAGGGCCAGTATGTCGATCTGGCCGACCGCACTATCCACAGCAACACCGTGGAAGGCTACTTTTCTATCTTCAAGCGGGGCATGCGCGGCGTCTATCAGCACTGCGGTGAGCAGCATCTGCACCGTTATCTGGCAGAATTTGAGTTCCGCTATAATAATCGCGTTGCGCTTGGCGTGAACGATTGTCAGCGCGCAGTTGAGGGTTTGAAGGGTTCGTGGGCAAGCGCCTGACCTATAAGTCAGCTGACAACGCCGCCGCCGCGTAAGGGGCGTTGGTTCCAACTGGAATTTGCTTTCATGCGGGAGCGCAAATGGCGGAGGCGCTAGGGCGTCGAGTAGCTGTATAGTGCGCCTGTGAGCCAACTTTCGCTATGCAGCACGGCAAGATGAACGTAAGCGATGCCCTGCGCATTATGAAAACGACGCGGTGGCACACGACAAAGAACACGATGGACGGACTTGTGAATCGAGGTGTGCTTGATCGCCATGGTGGCGGTAAGGTCCGCAACTCGCACTCGTATTATTCGCTGATAGCGCAGGGATAAATCCGATGACCGATCCCAAAACCCAACTCGACAAATTCAAGGAAGCCGCCCGCGAACTAGGAACGGACAACGACCAAGAGCGCTTCAAGGACAGGCTTGCTAAGGTCGTGAAGCATAAGCCGGTGGGGAAGCCTGAGTGAAAGGCCTCAACGCCTATCCCTATTGGGTCAGGCTGAGCCTGGGCGTGGCCTGTATCGTCGGCGCTGGGATTGCAGGCCCGACCAATCGCGTTCTTCAACTTATCCTCGGCGTCGTGGGAGTTGGCCTAATCATCCCCACACGAACAGGCGATTACCACTAGGTTTGTAAAGTGCATAATCGCCAAAAAAAACCCCTCATCCCGTCAGGAAACGGGATGAGGGGAGAGGGGGGAGGTATTCAAAAACACGGAAACGGCGTCAAAGGCTCATGCCTCCGTCGATGACGATATTTTCCCCGGTCATGAAAGCGGCTTCATCGGACGCCAGCAGCAAGGCGACCTCCGCGATTTCCGTGGGGCGTCCCAGCCGCCCCATCGGCTGGCGCGCGACGAAAGCGGCGCGGGCCGCTTCCTCGTCGCCGCTCGCGCGCAACCTGTCGACCAGCGAGGGGCTATCCACCGTTCCGGGACTGATCGCGTTGCACCGGATGCCGTCCTCGATATAGTCGCGCGCGACGGACATGGTCAGCCCGATGACGGCGGCCTTGCTCGTGCCATAGGCGAAGCGGTTCGGCGCGGGCATCACCGACGACACGACCGACGCGATGTTGATGATCGACCCCGCGCCCCGCGTCCGCATGGCAGGCAGGAAAGCGCGTATCGTATAGGTCATCGACAACACGTTGACGCGGAAGCTGCGCTCCAGATCGGAAGGGTCCGACGTCAATATCGTCCCGTCCGCGACCCAGCCCGCGCAATTGACCAGAACATCCACATCCGCATGCTCCGCCGCGACGCGGCCGATCACGCCGGGATCGGTGACATCCATGGCGCATGCGATCGGATTCCCCTGTCCGGCAAAAGCGGCGTCCAGCCTGTCCTTGTCCAGATCGGTGGCGATCACCCTTGCCCCTTCCCGCAGGAACGCGTGCACGACCGCATGGCCGATCCCCTGCGCCGCGCCCGTGACGAGGCAAGTCTTGCCGGAAAGCCGGTCCGCCATATTTCCCTCCTTAAGCTGCGTAGAGGCTGAGGCCGCCATCGACCCGCAGCACTTGCCCGGAAATGAAACGGCTCCGGGCGGAAGCCAGAAACGCCACCGTGTCCGCGATCTCCTCGGGCGCGGCATAGCGGTCGAGCGAAGGGCCTTCCGTCATCATCCGGGGATCGGCCGTGCGCGTGGCGAGGAAACGCGCGGTCTTGGCCGGGCCGGGGCTGACCGCGTTCACCCGCACGCCGAAAGGCCGCGCCTCCAGCGCCAGGCACCGCGTATAATGCACCACCGCCGCCTTGGCGCAGCCATAGACCACTTCGGGCGACACGCCCTGATGCGCGTTGAGCGATCCCAGATTGACGATGCTGCCGTCCTGCCGCTCCATCATGCCCGGCGCCACGGCACGGCACATCAGCATCGTGCCGACGAAATTGCGTTGCCATATGGCAATCGCGTCGGCCATGCTGATGTCGAGCGCGCCATTGGGATCGGGCTTCGTCCCGGCCGCTCCGATATCGCCGCCCGCGCAGTTGACCAGCACCGATATCGGCCCCAACCCCCGCTCCACCGCCGCGACCATCCGGCCGACCTGATCCTCGCTGGTGATGTCGCCGACGACGGCCAATGCGCGGGCGCCATGGGCGGCCAGCTTTTGCGCCGCCGCATCCAGATTTTCGCTTTCGCCATATTGCGCGGGCGCGTCCTGGCTGATGTCGTGGATCGCCACATCGGCCCCCATCGCGATCAATTGCTGCGCGATCCGGTATCCCAAGCCTCGGCCCGACCCCGTGACGAGAGCCACGGCCCCTCTGAGGGACCATCCGCCCTCTTCCATCCCCTGTGCGATCGCGTCCATCTCAGCTCCGATTGAATACACTTTTTAAAGTGCCCATTCCCATAGATTTTCCGGGTTGTGTCCGATTTATATACGCATGACATGGCGAATATGCCCGAACTTGACAAGCGTAAAACCAAATTTAGTATACAGAATTTACGGAGAGGTTGTCATGAAAAGGGATCAGGCGATGCAGGGAAGGAAACGGCGCGGCCGCGAGCGGGGCAATCCCGCCCCATGAAGCCCAGTCGTGTCCGCTATGGCGTCGTCGGCTTCGCGCTGTCGCTCGCCGTCATCGCTTATATCCAGCGCGTGGCCATCGGCCAGGCTGCGGGACCGATCGCCCATGACCTGCATCTGGACAAGGAGCAGTTGGGCCTCGTCCTCGGCGCCTTCGGCCTGTCCTATGCCCTGTTCGAAATCCCCATGGGCCTGCTGGGCGACAAATTGGGGGCAAGGCGCGTTCTCGCCCGGATCGTCTTCCTCTGGTCCATCTTCACCGCCCTGACCGGCGCGGCCTGGAACATGGCATCGATGTGGACCGTCCGATTCCTCTTCGGCGCAGGCGAGGCGGGCTGCTTCCCCAACCTCACCCGGATGCTCAGCCAATGGCTGCCGCGCGGCGAGCGCATAAGGGCGCAGGCGCTGCTCTGGGCCTCCACCCGCTGGGGCGGGGCGATCGCGCCGCCGCTCGCTCTGCTGGGGATCAATCTGTTCGGCTGGCGCTGGTCCTTCGTCGCGCTCGCGGCGCTGGGCGGCATCTGGTGCCTCTTCTTCCTCGCGCGTTTCCGCGAAAGGCCCGCGGATCATCCCGGAGTCAATGCCGCCGAACTCGCCTTGCTGGAGGATTCCCAGGCTCTGGTGGAGCAGCATGACGCCGCATGGTGGCGCATCCTTGCGCGGCCGCAGACGATGCTGATGATGATCCAGTATTTCTGCTGGTCCTATGTCTGGTATTTCTTCGTCACCTGGATGCCGACCTATCTTCAGGAGGCGCATGGCCAGAGCGCGGCGGCCACGGCGGGGCTTTCGGTGCTGCCGCTGTTCTTCGGCGGGCTGGGCTCCCTCGTCAGCGGGATGCTGCCGCTCGCCATTCCGCGTCATTGGGTGGCGATCTTCGCCTTCGTCATGGTCGCGGCCCTCCTCTGTTGCGTGCCGCAGACGTCCAACATCGCGATATTGATCGCCCTCATGGCCGCGATCAGCTTCTGCGGCGATCTCACCGTGCCGATTTCTTGGAACGCCTGCGTCGAAATCGGCAAGGGCTATACCGCCACCGTATCCGCGGCGATGAACATGACCGCCAATCTGTCGGGCTTCGTCGCCCCATGGATCGCGGGAATCCTGCTCCAGCGGTCCGGCAACGACTGGACGCAGGTGCTGTCGGTCATGACCGGCATGGCCGTGACCGGCGCGGTCCTCTGGCTGTTCATCGACCCCACCGGGGAGCGCGCCTCCAGGGATCGGGCGCCCTTGTCCGATCCCACTTTCTGATCATTTCAAGCGAAGGACCATTTGACGTGAAAATCGATTTGAGCGGCAAGACGGCCGTCATCGTCGGCGCCAGCGGCGGACTGGGCGAAGCCATGGCCCACAGCCTGGGCGAAGCGGGCGCGAGTCTGGCTCTGGTCGCCCGCAATGCGGAAAAGCTGAATGCCCTGACCGCCGCCCTTGCGGAGAAGGGCGTGACCGCCGCCGCCTTCACCGCCGACCTGCTCGACGAGGGCGATGTCGCCCGGCTGACTGAAGCGGTGAACGCCCGCTTCCCCCGGCCGCAGATCCTCATCAACAGCGCGGGCACGAACATCCGCAAGAATATGGTGGACTTCACGCTGGAGGAGTTCCGCAGCGTGATCGATTCCAGCCTCATCAGCACCTTCCTGGCCTGCCGCGCCTTCGTGCCGGGCATGGCGGACACGGGCTATGGCCGCATCATCAACCTCGCTTCCATGCTGGCCAATGTGTCGCTGCCCCAGCGCACCGCCTATTCCTCCGCCAAGTCCGCCCTGCTGGGTTTCACCCGCGCGCTCGCGCTGGAATTGGCGGATCGGGGCATCACGGTCAACGCCATGAGCCCCGGACCGTTCGGCACCGCCCTCAACGCGCCGGTCATGAACGATCCCGTCGCCAATGCGCAGTTCCTGGCGAACCTGCCCGTGGGACGCTGGGGCAAGGTGGAGGAGATCGGGGCGCTGGCCTGTTATCTGTGTTCCGACCTCGCGGGTTTCGTGACGGGGACGGACATCACCATCGACGGCGGATGGACGACGCGCTGAACCATCGGTCAGGGAGAAATATGCCATGAATTCCACCATCGGATTGCGGATCGCCGCCGCCCTTTCCGCCGCGATCCTCGCAGGCCCCGCCACCGCTCAGCCCATGTTCGCCGACCCCGCGAAGGAACCGGCGGTCCAGGGGCAGAATCCGGCGGGAATGCGCGTCTACATCCGCGCCGGGCTCAAGAGCCATGGCGAGGGGGAGCATGACTATCCCCAGTTCCTGGCGGACTGGAGCAAGATCCTGACCGAGCACGGGGCCGTGGTCGACGGCTCCTTCCACGCGCCCACCGCCGAGGAACTCGCGCGAACCGACGTGATCGTGATGTATAAAGGCGACGCGGGCTATATGACGGACGCCGAACGGGCGGCTCTGGACGCCTTCGTCAAGCGGGGCGGCGGCATCATCGCCATCCATGACGCGCTGTGCGGGCCGGACCCGGCCGCCTTCGCCCGCTACGTGGGCGCGGGGAAGCTGCATGGCCAGGTCAACTTCACCCTGACAGCGCCCATCACCTACACCATCACCGATCCCGCCTCCCCCATCATGAAGGGGATGGGAAACATCACCATCACCGACGAAGCCTTCTATGCCATGACATGGGCTTCCAACCCGTCGGTCCATGTCCTCGCCACCACGGTCATTCCCGACACCAAGGCCGCGCGCATGGGCAACGCCGTCGGGCAGGTCGTGCCGCAGATCTGGACATATGAGCACAGCATGGCGGGCGGCAAACCCACGCGCGCCTTCGTCTGGCTGCAAGGGCACAGCACCACCAATATGGAAAAGCCGGAAATCCGCGCGATGCTGCTGCGGGCGATCGCATGGGCGGCGCGGCGGCCGGTCGATGAACTGGTGGATTACAAGCCCGCGCCCGCGCCGGAAATTCCCGCTTCGATGCGCTCGCTCGCCCCCGCTTCGTCCCCGCAGAATTGAGAGGCGGCTTCCATGTCCTTTCTGAAGCGATCCCTTCTCGTCGTCATCGCCTATGTCGCGGCCTGTTTCGTGGCGGCGGCGGTGGGCGCCCCCGCCCTGGCCGCCATCGGCGGCGCGCATTTGCGGGGCTATGGCCTCTTCGACCTCGTCACGCTCACCTGCTTCACCGCGATTTTCGCGGGACTGGGGGCGCTGGCGGTCATATTGATCGCGGAATGGCGCGGCTTCCGGTCCCTCGCTTATTATGTTCCGGCCGGGCTGGCGGTGGCGGTCTTCACGGTGGGCTATTTCGCCTATGGGGCCTTCCAGCCCGCGGGATTGGCTGACTATATCGCCTATGCCCTCGCCGGGATGGCGGGCGGCCTTGCTTATTGGGCCCTGGCCGGGCGGAGCAAAAAGCCGCGCGGGCGGGCAGCCGCTGCCGCCTGACCGATCTGCCCGGCAGGGTCAGGGCAGGGTATAGGCCATCAGATAATCCCCCTGCGTCGAACCCAGCGCGCCATGCCCGCCTGCGGAAATGACGATATATTGCTTCCCGTCGCGATTGAGGCGGAAGCTCATCGGCGTCGCCTGCCCACCGGCGGGCAGGCGGCCCTTCCACAATTCCTCGCCGGTCTGGGTGTCGAAGGCGCGCAGGAAATTGTCCGTCGCCGCGCCGATGAACACCAGCCCCGACGCGGTGGTGAGGGTGCCGCCCTGATTGGGGACGCCCGTCTTTGTCCATAAGGGCCATGGCGCGACATCCCGCGTCGTGCCCAGCGGCACGTCCCATTTCTTCTGCCCGGTATTGAGGTCGATCGCGGTGAGCCGCCCCCAGGGAGGCCGATTGCACGGCGCGCCCGATGGCGCCAGGAAGGCGTCGAACTTCAGCGTATAGGGCGATCCGGTCATCGAAACCTTGCCGGGGTCGCCCTTTCCGCCGGCCGGACGCGGCACGAGCTGGGTGATCCCCGCCAGGTCGTTGCTGTTCGCGATCAGCAGATTGCGCCCCGGATCGTAAGACAGGCCGCCCCAGTTCGAACCGCCCAGCGTCAGCGGATAGATCAATGTGGGCCGCGTATCGATGGGCGTGTACA
>JASGDV010000215.1:0-7676 GCA_049841255.1 Sphingobium sp.
CGTTCACTTCCATCAGCCAGTAATGCGTGCCGTCATGGCGATATTCGACCATCGCCGGTCCCTGCCAGTCCAGCGCCCGCAGCAGCTTTTCGGACAGCGCCATCTGCGCCGCATGGCGCTCCGGAGGCTCCGCGCGGCACAGCGTCGACACCCCGCCTTCGGGCGGCCATTCATGCAGCCGCCGATGCTGGAAGCGCAGCGTGGCGCGCCCATCCTCCATATGGAGCATCTGCCCCAGCCCCCAGCCGCCGCAATATTCCTGGATCAGCGGCCAGCATCCCACCGGCCGATAGCGTTCCAGCCGCCGCGCCAGCTCCCCGGCGGAGAGGATATAGTCCGCCTTGATCCATTCCAGCCCATGCGCGGCCAGCCGCCGCATGGCTTCGGGCGGATTGGCCCATTTCGCGACCACGGGATAGCGCAGGGCGGCGACCCGGTCCGCGAAATCCTCGCCCGCGAGCGGCTGCCAGCTATGCGGCACCAGCAATCCCGCTTCGGCCGCCGCCGCCAGCGTCCGGTTCTTGTCGAGCACCTTTTGCAGCGGGTCCATCCGGGGAACGAGCAGATGACAATCCCCGATGCGCGGCGGCAGTCCGGCGAGTTCCAGCAGGTCCGTTTCCGATGTCGCGAACACAGCACCCGCGCCCGTGCGCGCGATCAGCTCCGGCAGCCACGCGGCGATGGGGCCCTCCGGCCGCTCAAAGGCCGTGGTGCAATAGCGCGACGCGGCCGCCGCGCCGGACGTCGACCGCCCGACGCCATGGACCGGCACGCCATGCTGGCCCAGTTCCCGCATGATGGTAAGGCCGATCGCGCTGTCGAGGCCCAGCACGATGGCGCCGGCAAGGCGTGTCACGCAGGGGCCAGCTTTCTTTCATAGCGCCAGTTGGCCCAAAGCTGCTGCGCCATGCGCGACGCGGTGCGCGCGCGGCTGGGACGCGCCAGCGTGAAGCCGGGAACATCGTCGCCCAGCGAAGGGGAAAGATCGGCAAAACCTCCCGCCTCGACGCCGGGCAGGCGCCGCGCTTCCTCGCACAATCGCTCGAACCGGCGCATCACGGCGCGATTGGGCCGCGCCCGGTCGCGGGAGAGCATTTCGAAACTGTGCGTGACGACGACGAAGGCCGCCTGCCGTTCCTTGACGGCATGGCGCAGTCCCGCGCGCATCTCGGCGGTGGACATGGCGCAAATCTGCGCGGGGCGGAAGCGGCCCGGACGGTCCGCAATGCCCGAAACCGGCACTTCCGTGACGCCCAGCTTGCGATGCGGCCCGGCGAACCCGCTCGCGGAAATGGCGCAATCGCGGCCAAGATAGGCCGGATTGACGCTGCTGTCCCATGCGATGCCGACCTCAGCCAGAGCGCGCAGCGTATCGTCGTTTGCCCCGAAATTCCCGGCGCGGAAGGCGGTGACGGCGGGCGCGCCCGCTTCTTCCAACAGGCGCTTGCCCAGACCCAGCAGCACAATCTGGTCGGCCAGCGAAAAATCCCCGATATTCCGGCCCTGCCGCCCATCCACAGGCGATGTCTTCGCCCATTGCAGCCATTCGCTATGGGCATGCAGTTGAATCTCATGCCCGCGCCCCACGACCGCATCGACCACGGGCTTCAGGAAATCGGCTCCGTAAAGCAGGGCGGGCAGGGGATCGAGGAAGAAGACGCCCTTCAGGCCATGCCGCTCCATCAGCGTCATCTGCCATTCTATGCCATAGGACCGGCCGTCCACCTCGCCCTGGATGGAACGGCGCAGATTCTCCTCCAGCCCCACGCCGCGCTGGTAAAGCGCGGCGGACAATTCCGTGTCGACGGTGATGAGCAGCTTGGTCATGGGCGGTCCGGTCCGGGAGCGATTCGATTTTTAGCGGCCAGATATTAAGGACATGTAATATTGCCGCCCGATGAAGGCTTTCCTACCGATTGGACGGAGTGGCCGCGCCATTCCCGTCAGACGATCTCCACCGTCAACGGCGCCAGCCCCTCTATCCCTGCTTCCAGCCTGTTGCCTTTCACCACCGGGCCGACGCCCGCAGGCGTGCCGGTGAAGATCAGATCGCCGGGCATCAGCCGCATATAGGTGGACAGTTCGGCGATGATGGCGGGCAGGCTCCAGATCATTTGCGACGTCCGGCCGCTCTGGCGCAGCACACCGTCGACGGTCAGGGTGATGGCGGCGTCGCTCATATCGCCAGCCGCTGCCGCGGGCGTGACCGGACCGACGGGGGCGGCGCCGTCGAAGCTCTTGCCCATGTCCCATGGACGGCGCTGGTCCTTGGCCTGCCCCTGAAGGTCGCGGCGCGTCATGTCCAGCCCGGCGGCATAGCCGAAGACATGGGCAAGCGCGTCGGCCTCCGCGATGTCGGCGCCGCCCTTGCCGATGGCGGCGACCAGTTCGACCTCATGATGCAGATCGGCCGTGCGGGGCGGATAGGGGATGCGCGCCGCTCCGGCGGGAACGCAGCTTGCGGGCTTGATGAAGAAAAAGGGCGGTTCGGGCACCGCGTCGCCCATTTCCTTCGCATGTTCGGCATAATTGCGCCCCACGCAGAACAGCCGCCCCACGGGAAAGCCGCCGCCTCCCACGACAGGCAGGACAGGGCAGGCGGGAATTGCGATGGACATGAAGCGGTCTCTCGACAGTCAAGGGAAGGGGTGGCGTTTTTCAGGCTGTTCCATTCAAGCGGTTTCATGCTCCTGCGCAGGAGCACGGTGCATTTCCATTTGGATGGGGAGGGGACATTCCTTGCCCGTCATGCCAGCGAAAGCTGGCATCTCTCTTCTTGAGGCGCAATCAGACCCCAGAGAAATCCCGGCTTTCGCTGGCATGACGAAGGTTGGATGTCCACTCCCGGCCGAAGCCAGCCATCGCAACGAATGTAGGTTTGCAATCTGCATAATCGCCAATCAGACCCGTTCAACCTTCGACAGGCTCAGGAAAACCCTGATTCGCCAGCGCGATCATGGAGATCTGGCGGCCATAATCCGCCTCGCCACGATGGCAGGAACGGCGGTAACTGTAGAAGCGGTCCGGCTGGCCATAGGTATCCTCGTCCAGCATCTCGATGGAGCGGATGCCCGCATCGGCCAGACGCGCGGCTACATAGGCGGCGATGTCGAACTGGCAATGCCCTTCGCGTCCCGGCGTGAAGAAGCGGGCGTTCGCCCCATTCTCCCGCTCGAACCGCCCGGCGAAATCCTCAGTCACTTCATAAGAAGCCCGGCCGATGCAGGGGCCGATGGCGCAGGCGATGCGGTCCCGCCCGGCCCCCAGCGCCTCCATCGCCGCGATGCAATTGTCCGTGACGCCCGCGATGGCGCCTTTCCACCCCGCATGGGCCGCGCCGACCACGCCCGCCAGCCTGTCCGCGAACAGCACCGGCACGCAATCGGCTGTCAATATGCCCAATATCAGGCCCGGCCTGTCCGTCACCATGGCGTCGGCGGGCGGGCGATCCTCTTCCGCGATGGGGCCGGTGACCGTCACCGCATCGGGCGAATGCACCTGCCGCACCGTCACCAGCGTTCCGCCCGGCAGCAGCGCGTCGCGCGCCAGATCGCGGTTGCGCAGCACCGCTTCCCGTTCATCCTCCGACCCCAATCCCACATTCAGGCCGCTATGGATACCGCCCGAAACGCCGCCTTTCCTGCCCGCGAAGCCATGCGTCACGCCCATCAGATTCCGTGCCCGCAGCAATTCTATCATCCTGTTTTTCCTCGCGGCCGTTGAAAAGGCATGTCCCGGGAACGCAACATACTTGCGCGGAACGGATTAGGCGATAGTTTCCGTATCAATGCCATTTCGGCGAAAGTGGCCTTGCGCCGCTTCAAGGGAAAAAGATGACTAAGGGGCTTCAACCATGATCTTCGGGCGCATCAAGCCTCTGGACGCCATATTGGCCACGGCGGAGAAGAAATCTCTCGTCCGGACATTGGGGCCGATCCAGCTCACGCTTCTGGGCGTCGGTGCCATCATCGGCACCGGCATTTTCGTCCTGACCGCCGCCGCCGCGCAAAAGGCGGGACCGGGCATGATGTGGAGTTTCGTGATCGCGGGGCTGGTCTGCGCCTTCGCCGCGCTCTGCTATTCCGAACTGGCGTCGATGGTGCCGGTATCCGGCTCCGCCTATACCTACAGCTATGCGGTGGTGGGCGAATTGCTTGCCTGGATGGTGGGGTGGGCGCTTATCCTCGAATATGCAGTGGCGGCCAGCGCCGTTTCGGTGGGCTGGTCCGGCTATTTCATGGGCCTCCTCAAAAGCGTGACGGGGCTGGAACTGCCACAGGCGCTTTCCGCCGGGCCGGTGTGGACCATGAACGGCTGGATGCCCCATGCCGATTTCACCCATGGCGTCATCAACATTCCCGCCATCGTCATCGCGCTGGCGGTGACGGCGCTGCTGGTGATCGGCACGACGGAAAGCGCGCGCGTCAACGCCGTGCTGGTCGCGATCAAGGTGACGGCGCTCACCGCCTTCATCGCGCTGACCCTGCCGGTGCTGGATACCGGCCATTTCTCGCCCTTCGCGCCCAATGGCTGGTTCGGACCGCAAGGGACCAGCGGCATGGGCATCGTCGGCGCGGCGGCGTCCATCTTCTTCGCCTATGTCGGTTTCGACGCGGTGTCGACCGCTGCCGAGGAAACCAAGAATCCGCAGCGCAACGTGCCCATCGGCCTGATCGGCAGCCTGGCGCTCTGCACCATCTTCTACCTCTTCGTCGCCGCCGGAGCCATCGGCGCCATCGGCGCGCAGCCGGTGGTCGGCCCTGACGGCGCTGTCGTGGCGCCGGGGTCTGCGGGCTTCGCCGCCGCCTGCGCCACCGCCGCCCACGCGGGCGATCTGGTCTGCTCGAACGAGGCGCTGGCCCATGTGCTGCGCGCGATCAACTGGACGACTGTAGGAAATGTGCTGGGCCTCGCCGCCAATCTCGCCTTGCCGTCCGTCATCCTGATGATGATGTTCGGCCAGACCCGCATCTTCTTCGTCATGGCCCGCGACGGCCTGCTGCCCGAAAAGCTCGCCAGCATCCACCCCCGCTTCAAGACGCCCCATATCGTGACCATGGTGACGGGCGTCTTCGTCGCGATAGGAGCCGCGCTGCTTCCGGTGGGCCAGCTCGCCGACATCTCGAACTCCGGAACATTGTTTGCCTTCTTCATGGTTTCGATCGCGGTGGTGGTGCTGCGCGTGAAGGATGCGAACCGCCACCGGCCTTTCCGCACGCCACTGGTCTGGGTGATCGCGCCTGCCGCCGCCGTCGGCTGCGTGTTCCTGTTCCTCAACCTGCCTTTCGACGCGCAGCTCGTGCTGCCGGTCTGGGGCGGCCTGGGCCTCGTCTTCTATTTCCTCTACGGCTATCGCAAGAGCCATGTCGGGCGCGGCATCATCGACATTCACGAAGACGACCCCGACGCCCCGCCCCAGCCGGTGCCGCCCATGCCTGGCGCGCATACGCCGGGCGGACGCGACGCCTGATCGAAAAAAGAGAAAGGGGCGGATCGGAAGGACGATCCGTCCCTTTCTCTTTTGCGATCGGCGCTTCCACCACAGCAATTTCAGGCCGCCCGGTCCGGGCAGGGCACAGCACAGCACCATGGAGTGATGGAGAAGAGGGCTGGTCGCAGAGCGCATTCATGGCGCTGCATTCGCTGACCGGGCCGGGAGGGATGATCCTGCCGCTGGAAATGCGCGATAGCGGGCATCGAGCGGGAGCGGAGGACTGAACGAGGATGATGTCCTCGAAAAATGCCTTCCGCCCTCTCCGGCATGGAGAGGGCGGAAAAAGCTCTAACGTCAGAAATTATAGGACAGCGACGCGCCAAAGACGCGCGGCGGCGCCCAGATGGCATAGGTGCCGAGCGGTCCGCCCTGATATTGCTGCGGACGGGCATGGTTCGTCAGGTTGGTGACGAACAGCTCGCCGCGCCAATGCTGGTCGGCCGTAGTGTATGAGATATTCGCCCCGACCTCCGCATAGGAGTGGACCGGGAAGCCCAGATTCGCGACGTTGTAGTTCTTCGTCGCGGCGTTCACATTGGCCGAAAGCTGGACGATGCCCGAACCCACGTCGATGTCATAGCTGGTGGCGAAATTGCCCGACCATTTGGGCGAACGGGGCATGACCGTGCCGCTCGCGTCGGCATTCTCGGTCGTCCATGTACCCGGTTGTGTGGAATCATGGACGAACTTGGGCGCATTGGCGAAACGGATGAACTTCGCGTTGAGATAAGCGCCCGCCACGCTGATCGACCATTCCGGAATCGGGCGGAAGGTCAGTTCCACTTCGGCGCCATAGGTGCGCGCCTTCTCGGCATTGACGGAGTTCTGCTTGGCCGGATTTTTCGCATCCACGGCGGTGACCTGCACGCCCCTATAGTCGTAATAGAAGGCGGCCGCGTTCAGGCTGAACTCGCGCGAGCCATGCTTGAAGCCGACTTCATAGGCGTTCATGTGCTCGGGATCGATCAGCGTCTGGCTTGAGAAGGTTCCCGTCTTGTAGCCGCGCGAATAGGACGCGTAGACATTGGTGCGGGGATCGATCTGATAGCGGATGGCCGCGCGCGGCGTGAAGCTGTTCCAACGCTTGTGATCGGGAAGGCCGGGGGTCACGATCCAGTCACCGGAAGCGCCGTCGAGAAGCGCATAATCCTTGCGTTCGGTGCTGTAACGGCCGCCGGCGGTCACGAACAGATTGGGCGCCACCTCATAGGTCACGTCGAGGAAGGCGGCGGCCGTCTTCGACCTGATATGCTGGAAGGTTCCTGCATTGGGAACGCCGAAATAGAGGGCGTAGGAATTGGCTTCCCAGACCTTGCCCCAGTAATAATAAAGCCCGGCGACGAAATCGAGCTTGTCGATCTTGCCGTTGAGCGTCATCTCGTTGGAGAAGGTGCGGTAATAGACGTCGTTGCCGACATCGAAGAAAGAGACGTTGGAAAGATCGGCGTCGGCGATGAACCTGTTCTGGTCCGCGCGGTAGCTGGTCACATTCTTGAGCGTCAGCTCGTCATTCATTTCCCAGTTGAGGATGGCCGCGCCGCCGTCGCCGATATTGCGGTTCACCGGCTTGGTGTTGGCCGCTGTCGTCCAGGGCTTGTGCGCGACGATCACCGGTTCCGTATTGTTCGGCAAATAGGTCGGAACCAGCGTGGTCACCCCTTCATAGCCGTCCGGGTTGTTCAGCCCGAGCGCGGTGGTGTCGAAGGCATAGCTGTGCTCATAGATCAGGCGGACGCTGAGGCCCTCATTATTGGTGAGCAGGATGTCCGGACGGATGTTGAACATCTTCGCCCGCGCGTCGTCCTTCGATCCGGTGACGATGTTCTTCGTATAGCCGTCCGACTTGCGATAGCTGACGGACAGGCCCGCCCGGATGTTGTCCGTGATCGGGCCGGACATATAGCCTTGCAGGCGCAGGTCATTATATTTGGCATAGCCGACCTTGAAACGCCCGGTCAGCGTTTCGGACGGCTCCGCCGTCGTGATGAGGATCGCGCCGCCCGTGGAATTCCGGCCGAACAGCGTGCCCTGCGGACCTTTCAGAACCTGCATGCTGTCGATGCCGGGCAGGTCGAAATTCATGCCGCGCGTGTTGGGCAGGTAGACGCCGTCGACATAGACCGGCACGCTCGCGTCGAGCGAGCCGCTGAGCAGCAGCGTGCCGACGCCGCGCAGAGTGGGC
>JASGDV010000216.1:0-5402 GCA_049841255.1 Sphingobium sp.
CACTTCATCGGCTTCGTATGCCTCGCCGCCACCATGCTCTGGCTACGCTGAATGTCGATCCGTCCTAGGGCAGTTTCGCGCATCCCAGCGCCGCCGCGTCGATCGCGGTCGCCGCGCCGCGCAGGGCATAGGTGTCGGCGAAGGCCCGGCCCCGCACGTCGGTGGACTGGACGCTCATGCTGGTCGCGGACCGCATCGCCGCGACGATGGCGGCGTCTCCGCGCGCGTCGGGCGCCCATGCGTCGACCTGCCCGGCGACGAGGGGAAAGCGCCGGTCGCCGATGCTGAGGATCACCGGCGCCTTGTCGCCGCGCATCCGGCTCAGGCGGAAATGCACCTGCCCCCGCAGCTTCTGGCGCGGCCAGCTTCCGACCGAGGCGAAGCCGCTGGCTGCCTGGCCGGAACGAAGGTTGGCGGGCTGGGCGATGGCGTAGCAACGGGGCGTCGCCGGATCGCGGAAAGCGCCCCAGCCTTCGAATATCCCCAGCGAATCGCGCGCCTGCGCTGGCATAGCGGCCAGCAACGCGGCGGGGACGAAGGCCAGGGCATGTCTCATTCCCCCGGCAAAGCCCAAGCCGATTCCTTTTGCAAGCCCTGGCTTTGCGCGGAAAGGATGAGCGAGTGCTTGCCGCCGCCGTCACAGCGGCTATGAAGGACCATCCATCATTGTCACCCGGATTCGACCGAAGCCGGGTCATCAGGCGCAAAAAGAACGGACAGAACAGGGACATGAAGGCCACCATCGAACGCGCAACGCTCCTGAAAAGTCTGAGCCACGTCCAGTCGGTGGTCGAACGGCGCAACACCATACCGATCCTGTCGAACGTGCTGATCGAAGCGTCGGCGGACGGATCGATCAAGCTGATGGCGACCGACCTCGACCTCCAGATCGTGGAGAGCATTTCCGCGCAGGTGGAACAGCCCGGCGCGACCACCATTTCGGCGCACACCCTGTTCGACATCGCCCGCAAGCTGCCCGAAGGCAGCCAGGTGCTGCTCCACGCGGCGGAAGGCAAGATGCTGATTCAGGCCGGGCGCGCGCGCTTCAACCTGTCGACCCTGCCGCGCGACGACTTCCCGGTGATCGCGGAAGGCGACCTGCCCACCAGCTTCGAGCTGCCCGCCGAGACGTTGAAGCAGATCATCGACAAGACGCGCTTCGCCATCTCGACCGAAGAGACGCGCTATTATCTCAACGGCATCTATTTCCATGTGTCGGACGAAGGGCAGCCGGTGCTGAAGGCCGCCGCGACCGACGGCCACCGCCTCGCCCGCGTGACGGTTCCCCGGCCCGACGGCGCGGAAGGGATGCCGGGCATCATCATTCCGCGCAAATGCATCGGCGAACTGCGCAAGCTGCTGGACGAGGTGGAAGGATCGGTCGAAGTGGCCCTGTCGGCCAGCAAGATCCGCTTTGGCCTGGGCAGCGCGATCCTGACCAGCAAGCTGATCGACGGCACCTTCCCCGATTACAGCCGCGTCATTCCGACCGCGAACGACAAGCTGCTCAAGATCGATCCGCGCAGCTTCGAGGAAGGCGTGGACCGCGTCGCGACCATCGCCACGGAAAAGACCCGCGCGGTCAAGATGACGCTGGACCGCGACAAGATCGTCCTGTCGGTCACCAGTCCGGAAAACGGCACCGCGGCGGAAGAAGTGCCCGGCGCATTTCAGGGCGAAGGCTTCGACATCGGCTTCAACGCCCGTTATCTGCTCGATATATTGGGGCAAATCGACAGCGAGCTTGTCGAACTGCATCTGGCCGACGCGGCGGCGCCTACGCTGATTCGCGAAAATGACCGCAGCCCGGCGCTCTATGTGCTGATGCCGATGCGGGTCTGACGCAGGACGGAACAAGGACCGGAACGGCGGCATCCGGTCCTTTCCGGCCCATCGGGTAAGTTTCTTTCAAGAACTTTGGGTTACGCCCATGGCATGAATCCCGTGCGCCCCATTTTTACGGAGTCCGCCGCGCCCGCTCCCGGCCTGATGGCGTCGCTGGGACTGGCCGAGAGCGGCGGGGATGTCTCTCCCACTTGGGTTTCACGGGCCTTTTTGCTGATCGCGGCGCTCTGGCCGCTCGTGCTGCTGGCCAAGATATGCGTCTCCGCCCTTTATGGCGCGGCTTTCCATCATGTGGGCAGCGGCTGGCAGGCGATGTTGCTGGCGGCGATGCTGCTGGCCGACGGCGCGCTGATGATCGCGCCGCGTCAGGGACGATTCCGCGCGCTGATGCCGCATGTCCAGATGTGGCTGATGCTGCCCATGGCTTTTCTGTCGGGCCTGACGTTCAGCCTCTGGTGCGGCGCCGCCGCCTTCTCCCTCCATTTCGTCGCGCCCGAATTCGCCGTCGCGCTGCTGGCGGTCTGCATCTTCGGCGACCGCAGGCTGCTGGGCCTGTCCTATTTTCTGGGCGTGCTGCTGGCGTCGCTGGGGCAGCAGGGGGATTGGACGCAGGCCGGGCTTGCGGTCAGTTGCGTGTCGGTCATGCTGATCGCCACGGTGCGGCAGGCGAGGGTGGATTGCGATCAGGCCATGCTGCGTTACCGGCAGGAGATGCGGGCGCAGCGTTCCGACCGGCTGCTGCATGAATATGAACGGTCCGGGCGCGGCTGGTTCTGGGAAACGGACCGGCAGGGGCTGTTGGTCTATCTGTCCGAAACGCTCGCCGCGACATTGGGGCGGTCCGCACAAAAGCTGATCGGGCAGCCCTTCACCGGCCTGATGGCCCCCGGCAATCGTCCCCATGGCGATGGTGAGCGGACGCTGGGTTTCCACCTTTCGGCGCGTTCGGGCTTCTCCGACATCGCCGTGCAGGCCGCCATGGCGGGGGAAGAACGCTGGTGGTCGATTTCCGGCCAGCCTGTATTCAATGAACATGGCCAGTTTCAGGGCTTTCGCGGCAGCGGAACCGACCTGACCGAAATGAAGCGCAGTCAGGCGGAAGTGGCGCGGCTGGCCCAGTTCGACTCCCTGACCGGCCTCGCCAATCGCGTCCAGATGCTTCAGGCGCTGGAAAACGCCATCAAGGGCAGGGGCGGGCAGAGCGGCGAATGCACGCTGATGATGCTGGATCTGGACCGGTTCAAGAGCGTCAACGACACGCTGGGCCACCCCGCCGGGGATGCGCTGCTGCGGCAGGTCAGCGACCGTCTGCAGCGGGTGGTGGGCGATCGGGGGCTGGTCGGACGGCAGGGCGGCGACGAATTCAAGGTCCTGCTGGTGGGCCGTCAGGACCCCGCGGCGTTGGGACATCTGGCCCAGGCCATCATCAGCACCCTTTCCCAACCCTATAAGATCGAGGAGACGTCCGTCGTCATCGGCGTGTCCATCGGCATTTCCCGTTGCCCGCAGGACGGCGTGACCAGCGACGCCCTGATCCGCAACGCCGATCTGGCGCTTTATGCGGCAAAGGGCGACGGGCGGGGAATCTTCCGCTTCTATTCCTCCGGCATGCATGCCGATGCGGAGGACCGCCGCCAGTTGGAGGAGGATCTGCGCGATGCGCTGGCCTCCGACGCGCTGCAACTGGTCTATCAGCCGGTGGTGTCGTCCGTCAGCGAGCAGATTACCGGCTATGAAGCGTTGCTGCGCTGGCAGCATCCCCGGCGCGGTCTGATCGGACCGGACGTCTTCATCCCCATCGCCGAGGATACGGGCCTGATCGCGCAGATCGGGGACTGGGTGATCCGCACCGCCTGCCGGGACGCGGCGCAATGGGTGGGGTCGACGCGGGTGGCAGTCAACGTCTCCCCGATCCAGTTCGCCAATCCCGGCTTTCCTTCCACGATCATGAACGCGCTGGCGGCCAGCCAGTTGTCGCCCGAACGGCTGGAACTGGAAATCACCGAAAGCGTGTTCCTGAACGACGATGCCGGCACCGATTCGATGTTCGCGCGGCTGAAGGCGCTGGGCGTCCGGCTGGCGCTCGACGATTTCGGGACGGGCTATTCCTCGCTCGGCTATCTCAAGAAAGCGCCGTTCGACAAGATCAAGATCGACCAGAGCTTCGTGCGCGGGGCGGCGATCAAGGGCAGCCGCAACAGCGCGATCATCAAGGCTATCGTCAGCCTGGCCGAGGCGCTGGGCATGGAGACGACGACGGAGGGCGCGGAAACCCATGACGAGTTGGACCTGATCCGCCAATTGGGATGCAGCCATGTGCAGGGCTATGTCTATGGGCGCCCCATCAGCGCGGCCGCGGTGATCGAGCGTCAGTTGAACCTGGGCACCATCGCCACGGTCGAAGGCTTCAAATCCAGCCGTCCTGAGCGCAAATCCATGTTGCGGACGGTCGCGGTGCATAATGACGGCGACGTCTATGCCGCGCGCATCCGCAACATCTCGGCCACCGGCGCGCTTGTCGAAGGACTGTGGAACGTGCCCGAAGGAACGGCCTTCATCATCGAACTGGCCGACAATTATTTCGTCGACGCCGTCGCCCACTGGTCGAAGGAGGACCGCATGGGCGTGGAGTTCCGCGAGGCGGTGGACCTCAACCGCCTGAAAACCGCCGCCCCCCGGTTGATGGCCTCCTGATCCGGGGCGCTATGCCGTTCGCAACCCCGCCGTCTCGCGCATGATGGTTTTCGGCCAGTTTGGACATGGACATCCGTTCGGGCTGAGCCTGTCGAAGCCCTTTTCTTTCTTTCAACATGCTTTGCTGAAAGAAGAAGTGTAGCCGTTGGCTTTGCTGGCCTTCGGCTCGACAAGGCTCTCCTGAGCGAAGTCGAAGGGCTCAGGGCGAACGGAGGGCGGATGTCCGCCCTCCACCAAAAACATCGGCTCGCAAAATCGCAAGCGCCGTGGGAAAGCGGCGTCCCACCCTCAGAAGAAGAGCTTGCGGAAGCTGATCGTCACCGTCCGTCCCAGCGGGTCCAGATAGTCCGGTTGATAGCGCAGCGGCGTCGCGCCGGTCGCGTCCGTCACGTCGCGGCGGGCGTTGAAGATATTGTCGATGCCGATCGACACGCGCGCGCCCCGCAGGAACGGATGGTCGCGCACCAGCCCCGGCATCTGTCCCAGATTGGCGAAGATGCGCAGATTGGCGGTGGCGAGGCTGCTGAAGTTCAGGCGCGACGTGCCGCCCAGTGCGCCATCGACATGCGTGCCGCTTTCCCAGTTGACGCTCAGCCTGCCGCCGATGCCATTGTTGGAATATCCCAGCCGCGCTTCGAGTTCATGGCGCGGCTGCCCGCCCGACGATCCGGTCGCGTCGCCGCTCAGCAGGTTGAGTTCCGGCACGCCCGGCGCGATCAGGATGCTCTCGGTCAGATGCCATGTGTGGTAGAGGCTGAAGCTCAGGCGTCCTCCGCCGCCTCCACCGCCGCGCCGCCCGCCAAAGCCGCCGGGACCGCCGAAGCCCCCGCCCGGCCTTCCGCCGCCCGGCCCCGCATTGCCCG
>JASGDV010000217.1:0-5170 GCA_049841255.1 Sphingobium sp.
CCCGGCCAGCGGCAGCAGGAACAGCAGCCACGGATGGGCGAAGCGCGCGCGCGTCGCGACATCCAGACTCCACAGGAACGCCGCGCAGAGCGACCCCACCGCCACCGCCATGGGAATGAGGATCAGAGTCCAGCGCAGGACCGACATGGCATGATCGTGCCGTGTGCGGAAAAAGGCCGCGAGATTGAATGTCGCAAACAGATTGGCAAAAGTAGCGCGCACGATTCCTCCTTGTTGCCTGACGGCGAAAGGTAGGAATCATCAGCCTTCAAGAGGCGGTTCGGCCAAAGGCCCGGCAGGAATCCATTGCCGATGGCTCCCTATGGCCGAAGTCCTGCTCGACCGTCAAGCTCATGACATCCCAATATCCGCGAAGAAGTTCTGCATCACGCCGGATGACCATAGTGGCAATGTCATCGCCCCCCTTCTCCCCCTTGCCCCCGCCATAGCCATCATTCGCAAGCGGCGAAGTCTTGTTTCGCATCTGGGAAATTGGACTTCATCTCAGACAGGTCCATGATCCATATGCGAGAGTCCTTAGCGGCTCATCGACAAATGCAAGCGCACTTGCTTCTGATCTATGTAAATAAACGAAAAGTCATGATGATATTCATGCCTTGTATTCAGTACGACAGCATAACAATTGATCGACGTCCCCATCGATGGGGACAGAACATAACCAAATTCCGTGCTAACTCTGGTCGGAAAGAAAGAGGGAGAGGAATTGCAACATATCGGGACAGAACGCTCCCAAGGAATATCGATAGCTATCGATTTCGTGCATCGCCCAGTCAGTGGCCAGCGCTCGAAAGACGGGTTCTCCATAAAGTCTTTCGCCTGCCGAAAAATATCGTAGAGATAAATCGATAGACCGCATTATTAATAATTACATTATTTATATATTGAACACAGTTAAAATATTTCTTTAAAAGACAGATAATATATAATATATTCTCATGTATGTGCATCTGAATTTTTGAAAATTACAGATTAATAAATCATAAATATATCATTCAATGCATTTATGACCGATCATGATACTTCATGATCAAAATCACATTACATAGAGGGGGAGAGGATATGTTTTCGCGATACCATATGATGCTAGGTGCAGCAGCCGCATCCGTCGTGCCATTTGCCGTCCATGCTCAAACCGAGACTGCCGGCATATCGGTCGCCGATATCATCGTGACGGCCCAGCGCCGTTCAGAACGACTTGTGGACGTTCCCATTTCGCTCAACAGCGTAAGCCGGGAGGAACTGGACCGGAAACAGATCAATTCGATCCTCGATCTGGCAAAGGCGGCGACCAGCCTGCGCTTCGAAGGACATACGCCTGCCTTCCAGCCGACCCTGCGCGGCATCGGCAGCCAGGTGCAGGGCGCGGGCGTCGATGCCAATGTCGCGGTCTATGTCGACGGTTTCTATCAGGCGAACAACTATTCCATGGGCTTCGACCTGCCCAATGTCGCCAATATCCAGGTGCTCAAGGGGCCACAGGGTACGCTGTTCGGACGCAACGCCACCGGCGGCGCGATCCTCGTCACCACTTCCGCGCCTTCCACCGATAAAATCACGGGCAATGTGAAATTCCGCTATGCCCAATATGACGATATCGGCGGACAGGCTTATCTGTCTGGTCCCATAAACCAGAATATCGCCGCCGGCCTCAGCGTCTATTATCGCCAGAGCGACGGCTATGTGAAGAACATCTTCACTGGTCGTGACGATGATGGAAGCATCAAGCAGTTCAATATCCGGCCCGACATTCTATTGGACAATGGCAATGGCTTGAAAGTCCGCCTGATCTACGAACATGTCTATAATTCCAATGCCACGGGCCTGGGCGCTTCCTATACGGACGATTATAATATCTTCGGCGCTCTAGGCGTCACGGTCGCCCACAAGCCCAGCGAGACAGCAGGCAATGTCAAGGGTATCAACCGGTCGAAAAGCGATGGCGTATATGCGATCGCCGACTGGGAATTGCGGGACGATATCGCGCTCAAGAGCACGACCGGGTATCGGCACGACCATGCCTATTTCCAGTCCGAAGGCGATCAGAGCCCGCTGGACATGCTGTGGGTTTCGGCCATCACCGACAATAAGACCTTCTCGCAGGAATTCGTGTTTTCCGGCAAGACCGGGCGGCTCGACTGGGCAGCAGGCATCAACTATTACCGCAATATCGGCAAAGAGCCGGACTCCGGTATCGTGCAAGGCGGCTCAAGGATAACGCTCAAGTCCCAGACGGTGAAGACCAATGCCTGGGCGGCCTTTGCCGACGTGACGTTCGAAGCGGTAGACGGTCTGTTCCTGACGGCGGGCGGGCGCTACAGCACGGAAAAGAAGGGGTCCGATACCCTTCTTTTCGGCGCCATACCGCAACCGCATGAAAGCGAACGCTGGAACAAGTTCACGCCGCGCGCGGTGATCCGTTACCAGATGGCACCCGACACCAATGTCTATGCATCCTACAGCAAGGGCTTCCGCTCCGGCGCGTTCACCGGATTCCCGCCTGAAAAGGTCAATCCGGAAAATATCGACGCCTATGAACTGGGCTTCAAACATTCCTCGCCCATATTCGACGTGAATGCCGCGACCTTCTTCTACAATTACAAGGACGCGCAGGTCACGGTCATCGAACTCAACGGCCTGGGCAGGACATTGAACGCGGGCAACCAGCATAATTACGGCGCGGAACTCGAAGTCGCCGTCCGGCCGGTGCCGCAGTGGAGCATCAACCTTTCGGGCGCCTGGCTGCGCGCCAAATATACCGACTTCACCAACGCCGTCACCATCGTGAAGGTGCCGGTGGAAATCTCGCCGGGCGTCTTCGTCCCCGGTGGATGGGCGCAGGTACGACAGGATGCCTCCGGCACCTATGTCCCGCGTTCCCCGAAATGGACCGGCAATATCTCGACCACCTATGACATCGATACGGGATCGGGCATCATCCAGCTGGCGGGCAATGTCAGCCTGACCAGCCATTTCTATCATTTCACCAACGAACAGATGCGCGAGCCGGGTTTTGCCAAGGTGGACCTCAACATCTCCTACACCACGCCCGACAAGCATTGGCGCGGCGAGTTGTTCGTCTCGAACCTTACCAACCACCGCAGCGCCGCAGAACGCATCGGAAGCGGAACCGGCACCATGGGCCTCTTCACGCCGCCCCGGATCATCGGCGGGTCCATCGGATATAATTTCTGAACGGATAGAATGATGAAATAGACACTTTACCCATCCCGTCGCTCCCGAGACCGATTGCGCATATGGTCGAGAGGGCGACGGGATGCCTTTTCTTTTCAACATGACCGGCTCCCTGATCGGCAAGGGATGACCGGCACGAATTTCAGGATATTTTCATGGACGTCCGCCCGGTGAATGAGCCTTGGGATCTGGAAACCGACCTGATCGTTTTCGGAAGCGGCGCTGGCGGATTGTCGGCGGCTCTTTTCGGCGCCAGAGCAGGCCTCGATGTCCTCCTGTGCGAGAAACGGCAATATGTGGGCGGCACCACCGCCACATCGGGCGGCGGAATCTGGGTTCCCGGCACGCAGGCCGGGCTCGCCGCCGGTGACAGCATCGAACGGGCGCGCGAATATCTGAAAGGCGAACTGGGCAATCTTTACGTCCCGGAACTGGTGGAAACCTATCTCGCCAATGGCGCGCGCGTGATTGACCGGCTCAATGCCGAGACCGACGTGCAATTCGAACTGTCGCACTGGCCCGACTATCACTCGGACGAAAAGGGCGGCGCGAAAAAGGGGCGCACCCTGTTTCCGTTGCCCTTCGACGGGAAGAAACTGGGCAAGGATTTCGCCCTTGTGCAGCCTCCCATGCATCGCCTGATGATATTGGGCGGATTGATGCTGGGGGCGAATGAGGTCGAGGATTTCCTTCACCCTTTATCTTCATGGGCGGCATTCGGGCGAGTGACGAAAAAAGTCATGCGCTATATGGCGGACAGGCTGTTTCATTCGCGCGGCACCGATCTGCGCTTCGGCAATGCGCTGGTCGCCCGAATGCTTTACAGCATCCCGCGAGAGCGCCTCACCATTTACACCGACGCCCCGCTGGTGGAGTTGGTCAGCGAAAACGGAAGAGTGAGCGGCGCGCTGATCCGTCGAAATGGCGTCGTGCGACGGGTGCGCGCCCGGCGTGGCGTCGTTCTGGCGACGGGCGGTTTCCCGCACAATACCGACATGTTGAAAAGCTATGGCAAGGCTTTCCCCCACAGGCACAGCCTAGGATGCGACGGCAATGTCGGGGACGGCATTCAGGCGGCGCTTTCCGCGGGTGCCGCTGTCGATACGGCCTTGCACAGCGTGGCGAACTGGACCCCCGCTTCCGTCGTGCACGACAGGGACGGGAAGGAAATTCCGGTCATCTACGGTTATCTGGATCGCGGCCGTCCCGGCGTCATCGCGGTCAATGCGGCGGGGCGGCGATTCGTCAACGAATCCTGTTCCTATAATGACATCGTCAGCGCCATGTTCCGCGACGCGGAAGGAATGGAAGGCTGCTTTCATTTCATCTGCGACAGCCAGTTCGTCAAACGGCACGGTCTGGGGCTGATCCGCCCATGGCCCTGGACGCGATCGCTGAAGCCTTATGCGCGCGATGGCTATATCGCCATGGCCGATACGCTGCCCGAACTGGCTGCGCGCATCGGCATCGACGGCGACAATCTGGCGGAAACGGTGGAAAGGCATAATGAATATTGCCGGACGGGCGTGGATCTGGAATTCGGCAAGGGTTCCACGGCCTATAACCGGATGTTCGGGCATCCGGCCGGTTCGCCCAACCCCAATCTGGCGCCCATTGAAACGCCGCCTTTCGTGGCTCTGCGGATTCATGCCGCATCGATCGGCACCACTATCGGCCTGAAAACCAACGGCGCGGCGCAGGTCGTCGGCCAGGACGGTGATCCGATTCCCGGCCTCTATGCATGCGGCAACGATCTGGCGGCCATATTCCGTGGCGCCTATCCGGGCGGCGGCACCATGATCGGCCCGGCTATTGTCTTCGGCTGCCTGGCGGTTGAACATCTGATCGGGTCGGAAGCACCCGGCCCCGATTCATCCACCTCCCCTTCCCCGGCCACGGCAAGGGCATGAACTGTCGTCCCGTGCTTTGGGAAATGAAACCAGGATAAGGATTCAGG
>JASGDV010000218.1:0-67734 GCA_049841255.1 Sphingobium sp.
CAGCGATCCTTCGGTTCCGCCGCTGATCGATTATGATTATCTGGGCGAGAGCTACGACCTGGATCAACTGATCGCGGGCGTCGAGGAAGTGGATCGCATGACCAAGACCGGCGCGTTCGACGAATGGGGTGGCCGATCAGGCACCGACGCGATCCTGTCATTGGGCCGCAAGGAACTGGAACAGGCGATCAAGGATGGCGTCAGCAGCTATTTCCATCCGGTCGGTAGTTGCCGCATGGGCGTGGACGGTCATGCGGTGGTCGACCCGTCCTTGCGCGTTCGCGGTATTGAGGGCCTGTGGGTGGCTGACGCTTCGATCATGCCTGTCATCGTTTCCAGCAATACGGCGGCGGCGACCGTCATGATCGCGGAAAAGGCTTCCGATCTCCTGAAGTAGAGGGTGAAGTAAACGGTGCACAAGATTCTGGTTCTTTATGATCGGCCCGCGGACGAGGGACATTTCCGGTCCTATTATGCGAACAGCCACATCCCGTTGGCCCGGCAGCTTCCCGATCTCCTATCGAGCGAATATAGTTTTTCCATCGAGGAGCTGGGCGGCGGCGAGGGCTATTTCGCGATCTGGTCGGGCGAATGGGCCGATGAAGCGGCGGCCAATGCGGCGCTTGCATCGGAGATCGGGCAGAAAGTGATCGCCGACAGCGCGAATTATACGCAGGCCGGGATGAGGATCATCCGCTACAATACGGAATGAGGATGGATCGCGAGAGGTGCGGTCTCGCTGACCCCTTCGATTAAATAAGGCCTCCTTCCGTCAGGACAGGGGGCTTTTTCGTGGCGGTTCCAGATTGAACCATTTGGGTTGAAAATAATACCCTGTGGTATATCGTCCTTTCCGCTGGCGGCTCGCGGCTATCGGCAGAAGTTTGAAAATAGGACGCGCAATGAACCGCAAAATGAATCTGGTCGCTTTTCTGATGACGGGTCCGGCCATGCACCATCATGGCATGTGGCGGCATCCCCAGACCGAAAACGAGATTTTCAGTCCGGAATTGTATGAGCGCGTCGCGCAAACGCTGGAGCGCGGCAAGTTCGACATGATCTTCTTCGCCGATTCCTTCGGACTGCTGGGCAATTACAAGCAGAGCTATGACACGCTGGTGGAAAAGGGCGGGCAGATGGGACTGCTCGACCCCGTGCCGCTGCTGGCGATGATGGCGCGGGCGACCCGGCATATCGGCCTTGCTACCACGGTTTCGACGACCTTCTTCCACCCCTATCATATCGCGCGGACCCTGGGGTCGCTGGATGTGCTGACGGGCGGGCGGGTCGCCTGGAACATGGTGACATCCTCCAGCCAGGTCGAGGCGCGCAATTTCGGCATGGACACCATCCCGCCCCGGATGGAACGCTATGACCGGGCGGAAGAGGTGCTGGAAGCCTGCCTCGCGCTGTGGGATAGCTGGGGCGAGGGCGCGGTGGTCATGGACAAGAAGGCAGGCATCTTCGCCGATCCTTCCAAGGTCAGGCCCGCCAATTATGAAGGCCGTTTCGTCCGCACGGCAGGCCCGCTGACCACCCCGCGTTCCGCGCAGGGGCATCCCGTCATCATGCAGGCCGGATCGTCGGAAAAGGGGCGCGATCTGGGCGCGCGTTCGGCGGAGGTGATCTTCTCCGTCAAACATGAATCCGCCATGCAGGACTTTTATTCGGACATCAAACGCCGGATGGAAAGCCATGGCCGTGGTCCCGACGACTGCAAGATATTGACCTGCGTCGACACGATCATCGGCGAGACGGAAAGCATCGCGCGCGAGAAGCAGGCTTATGTGAACAGCCTGGTCGATGCGGAGGGCGCGCTGGCGCTGGCTTCGTCCCATGCCGGGCTGGACCTGTCCCGATACCCGCTGGACCTGCCGCTGACGGAAGTGCAGTTCGAGGAAGGATCGGAAGGCGCCTATAACCAGATCGCGAAATTCGGCGGGGAAGGGCTGACGCTTCGCGAAGCCGCCGTGCAATATGGGACGCATATGATGTGCCCGCAGATCGTCGGGACGCCGGAACAGGTGGCGGACAAGTTGCAGCATCTGTTCGAAAACCGTTCCTGCGACGGTTTCGTCATGACCCCCATCGTGCTGCCGGGCAATTTCGAGGAATTCGTCAACATGGTCGTGCCGATCCTCCAGGAGCGCGGCCTTTTCCGCACCGAATATGCGGGCGAGACGTTGCGCGAGAATCTGCGCGGCTGACACAGGACAGGGAGACGGATCATCGCCCGCATAGCCGACGTCATCTTCGTCCCCGCGCGGGGCGGATATTTCAATATCGATCTGGCCGCGATGCAGACGGGACGGGCGCGCAACGGCTTCCTGTATGAAGGGGAGCCGATCACGCCGGGGTTCGACGGCATCGTCCAGCCCGGCGAGTGCCTGTCGGTCCTGATCGTGCTGGACGACGGGCAGGTCGGCATGGGCGAAGGCGTCAGCGTCATATTGGCGGGCGCGGCGGGGCGGGAAGCCATCTTCCGGCCGGCCGATCATGTCGCGTGGCTGGAGGAGCATGTCCGGCCGCTGCTGATCGGGCGCTCGCTGGAAAATGGGCGGGAACTGGCGGAGGAGATGGACGCGCTCCGGGTGGATGGAGACTTGCTCCATGGCGCGGCCCGTTACGCGATCACGCAGGCGATCTTCCACGCCAGCGCCCTTGCGCGGCGGCGCACGGTGGCGCAGGTCATCGCCGAGGATTATGGGATCGGGGGCGAGATGCGCGCCATTCCGATCCTCGCGGCCTGCGAGCAGGGGGATATGGCGCTGACCGACCGCATCATCCTGAAACGCGCCGATCTGTTGCCGCACGGTTCCTTCGCTTCGGTGGAGAATGATCTTGGGACGGACGGCGGCAAGCTGCTGGACTATGCGAGGGGATTGGCCGCGCGGATCGGCGAGGTCGGGGGAGAAGGATATCGCCCGACCATCCATTTCGATTGCTACGGATCGATTGGCAGCCTTTATCCCGATCCGGCCGAGGCGGCGGCCTATCTCGACAGGGTGGCCGAGGCGGTCGCGCCCTATCCTCTGCTGATCGAATCCCCGATCATCATGCCGAGCCGGGAAGAACAGTTCGCCAGCTATCGCGCGTTGCGGGTCGCGCTGCGCGACCGAGGCAGCACCGTCCGCATCATCATCGACGAATGGTGCAATACGCTGGATGATATTCGCGAATGCGCGCGCATGGGCGCGACGGATTTCGTGCAGATCAAGACGCCTGATCTGGGCGGCATCAACAATTCCATCGAAGCCGTGCTCATCTGCCGCGCCGCTTCGATGGGCGCTTGTCTGGGCGGGTCGGCCAATGAGACGGATATTTCCGCGCGCATGACGGTGCAGGTCGCGCTCGCCTGCCAGCCTGACTTCCTGATGTCGAAGCCGGGGCTGGGCTTCGACGAGGCCTATATGATCATGAGCAACGAGATGTCGCGCACGCTGGCGCTTGCGAAGCGGCGGGCTTGAGGAAGAAGATGGAAAGCCTTTCCCGGCAATTTGCGGACTTTTGGGCGGACGCCGCTTATGAGGATTTGCCCGCGGAGGCGATCCACAGCGTCAAGCGGGTCATATTGGACAGCTTGGCGGTGGCGGCTGCGGGCGCGTGGACCGATGAAGGCGAAATCTTCCGGCGTGGGCTGTGCAACGGCCATGACGGCGGGAAGGGGGAGGCGCTTTTGTGGGGCACGCAGAGCCGGGTGCCCGCCTCCGTCGCCGCCATCGTGAACGGCAGCAACGCGCATATTCTGGAAATGGACGATTATGGCGGTTCGGGGCATACGGGGGCCGTGGTCGTCCCTGCGGCGGTCGCGCTGGCGGAACGCGAAGGGGCGAGCGGTCGGGACCTGATCCTTGCGGTTGCGGCGGGTTACGACATGTCGACCCGCGCGCTGGCCGCCGTGGGAGGCTATGCGGCGCATAATGGCGACGGATGGCATTCGACGGGAACATGCGGCAGCTTCGCGGCCGGGGTGGCTGGCGCGCGCATGTTGCGCCTGCCTGCGCCTGCCTTTGCCCATGCCATCGGCATCGCGGGCACCTTCACCGGCGGAATCTGGGCCTTTGCCGTCGAAGGGGCGATGGCGAAACGCTATCATGCGGGCCGCGCCGCCGAGAGCGGGGTGACGGGCGCGCTGTTGGCGCAGGCCGGGATGACGGGGCCGGAGCAGATATTCGAAGCGCCCTTCGGCGGCTTCCTCAGCAGCTTTGCGAAGGGGCATAATGTTCCCGAAGCCCTGACGGCGGAGCTTGGGCGTGCGATCCGGGTCGAGGATTGCCTGAAGAGCCATGCCTGCTGCCTTGGGCTTTACCCGCCCATCGATGCCTTGCTGGACCTGATGCGCGGGAGGTCTCTCGATTGGCGGCGGATCGAACGGATGGAGATTCATGCGCCCGCCGATTATGTCGCGCTGTTCGACCGGCCCCATGCGTCCAATCTTCTGGAAGCGCAGTTCAGCACGCAATATTGCCTGGCGGTGGCGGCCATGGATGGCGAGGCCGGAATAAGGCAGTTCCAGCCGCTCAGGATAAAGGATGGCGATGTCGCCCGGCTGATGGAGGCGACGAGCGTTCACCTGCTGGATGAGGGAGAGGCCCGCCTTGTCGTTCATATGGCCGATGGAGAGACATGGCGGCAGCCTTTGCCGACCGTCTATCCGCCGGTTTCCGACGAGCGCCTGTTCGCCAAGGTGTCGAGCCTTTTGCTGGACCGGCTGGGCGATGCGCGGGTCGGCAGGCTTTGCGACAGGGTGATGGAACTGGAACGGGAAGAGAATATCCGCGATCTGGTCAATCTGCTGGCGATTGCATAGAGCGGGACTGAAAGCCGCCGCTTTCTGGAAGGGTTGGAAATGACGGGCACGATGGGAGAGGCGCTGAAACGGACGGTGGATTGTTTCCCCGACCGTATCTTCCTGCGCGATGGTGACCGGCAACTGACTTTCCGCGAAACCTCGGCGCGGGTCGACGCCATCGGCCGCGCGTTGCTGGCCATGGGTTTGAAGCGGCATGACCGGCTGGCTCTGTGGATGCCCAATTCGCCGGAATGGGCGTTGTTCGCACTGGCCTGCGGGAGCCTTGGCATCCTGCTCGTGCCCCTCAATACGCGGAGCAAGGCGGAAGAGACGGCCTATATCCTCCGCAAGTCGAAGGTGAAGGCGCTGGTCATGGTCGACCGGTTCTGGACCATCGATTATTGCGAATTGCTTGCGGAGGCCATTCCCGGATTCAGCCGCTCGAACAGTGGCGTCCGCAATCGCGATGCCCTGCCGCATCTGGATTCCATCCTGCTGTTCGATGGCGGCGTCGACGATTTCGGCGTCGAGAGATGGGCGGCGGGCTCTGGCGTGGATGGCCCTTCGCTGGAAAAGGCCAAGGCGGCCGTCAAGGCGGACGATCCATTTCTGACGGTCTTCACCTCGGGGACGACGGGCTATCCCAAGGGGGCGGTCCACACCCATGTCATCCTGCGGAATGTCGAGAATATCGCGCGCGGAATGCATATCGAGTCCGGCGATGTGGTCATGGGACATATGCCGTTTTTCCATGTGGCGGGGCTCTGCACCGCGCTGCTGCCCGCTGTGATCAACGGTTGCACTCTGGTGACCATGGCCCAATGGGACCCGGTGGAGGCGGCCCGCACGATCGCCGGGCTGCGCGCGAATATCTTCGGCGGCATCCCCACCCATTTCATCGATCTGGCCGAAGCGGTCGAGCGCGAGGGGCTGGATACCTCCTGCCTGAAAGGCGCATGGATCGGCGGCGCGACCGTATCGCCGGAGATCGCCCGTCATGCGAAGGATGTGCTGAGGGTTCAGGCTTTGCAGGCGGCCTATGGCATGACGGAAACCAGCGCCTGCACGACCTTGAGCCGCTTTGAGGACCCGCTGGAAATCGCCTGCGAAGGGAAGGGCGTTCCCATCGGCGATTTTGAAGTTCGCGTGGCCGATCCCGAAACCGGGGCAGAGCGGCAAGCGGGCGAGAATGGCGAAATATGGGTGCGCGGCCATATCGTCATGAAGGAATATCTGGAAGACCCGGCGGAAACCGCCAGGGCGATGACGCCGGACGGATGGTTCCGCACCGGCGATCTGGGCCATTTCGACGCTGACGGCTATCTGAAGCTGACGGGCCGTTTGAAGGATATGTTCATCGTAGGCGGAAGCAACGTCTATCCCGCCGAGGTGGAGCGTTGCCTGGATGCCATGCCCGGCGTGCGTCAGGCGGTGGTGGTCGGCGTTCCGGACAAGAGGCTGGGCGAAGTCGGCTTCGCCTTTGTCGAGCTGGACGGAAGCGCGGGGCTTTCCGACGGGGATGTGCTGGCTTTCGCGAAACGGAGCCTTGCCGATTACAAGGTGCCGCGCCACATCCGCTTCGTCGAGGATTTTCCCATGACCGGCGCGCGCAAGATTCAGCGGCATGTTCTGGTGTCGAAAGCGATCGCCTTGCTTGGCGCGTTGCAAAATGGCTGAAGCGGCGGAGAATAGAGGCGGATATGGTCTGGGCACCTGAAGATTTTTTCGGAAAGCATCTGCCGCTCGCGCTGCTGACCGGCTTTCTCGGCAGCGGCAAGACGAGCCTGTTGAACCAGTTGCTGCGCGATCCGCGCATGGCCGACACGGCGATCGCGATCAACGAGTTCGGCGATATAGGACTCGACCAGCATTTCGTCGAAGCGGGCGACGATGATGTCATCCTGCTGGCCAATGGCTGTATGTGCTGTCTGGCCGGAGACCAGATCGAGCAGTCGCTGGCCCGGATATTCCAGCGCAGCGCGGATGGGGAAATCCCGGCTTTCAAGCGGCTGGTCATCGAGACATCGGGCATGGCGGACCCCGAATTCGTCCTGCAATCCATCCTCGACAGTCAGATCATGTCGCGTTTCCTGTGGCTGGACAGCATCGTCACGACAGTCGATTCCCTGTTCGGCGTCCAGCAGATCGGGCAGCATCACGAAGCCGCGAAGCAGGTGCGCCTGGCGGACCGGCTGGTGATTACCAAGGCGGACATGGTGGATGCGGAGCGGTTGGCGCAGGTGCGGGATGCCCTGGCGGACATCAACCCGGCGGCGCGGCAGATCGTGAAGGCCAATGACGATGTCGACATCTCCCTCCTGTTCTCCCCCGCATTTTTCGATGGCGGGGAGAAGGGGTCGCTGCTGGGGGCGTGGGCGGAAAAGCAGTTGCTCCATCGCGGTGAAGGCTCCCATGCGCATGCCGAAGGGGAACCTTGCAATCACGGCTGCGACGACGGGAGTCCGCACGTTGCCCATGCCAGCACCTTTACGCTGACCGCCGACAGTCCCGTCGACTGGCATCGCTTCACCCTCTGGCTTGGCGAGCAGCAGCGCAAATATGGCGACCGGCTCCTGCGGGTGAAGGGTTTGCTCAACGTCAGGGGAACGGACGATCCCGTCGTGGTCCATGCCGTCCAGTCGGTGATGCATGTTCCTGTCTCCCTCAAGAAATGGCCGGACGAGGATCGGCGGACGCGGATCGTGTTCATCCTCAATGGCGAGGACGAAGGTTTGTCCGGCGACTGGACGGATTTTCTGGCGCGCAGCAGCACTCCTGTCCTTTGAGCTTTTAGAAAAGCCGCATCTGCGGCCCTTCCGGGGGACGGAAGAGATCGGTCCTGACCGTCAGGCGCTCGCCCGTGAAACCCGCGCGCTTGCGGGCCTTGACGAAGCGGGCGCGGATCAGGTCGGCCCATACGCCCTGCCCCCTCATGCGCGTGCGGAAATTCGGATCATTGTCCCGCCCGCCGCGCATGTCGCGGATGATCGACATGACCTTGGCGGCCCTGTCCGGATAATGCGCGTCCAGCCATGCGCGGAACAGCGGGGAGACTTCATGGGGAAGGCGGATCGGGATATAGCCTGCCTCGCGCGCTCCCGCCTCCGATACGCGCTCGACGATCGCCTCTATTTCATGATCGGTGATGGCCGGGATGATGGGCGAGATGCTGGCAAAGACGGGAATGCCCGCCTCCGCAAGCTGGCGGATCGCTTCGATGCGGCGCAGGGGGTGGGGCGCCCTTGGCTCCAGCGTGCGCGCCACCGCCGGGTCGAGCGACGTGACGGAAATCGCTACTGAAACCAGTTGGTCGCGCGCCATGTCCGACAGCAGGTCGATGTCCCTCAGGATGCGGTTCGATTTGGTGGTGATGAATACGGGATGGCGGCACTCGGCCAGGATCTCAAGGCATTGGCGCGTGATCCGCCAATCCTTTTCGATCGGCTGATAGGGGTCGGTGTTGGTCCCCATGGCGATGGGCGCGACCGCATAGCCGCTTCGCGATAGCTCCTCGCGCAGCAGCTTCGCCGCATCGGGCTTCGCGAACAGACGCGTTTCGAAATCGATGCCCGGTGACAGGTCGTGATAGGCATGGGTCGGTCGCGCGAAGCAGTAGATGCATCCATGTTCGCAGCCGCGATAGGCGTTGATGGACTGGCTGAAGGCTATGTCCGGCGAGTTGTTTCGGGTGATGATGCGCCGGGCCTGCTCGACCGTCACGCTTGTGCGGCGGCGCGGGGCGGGACCGTCTATCGTGGGCAGCGCATCGAGCCAGTCTCCGTCCGCTTCCCGCAGAGGAAGATGGAAGCGGCTGCTGGTTTCGTTCCGCGTCGCGCCTCTGCCTTTTTCATGGGCCATGAAGGATTGGAACATATCATGAACAATTTGACAAGCGGATAGCAATCGGGTCACAGGGCCGAAAACCAATCAAGGACTTTCCATGCGCACTTTCATGACCAGCCTTGCCCTTGCGGCTGCCGCCTTTTCCATGCCCGCCTTCGCGTCGGACGAGGAGCCTTGCGGCAAGAATATGGTGTGCGCCAGCAATCCGCAGTCGGTTGCCGATGCCGTGCAGGCCGCCGGTTACAAGGCCGTGCTGTCCAAAAGCAGCACGACCGGCAATCCGATGATCGAAAGCGCGGCCAACGGATATAATTATTCGATCTTCTTCTATGAATGCGAGGACGGGAAGAAGTGCGGGTCGATCCAGTTCCAGATCAGCTTCGAGGATGACGGGGCGAATACGTTCGAACTCGCCAACAAGTGGAACAGCAACAAGCGGTTCAGCCAGATGGCTGTGTCCGACGACAAGTCGCTGGTCGTCAGCTATGACTTGGCCACCATCGGCGGCCTCAACCAGAAGAATTTCGCCGATGTGGTGGACTGGTGGGCGCTGATGCTGGGTGACCTCAGCAAGTTCTTCAAGGAAAATCGCGCGCCCAAGGCGTGACGCGGGACGGGCGCCGCGCTTAGCTTTCGTTGAGGCGCGGCATCAGTTCGACGAAATTGCAGGGGCGGAAGCGGCTGTCCAACTGACTGACGAGGATGCCGTCCCATGCGTCGCGCACCGCGCCGGTGGAACCGGGCAGCGCGAAGATATAGGTGCCCCGCGCGACGCAGGCGGTGGCGCGGGACTGGATGGTCGACGTGCCGATGCTCTGATAGCTGAGCCAGCGGAACAGTTCCCCGAAACCGGGAATTTCCTTGTCCTGCACTTGCGCCAGCGCCTCGGGCGTCACGTCCCGGCCGGTCACGCCGGTGCCGCCGGTGGTGATGATGCAATCGACCTGCGGATCGTCGATCCATGCATGAAGGCGCGCGACGATGGCGGAACGCTCGTCCCGCTCGATATGGCGGTCGGCGAGGATGTGGCCCGCCGCCCCGATCCGTTCGACCAGCGTGTCGCCGGAGCGGTCCTCCGCCAATGACCGGCTGTCGGAAACGGTGAGCACGGCGATGCGGACCGGCAGGAAAGGCCGGCTTTCATCGATGGGCATGTCAGTCGCTGCCGCCCGCCATCGCGTTTTTCCCGTCGGCGCGCGACAGGCGGACCAGACGGCTGCCCTTCGCGCCGGGGAAGGTCGGCCAAAGCCCCTGCGCCATGCCAGTGAGGCCGTCCGCCTTGCCCTGCGCCTGAATCTGATACATCCAATAGTTGCGCATGACGATGTTCACATAGGCGCGGGTTTCATAATAGGGCAGCGATTCCATGAAGAGCAGCGGATCGCCATTGTCCTTCACCTGCGTGTTCCACCGCTGCACGGGGAGCGGCCCGGCATTATAGGCGGCCATCACCTTGGGCAGCAGGCCGCCGGTCGCGCTCATGTCGCGCAGGGTTTCCAGATAACGCTGGCCATATTCCATATTGGTGGACGGCACGAACAGTTGCGCGGCGGAGGCCAGCCCCATGTCGCTGCCGGTGCCGGGGCGCACCTGCATCAGGCCGCGCGCGCCCGCCGAACTGACGGCATCGGTGCGGAAACCCGATTCCTGAAGCGTATGGGCGAACAGCAGCGACGGGTCGACGCGCCAGCCGCCATCGGGCCTCCAGTCGGGCGCGGGGAAGCGTGCGAAACTTTCCGGCTGCTTTCCGGCGGGACCGTTATGCGCCAGCCACAATTGCGTCGCAGGCAGGTTGAGGGCGCTGGCGAGGCGGAGCAACGCGTCATATTGCGCGGTGCCGCCCAGCTTGGCCTGATAGCGCAGGGCTTCGTCTGCCTTCGCCGATTGGCCGATGGCGGCGAAGACGATCGCCGCGCGGACATTGGGATTGGCCTTGAGCTGTTGCCATTCCGTTTCGCCGAAACGCGCGCCCATCGCCGCGCCGCCGAGCGGCAATCCCAGGGATTCGCGGGCGAGAAGACCGTAGAAGGTTTCATCGGATCGGGCCGCGATCCGCAGCAGATTTTCGACTTTTTCGGGCTGGCCGCAGACCATATAGGCCCGCGCGGCCCAATAGGCGCCCGCCGCCCGCATATCGTCATTGCCTGCCAGCGCCGCCACATTGGCGAAAGCCGGGGCAGCGGTCAGGCAGTCATTCTGCCGCCAAGCGGCAAGGCCGGTCGTCCAGTGCGCCTGCACCGTCCAGTCGCCGCCCACCCGGGCCTCCAGCGCCCTGGCGGCCATGCGGCGCGCGTTGTTATCGTCGCTTTCGATATAATAAGCCCAGGCGACCCGCTGGCGCACTTCGGTCAACCCCTCCGGCGTCAGGCCCGCTTCGCCGGTGGCGAGCAGTCCTTCGGCCCCCGCCGGATCGTCATTCTTGACGAAGGCCTGGATGCGGCTGGCGAGGTTCTGCGCCAGCATATCCGTCCTGGTCGCGCGCACATATTCGCGGCGCGGCGCGGACCCCAGCCAGACGAGCTTCTGCACCTGAGGAAGATCGGGAAGAATGGTCGCGCCCCGTTTCTGGGCAAGGCGGGAAAGCTGATCCGCGCGCGGCAGCCATGACGCCTTGTTCAGCAGATCGAGCAGATCGAACAGTTCGACGCGCGGCGAATCCTTGGCCGTGTAAAGTTCGGCCAGCGCCACCGAACGCATGGGGTCATGTTGATCGAGGGACAGGATCATGGCTTTGGCGTCGGCCCATTTCTGGTCCTGAAGCGACGCGAAGATGGCGGCGTAGCGCGCCCTGTCCCCGTCGCTGAGGCGCAGGGGGCTGGAATCCGGGGTGCTCGCTTTCACAGGCAGGGCAGCCATCGCCGCCGTCGTTTCGGCCTTTGCTGGAATGACCGCCGCCGCTCCGATCATCAGGCAGGCGAGGCGGGAGAGGCGGGTTGCGGCGCGAATCACGAACGGCTTTCCTCGATCAGGCTTTGCAGGGCATGCCAGCATTCCGCCTTGGCCGCCGACTGGCTAAGCAGGAGGCGCGGATGAAATGTGGCAATGGCGGGCAGCGTGCCGCCATCATGGTTAAAGAAACGTAAACGATTTGCGCCATCCGGGGCATCCGGCGGCAAAAGGGCACGGGTCGTCCGATCACCCAGCAACAGCAGCCGTCGCGGCGCCGCGAGCGCGACATGGGCGCGCATCCGCCGGACGGCGAAATCGATGTCGGCCGCCTCCACCATGCCGCCGGGCGGGCGGGACGTGAAAAGGGAGGCGATGTAGACATCCGCGCGGCTCATGCCGATGGCGCGCAGCATGGCGTCCAGCAAGGCCCCCGCGCGGTCGGCGAAAAGGCTGTGCGCGCTGACGTCCGCCGGATCGGGCATGTCGGTGACGATCATGACCGGCGCGGCCTGCGGTCCCGCGGGCATGATAGGAGAGGCGGGCCAGCGGCGTTCGGGCTGCGTCGCATCGCTGGCCAGCCAGTCGTGAAAGGCCGCGAGCGTCATAGGCATGACCGGGGCCGGGATGGCGTCGGCGGGCTTTGCGGCAGGGACGGGCGACGGGCGCAGCCAGTTCACGGGAGCCTCGCTCACCGCGTCATCGACCCCGGCTTGCGCCCACCATGAAAGATAGGCGTCGGCCGCCGCCGGCAAGTTAATCTGCAATGCACCCCGCATAGTTCTTCTAGGGCCAGAGGTTGACGCCGTGGTCAAGAATCTTCATCGCGCTACATGTCAGATTGTTGGAGTAATGCGGCGACCGGATGAGAGACGGAAAGCCTGCCGGACGTGCGAGATGGAGGGAATATGAGCGAACGGGAATCGATGCCCTATGACATCGTCATCGTCGGCGGCGGGCCTGCGGGCCTGTCGGCGGCTATCCGGCTGAAACAGCTGGCGAACGATGCGGGACAGGAACTGGCGGTATGCGTGCTGGAAAAGGGGTCCGAAATCGGCGCCCATATCCTGTCCGGCGCGGTGATCGATCCCAAGGCGCTCGACGAGCTTTTGCCTGAATGGCGGGATCAGGGCTGTTCGCTGGCCGAAGTGCCGGTGACGGACAACCAGCACTGGTTCCTGACCAGGGGCGGCAAGATGGCCATGCCGCACATCATGACGCCGGGCTGGATGCACAACAAGGGCACCTATACCGGATCGCTGGGCAATCTTTGCCGCTGGCTGGCGGAGCAGGCCGAAGGGCTGGGCGTCGAAATCTTCCCTGGCTTCGCGGCGGCGGAAATCCTCTATAATGAGGATGGCAGCGTGAAGGGCGTCGCCACCGGCGACATGGGCATCGACCGCGAGGGCAACAGGAAAGCGGATTATCAGCCGGGGCTGGAACTGCATGCGAAATATACCTTCTTCGCGGAAGGCGCGCGCGGGCACCTGACCAAGATATTGAAGCGCCAGTTCGATCTGGACGCCGACAGCCAGCCGCAGGTCTATGGCATCGGCATGAAGGAATTGTGGGACATCGATCCCGCCAAGCACAAGCCGGGCCTGGTCATCCATACGCAGGGCTGGCCGCTGACGGACGCCTATGGCGGCGGCTTCCTCTATCATCAGGCCAATGGGCAGGTGGCGTTGGGCTTCGTGGTGGGCCTGGGTTACCGCAATCCCTATCTTTATCCGTTCGAGGAGTTCCAGCGCTGGAAGCAGCATCCGGAAATCCGCAAGTTCCTGGAGGGCGGACGCCGCGTGTCCTATGGCGCGCGCGCGATCAACGAAGGCGGCTGGCAGTCGATCCCGAAGCTGGTCTTCCCCGGCGGCGCGCTGATCGGCTGTTCGGCGGGCTTCGTGAACGTGCCGCGCATCAAGGGCACGCATACCGCGATGAAGTCCGGCATGCTGGCCGCTGAAGCCGCGTTCGAGGCGATCCAGAATGAGCGCGCCCGCGATGTGCTGCATGATTATGAGGATCGCCTGCGTTCGAGCTGGGTCGCGAAGGAACTGCAACTCGTCAAGAATGCCGAGCCGTTGCTGTCGAAGTTCGGCAACACCATCGGCACGCTGCTGGCCGGGATCGACATGTGGATGCGCACACTCAAGATCGGCCTGCCCTTCACGATGAAGCACAAGCCCGATTGCGAGAAGATCTGGCCCAAGGACGCATGCCAGAAGATCGCCTATCCCAAGCCCGATGGCGTCATCAGCTTCGATCGCCTCTCCTCCGTGTTCCTGTCGAACACCAATCATGAGGAGGATCAGCCGGTCCATCTGCAACTGAAGGACCCGTCGATCCCGATCAGCTACAACCTGCCCATCTATGACGAACCGGCGCAGCGTTATTGCCCGGCGGGCGTCTATGAAGTGGTGGGCCTGGACGAAGGCAATCCGCGGTTCCAGATCAACGCGCAGAATTGCGTCCATTGCAAGACCTGCGACATCAAGGACCCGACCCAGAATATCAATTGGGTGGTACCGGAAGGCGGCGGAGGACCGAACTATCCCAATATGTAAGCGCATCGCTGTTTTGGGACTGCTGGCGCTGCCCTTTGCCGCTGAGGCATCGGTGGCGCCGGACAGCGCGCTTCATGCCTATGCGCGCGCGCGGCTGGCCGATGGAGATGGGGCATCCCCGCTGGCGGTCGCGAATTACAGGCTGGCGCTGGACGACGATCCGGCCAGTCCTGCCATCGCGCGGCGGTCCTATCTTCGCGCGCTGGAAAGCGGCGATTTTCCTTTGGCGCTGCGATCCGCGCGACTGCTGGACGCGGCGGGCCTGTTGCCGCGCGACGGGACGCTGCTGTATATCGGCGAGGCCCTCGCTCGCAAGGATTGGGCGGGGGCGCGGGCATGGACGGACCGCATGGCGGAGGAGGGCAATTTCGCCTTTCTCGCGCCGCTTGTGCGAAGCTGGATTTCGCTGGGCGAAGGGAATTATGCCGCGCCCATCCTTGTCGCGAAGAATCGTCCTGATGCGCTGGCGCGGCGCTATCTGGATGAGCAGGTCGCCTTGCAGGCCCTGGCGCGGGGAGATGTCGGGGCGGCGCTGCCCGCCATTCAGGGCGCCCTTGCCATGCGCGCCAACGATCAGGATGCCTTGCGTCTGACCTTTGCCGCGCAACTGGCCAATCTGCGCGCGACGGAGCAGGCGCTTGCCCTTCTGCCGGACGATGAAGCGAATTTCGCTCTGGCGCGCGCCGACATTCAGAAAGGACGAAGCAAGAGGGTGCGCCGGGAAGGCGCGCCACTGACGCCTGCTCAGGGCTTCGGACACCTGCTGGCGCGGCTGGCCGTGGATGCGGATGCGATGGAAGGAGGCGGGAATCTGGCGGTCCGGCTGGCGCGCATCGCGACCTTTGCCGATCCGGGTGCGGAAAGCGGCATCGTGGTTGCGCGTCTGCTGACCGAAAACGGCAATCCGGCCATGGGCATGGCCGAAGCGCGCAAGGTGCCTGTTACCGCCTATCATGGCGCATTGGCGCAGGCGGAACTGGTCGCCGCCATGGCTGAGGCGGGGCAGGATGACGCCGCCATCGCGCTGGCGCGGTCCATGGCGCAAGCGCCTCACGCCGAAGCCGAGCGTTTCGTGCGCCTTGGCAGCCTGCTGGCGGGCCGGAAGGATTTTGACGGCGCGGTGGAAGCATTCCGTGCCGCGCAGACGCATTTCCCTTCCGATTCCGTCCCCTGGACGCTGCTGCTGTTCGAAGGCAGCGCGCTGGAGCAGGGTAAACGGTGGGAGGAAGCCCGCGCCGTGCTGGAACGCGCGGCGAAGATCGCGCCGAATGAGCCGATGATATTGAATTATCTTGGCTATGCGCAGATCGAACGGCGGCAGAATGTGGATGAAGCGTTGGCATTGTTGAAGAAGGCCAGCAGTCTGAAGCCGGACGATCCGTCGATCACGGACTCGCTGGGCTGGGCGCAGTTCGTCGCGGGACATGTGGAAGCGGCCGTCCCGGTGCTGGAAAAGGCGGCGGCAGGCGCGCCGGGCGATGCGACGATCAACGAGCATTTGGGGGATGCCTTGTGGGCGGCGGGGCGTCGTTATGAAGCGCGTTATGCATGGAAGGCGGCGGCTGCCTTCGCGGAGGGCGCGGTGGCCGAACGGCTGGCGGCGAAAGCGAGGGAAGGCATGAAGCCCGAATATGCCGCTCCTTGATTCCGATATGAAATATGACAGGCAAGCTGTTGAAACAGCTTATGCCAAGGTCAATCTGGCCCTGCATGTTCGCCACCGTCGACCGGATGGTTATCATGCGTTGGAAAGCCTGTTTGCCTTCGCGCAGGATGGGGACATGATCGAAGGGCGTGTCACCGACGATGGAGCGATCACGCTTCTGGTTGATGGGCCGTTCGGGGCGCAACTGGATGCAGGCGCGGACAATCTGGCGGTGAAGGCGGCCATGGTGCTGCGCGACTGGTTGGGCGAGCCGCGCGGCGCCGTGCTGCGCCTGACCAAGAATCTGCCCGTGGCATCCGGTATCGGCGGAGGCTCCGCGGATGCGGCGGCGACGCTGCGATTGTTGAACGGACTGTGGGATGCGAGGATCGAACGGCCCGCGCTGGAGCAATTGGCGCTGGAAATCGGATCGGACGTGCCCGCCTGCATCGCCAGCACCACGCGCCGGGTCCGTGGGCGTGGGGAAGTATTGGAAGATCATGACTTGCCGGGGTTGGCCGGAAAGCCGCTGCTGCTGGTCAATCCCGGCGTGGGGCTTTCGACGGGGTCCGTCTTTGCCGGATGGGATGGGGTGGATCGCGGTGCGCTGGCTGCGGACAGTCTGGCGCAGCTCCGTATGAAGGGACGCAATGACCTTGAAAGTTCAGCGATAAAGCAAGCCCCGGTGATCGGGGATGTCCTTGCGCGGCTGGAGCGATGCGAGGGAAGGCTGCTGTCCCGCATGTCGGGATCGGGGGCGACCTGCTTCGCCTTGTTCGAAGCGGGCGCTGGCATGCAGGCAGCGGCGCGGGCGTTGTCCGCAGAATATCCTGAATGGTGGATCATGGAAACGCGGGTCAGAACGGCATGAATGAAGCCTGGACGCAGATCGAGGGCGGCGGTCTCGATATTCTCATCATCGCCGATCACGCATCGGCTCATGTGCCGGACGACATCGATCTCGGCATCGATCCAGCGCTGCTCAGGGAACATATCGCGGTCGACATCGGCGTGGCGGAGGTGAGCGCGGCGATCGCGCGGCAACTGGGCTGCACGGCGATTTTGGGCGGGGTGTCGCGTCTGGTGATTGACCTTAATCGGGAGGAGGATGCGCCGGGCCTGCTGCCGGTGATGAGCGATGGCCACGCGATTCCCGGCAATCGCGACGCGGACCTTGCCGAACGGATGATCCGCTTTCACCATCCCTATCATCATCGGATCGGGCGATTGCTGGACGGCATGACGTCGCCCTTCATCCTGTCGGTGCACAGTTTCACGCCTCGCCTCGCCAGCGATCCTGACCAGCAGCGGCCATGGGATATCGGCGTCCTTTATAATGAGGATGACCGGGCGGCGCGCATCGCCATCCCCTTGCTGGAAGCGGCGGGCCTGAATGTGGGCGATCAGCAGCCCTATTCCGGCCGACTGCTTAACGCGACGATGAATCGTCATGCCGAAGCCGATGGAATCCCCTATCTGGGGATCGAGATGCGGCAGGATCTGGTCGGGGATGAGGCCGGGCAGCGGCGCTTTGCGGAAATATTGGGTCCAATTGCGCTGGAATGCCGCAATAGACTTGCGTGACTCGCTCTTTTTTGGAAAGAGGCGCGCGCAACAAGGGTAGGTTTTATGTCTCATACGTTCGACAAGTCGAAGCTGCCGAGCCGCTATGTCTCGGTCGGTCCGGAACGCGCGCCGCAGCGCAGCTATTATTATGCGATGGGCCTGACGGAAGAAGAGATCGCCCGGCCCTTCGTAGGCATCGCTTCGGCGGGCAACGACTCCGCCCCCTGCAACACCACGCTGGACATGCAGGCGGACTGGTGCCGCCAGGGCGTGAACGAAGCGGGCGGGATGCCGCGCCGGTTCAACACCATCACCGTGACCGACGGCATCGCCATGGGTCATCAGGGCATGAAAAGCTCGCTGGTCAGCCGTGAGGTGATCGCGGATTCGGTCGAGCTTTCCGTGCGCGGCCATTGCTATGACGCGCTCGTCACCTTCGCCGGTTGCGACAAGTCGCTGCCGGGCATGATGATGGCGATGCTCCGGCTCAACGTGCCGTCGATCTTCGTCTATGGCGGATCGATCCTGCCGGGCCGCTATCAGGAGCGTGACCTGACCGTCATCGACGTGTTCGAAGTGGTGGGACGCTATGCCGCCGGGAATTGCCCGCTGTCGGAAGTCACGGCCATCGAGAAGGCCGCTTGTCCGGGCCATGGCGCTTGCGGCGGGCAATATACCGCCAATACCATGGCTTGCGTCGGGGAGGCGATCGGTTTGTCCTTGCCAAACAGCAACATGGCGCCTGCTCCTTATAAATCGCGCGAGGAGATCGCGGTCGCGGCGGGGCGGCAGATCATGGAGTTGCTGGCGAAGAATATCCGTCCGCGCGACATCTGCACGCGGGAGGCTTTCGAGAACGCCGCGCGCATCGTGGCGGCCACGGGCGGTTCGACCAATGGCGCGCTGCACCTGCCCGCCATGGCGAGCGAATGCGGTATCGACTTCGACCTGTTCGACGTGGCGGAAATCTTCAAGACGACACCTTATATCGCGGATCTGAAGCCCGGCGGCCGCTATGTCGCCAGGGATATGCATGACGCGGGCGGCATCTATATGCTGATGAAGACGCTGCATCACGAGGGTTTCCTGCATGGCGATTGCATGACCGTCACCGGCAAGACGCTGGCCGAGAATATCGACGAGGTGACATGGAACCCCGATCAGAAGGTCATCTATGACGCCAGGACGCCGATCACCCCAACGGGCGGCGTGGTCGGTTTGAAAGGGTCTCTGGCTCCCAATGGCGCGATCGTGAAGGTCGCGGGGATGCATCGCCTGCAATTCAGCGGGCCCGCCATCGTGTTCGAGCGGGAGGAAGATGCCTTCGCCGCGGTCGAGGCCAACCAGATCAAGGAAGGCTCCGTCATCGTCATCCGCTATGAAGGGCCCAAGGGCGGCCCCGGCATGCGGGAGATGCTGGCGACGACCGCCGCGCTTTATGGGCAGGGATTGGGCGAGAAAGTGGCGCTCATCACCGACGGGCGCTTCTCCGGCGGCACGCGCGGTTTCTGCATCGGGCATGTGGGGCCCGAAGCGGCGGAGGGCGGTCCCATCGCGCTGGTCGAAAATGGCGACATCATCGCCATCGATGCGGAAGCGGGCACCATCGACCTGCAGGTGGACGAAGCCGTTCTGGCCGAACGCCGCAAGAATTGGCAGCCGCGCCAGAATGATTATCAATCCGGCGCATTGTGGCGCTATGCGCAGAATGTGGGTCCCGCCTATAAGGGAGCGGTGACGCATCCCGGAGCGAAGGCCGAAACCCATGTCTATGCGGATATCTGATGGAATGATCGGGGCGGGGCTGCTGTGCCTCGCCCTGTCGGCCTGCGGCAAGCAAGCGTCCGATGGCGGCCAGGCCGCCAGTGACGATGGCAAGATTGAATGCGCCATGGGCGCGAAAGCCGGTTGGGCGCGTGACTGCGTGGCGGAACGGCAGGGCGATGTGCTGCTGTTGCGTCATGCCGATGGCGGTTTCCGGCGTTTCGCCATCGTGAAGGATGGGCGCGGCCTCGTTCCCGCCGATGGGGCCGAGCAGGCGCAGGTCGATATTTCCGGCGATCGGCAGATCGAATTGACGGTGGGGGACGATCGCTACCGCCTTCCCGCCACCATCGCGGGAGCGGCCCGCTGAGCATCGGCGATCCCGTCCTGACGGCGGCCCGGATGCGAGCGGCCGAGCAGGCGGTCATCGCATCGGGCGTGCCTGAATATGATTTGATGGAGCGCGCGGGCGCGGCTGCCGCCGAGATCATCTGGCGGGCAGGAGGATTGCGAGACGCGCTGGTTCTGTGCGGTCCGGGCAATAATGGCGGAGACGGCTTCGTCATCGCGCGGATTTTGCGGGCGAAGGGCGTGCCGGTGCGGGTCGCCGCGCCGGGAGAGAGCCGGACGGCCTCCAGCCTTCGCGCGCGCGCCGCATGGGCGGGGCCAGTGGAACCGCTGACCGACGCGAAGCCCGCCGCGCAATTCATAGACGCCCTGTTCGGCACCGGACTGACGCGCGGGTTGGACGAGCGGATCGCCGGTGAGTTGAACAGACTCGCGGGTCTTGCAAGCCATAGTTATGCCATAGACCTGCCGAGCGGGGTGGAAACCGATAGCGGATCGCTGCTTTCGCCTGTGCCGCATTTTGGCATGGGCATCGCGTTGGGCGCGTTGAAGCCCGCGCACCTGCTTTATCCGGCGGCGGGCAGGATGGCGCATGTGATCTGCGCGGACATCGGCATCGCGGCGACATCCGATATTGGCCGCCTTGCGCCGCCGCCCATAGATCCTCCCGCCACCGACGCGCATAAATATAGCCGTGGCCTTATGGCGGTCGTGGGCGGAGCGATGGCGGGGGCAAGCCTGCTCGCCAGCCATGCCGCGGCCCGATCCGGTGCGGGCATGGTGCGCAGGATCGCCGCCGATGCAGGGACGGGCGGACCCTGTTCCATCGTCACCAGCCATGCGGAAACGGCGGCAGAGGTGGAATCGGCTCTGAATGACGGGCGGCTGGCGGCGGTTCTGGTCGGGCCGGGACTTGGCCGGGACGACGAGGCCCGCGAGCGCCTGCACATTGCCTTGAAAAGCGGCCGTCCTCTGGTTCTGGATGCCGATGCGCTCAATATATTGGCGGAAGCGGGCGGCGACCCTCTGCCTGCCGATGCGATCCTGACGCCCCATGAAGCGGAGTTCACCCGCCTGTTCGGCGATTTGCCGGGCAGCAAGATCGACCGCGCTCTGGAAGCGGCGCGCCGGTCGCGCTGCGTCGTGGTCTATAAAGGGCCGGATACCGTCATCGCCGCGCCGGACGGGCGCGCGGCGGTCGCAAGCCGTGGTTCCTCCTGGCTTTCCACGGCGGGGACGGGGGATGTGCTGGCGGGGCTGGTCGCGGGGAGGCTGGCCGTGACGCGGGACGGATACCGGGCTGCTTGCGAAGCGGTCTGGCTGCATGGCGAAACCGCGCGGCGAGCAGGCGCGGCCTTTATCGCGGATGATTTGATCGAACGGCTTCCCGGCGCTATTGCCCGCCGCCTGTGACACAGGACAATAATCTTATCGTCCGCATCGCCGCGAAGGGCGATGGCGTGACCGCCGATGGACGCCATATGCCGCTCGCCGCGCCGGGCGACCGGATCGAGGCGGATGGCGGCATCCATTTCGGCCCGCATCATGTCGATCCGCTTTGCCTGCATTTCCCGGTTTGTGGAGGATGCGAGCTCCAGCATATCGACGACGCCAGCTATGCGGATTTCGTCACGGAGCGGGTCACAGGCGCGTTGGCGGGGCAGGGTATTGCCGCGCTCCATGTCCTGACGCCCCATATTTCGCCGCCCCGGACTCGTCGCAGGGCCTCCCTGCGCGCCGTGCGTCAGGGGCGGAAGATCGCGGTCGGTTTCGCCGAAGGAGGAAGCCACCGGCTGATCGATCTGGCCATGTGCGAAGTTCTGGACCCGCGCCTGTTCGGGCTGCTGGAGCCTTTGCGGGGTCTGCTGGCATTGCTCCTTCCCGACAGGCAGGGCGCGCATGCGCGCATGTCGATCACGGATCAGGGCATCGACCTGCTGCTGGAGGGCGTCACGGTCAAGGGGCTGGCCGCCGACGAGGCCTTGCGGGATTTCGCCGCCGCGCAGGGACTTGCCCGATTGACCATCGATGAGGGCGATGGCCCGGAAACACGCTGGGAGCCGGAGCCGGTAACGGTCAGCTTCGGAGGCGTCGCGGTGGGGTTTCCGCCCTTCGCCTTTCTTCAGGCCACGCCGGATGGGGAGGCCGCTCTGGTGGATGCGGTGCGTTCCGTTCTGCCCGCGCAAGGGGCCGTGGCCGATCTTTTCTGCGGCCTCGGCACTTTCGCATTGGGTGTGGGGGAAGGCCGTCCGGTTTATGCGGCGGAGGCCGCCCGCGATCTGATCCTGTCGCTCAAGGCGGCGGCGGGTCGAAGCCAGAGGAAGCTGGCGGCCGACCATCGCGATCTGTTTCGTCGCCCCCTGACGCCGCCCGAGTTGGACCGTTTCGCCGCCATCGTCATCGACCCGCCTCGCGCGGGCGCGCGGGAGCAGGTGTTGCAAATCGCCGCTTCCAGGGTTGCGACGGTGGCTTATGTCTCGTGCAATCCCGCCAGCTTCGCGCGCGATGCCGCGCATTTGGTCGCGGCGGGCTATGCGCTGGAAAGCGTGAAGCCGGTGGGGCAGTTCCGCTGGTCGACACATGTCGAACTGGCGGGCGTTTTCCGCCGATATTGAAAAACCCCCCGCCACCGGAGCGGCGAGGGGTTTCGAACGGGGGAGCTGCTTCCCTTTAACCGATCTTGATGACAGTTGCGCGACGGCGCGCGGGAATGGGATCGGCGTAGAGGGTCGCCATGGGTTCATCCTCGACCTCCACGACCGTTTCGGACGTGAAGCCGTTGAAGCCGGTCCGCATCGCCGCGCCATAGGCGCCGAGCATCCCGATCTCGATATAATCGCCCGCCTGCACATCGTCGGGAAGAAGGAAGGGGCCGACCATATGATCCATGTCGTCGCAGGTCGGGCCGTAGAAGGAGAAGCCAGTCATCTGGGCGTCGCTTTCATCGTCCCGCAGCAGTTCGACGGGGAAACGCCAGCCGATATGCGCCGCGTCGAACAGCGCGCCATAAGCGCCGTCGTTGATGTAGAGTTCGGTGCCCCGGCGGCGTTCCACGCGCACGATGACGGAGCTGTATTCGGCCGACAAAGCGCGGCCCGGCTCGCACCACAGTTCAGCCGAATAGCTGATCGGCAGGCTTTCGAAACCGCGATGGATCGCGTCGAAATAGGCTTCCAGCGCGGGCGGTTCCATGCCCGGATAGACCGAGGGGAAGCCGCCGCCGACATCGATGATGTCGACCGTGACGGCTGCGTCGACGATGGCCGCGCGGACGCGCTCTATGGCGTCGCTATAGGCCTGCGGGCTCATCGCCTGGCTGCCGACATGGAAGCAGATGCCGAGCGCGTCCGCCGCCTGACGGGTGGCCATCAGCAATTCGCGCGTTTCCGAAAGCTCCGCCCCGAATTTGGATGCGAGGCTGAGTTCGGAATGTTCCGACGACACGCGCAGGCGCACGCACAGTTCCAGATCGGCGGCATTGCCGGTGGCACGCATGATCTTTTCCAGCTCGTCCATCGAATCGAGCGAAAAGGTGCGCACGCCATGGACGCGATAGGCTTCCGCGATCGCTTCCTCGGCCTTGACCGGGTGCATGAAGCAGAGCTTCGCCTGATCGCCCAGCGTCTCCGCGACAAGGCGCACTTCCGCGATGGAGGCCACGTCGAAATGCGTGACCCCGCTGTCGAACAGGGTGCGGATCAGATCGGGAGACGGATTCGCCTTGACCGCATAGAGGGAGCGCCCCGGAAACTTCTCCGTAAAGAAGCGGGCGGCCCGGGCTGCTGCCTGGGGACGAATGAGCGTTACCGGTGCTGCCGGTTTGAGGGCGGTCGCTACCCCCAGCGCGCTATGGTGCTTGTGCAACTCAAGGGACCTCCAGTGTAGTTCGTGGCATTCAAGCTGCCTTGCGGTGGAAGTCCCATGGGGCAGCGGAAGGGCGATATATGCTGAGGGGTCCCCCCTGTAAAGCGCCTGCATGAATTTTGTTGCGCAAGGGGCCGTGAAATGTGCCTTATGAGAGACGGCTCTTGAAATCCGCATAAGAAAAGTGGCGGATTTCCCTGAGTTCGTCGGTTTCCGAGTTCCAGAGCCAGATGGCGGGCAGGGGCACGCCGTTGAATGTGTTGGTCTTCACCATCGAATAATGCGCCTGGTCGAGGAAGGCGATGCGCCGTCCCGGAGTCGCGCCGCCGGGGACCCGATAGTCGCCGATGATGTCGCCCGCGAGGCAGGAGGGGCCGCCGAGCCGGGTGGGCTGACCTTCGGCTTCCTCATGCAACATGGCGGGGCGGTAGGGGGCTTCGATCACGTCGGGCATGTGGCAGGTCGCGGAGATGTCCGTGATCGCGACGGGCATGCCATTGTCGATGACGTCGAGGATTTCGCCGACCAATATGCCCGCGTCGAGGGCCATGGCTTCGCCCGGTTCGAGATAGAGGTCGAGGCCGGTCCGGTTTTTGATTCCATGGAGGAAATCAACAAGCGATTGGCGTTGATAATCGGCGCGGGTGATGTGGTGACCGCCTCCAAAATTCAACCATTTCAAGGATTTGATATGTGGGGTTAAGTAGGATTCTATGGCAGACCATGTGCGTTGGAGCGGAAGGAAATCCTGTTCGCACAGACTATGGAAATGGAGGCCGGAGACGCCCTCCAGATGTTCCGCGCGCAACTGGTCGACGGGGAAGCCGAGGCGGCTGTGCGGCTGGCAGGGGTCGTATTTGGGCACTTCCCCTTCGGCATGGAGGGGGTTGATGCGCAGGCCGATGTCGAAGCTCTGGCCCTCCGCGCGGGCGGCCTCGATCAAGGGACGGAAACGCGCGATCTGACCGGGGCTGTTGAAGATCACATGGTCCGACAGGCGCAGGATTTCGGGCAGGTCCTCCGCCTTGTAGGCGGCGCAATAGGTCGCGACTTCCCTGTCGTGATCGGGACCGGCATATTCTTCGCGGCCGAGGCGCGCTTCGTAGAGGCCGGACGCGCAGACGCCATCGAGATATTCGGCGACGATGCCGCCGAGCGACCACATGGAGAAAGCCTTGAGCGCGCCAAGGACCTTGATCCCGGCGCGTTCGCCCACATCGGCGAGAATCGACAAATTGCGGCGAATCGCGGCTTCATCGACCACAAAGGCGGGCGAAGGAACGCGATTGAGGTCGAAATGCGCGAAAGCGGCGGGGTCGCCTGCTCTGGTTTCCATATTTTCCAATCCCAAGTGCTCCCGCGCAGGCAGGAGCCCAGAGTTCAGGGGGCAACGCGTACCGCCCCTGCGCTCCCGCCTCCGCGGGAGCATGGCGGCTTAAAAGTCGAGCGGGGCGTCCAGTTCCTTCACCTGCCAGGGCAGGCCGTGCCTGTTCAGCATGTCCATGAAAGGATCGGGATCGAACTGTTCGATGTTGAACACGCCCTCACCGCGCCATGCGCCCGTCAGCATCATCGCCGCGCCGATCATCGCAGGGACGCCGGTCGTGTAGCTGACCGCCTGATTGCCGGTTTCGGCATAGGCGTCCTCATGATCGCAGACATTGTAGACATAGACGGTTTTTTGCTGCCCGTCCTTCTGGCCGGTGGCGATGTCGCCGATGTTCGTCTTGCCCTTTGTCGTGGAGCCGAGGCTGGAGGGTTCGGGGAGGACGGCCTTCAGAAACTGGAGCGGGATGATCTCCTGCCCGTTGTAGATCACCGGGTCGATGCGGGTCATGCCGACATTCTGGAGGACTTCCAGATGTTTCAGATAGGCGTCGCCGAAAGTCATCCAGAAGCGGATGCGCTTGATTTCCGGGTAGAATTTGGCAAGCGATTCCAGTTCCTCATGATACATGAGGTACATGTTCTTCTCGCCCACCTGATCGAAATCGAACACCTGCTTATGCTTGAGCGCGGGGCCTTCGACCCATTTGCCGCCTTCCCAGTGGCGCGAGGGCGCGGTGACTTCGCGGATGTTGATTTCCGGGTTGAAGTTGGTGGCGAAATGCTGGCCGTGGTCGCCGCCGTTGCAGTCGAGAATGTCGAGCGTATCGATCCGGTCGAGCAGATGCTTCTTGATATAGGAGGCGAAGACGCTGGTGACGCCGGGGTCGAACCCCGAACCCAGTAGCGCCATGATGCCCGCTTCCCGGAACCGGTCCTGATAGGCCCATTGCCAGCCATATTCGAACTTCGCGGTGTCGCGCGGCTCGTAATTGGCGGTGTCCAGATAATCCACCCTGGTTGCGAGGCAGGCGTCCATGATCGCCAGATCCTGATAGGGCAGAGCGAGGTTGACGACCAGTTTCGGCTGGACCTTTTCGATGAGGGCGATGGTTTCGTCGACATTATCGGCATCGACCTGCGCCACGTCGATGGTGACGCCGGTGCGGGCCTTCACCGATTCGGCGACCTTCTCGCAAGAGACGAGGCGGCGGCTGGCGAGGGTGATGTGGCTGAAAATGTCACTGTTCATCGCCATCTTGTGAACCGCGACAGACCCGACGCCGCCCGCGCCGATGACCAGAACCTTGCTCAATTCCACTGCTCCATATCTCAAGCCGCGCCGGTGCGCGAAAGCGCCCATATAGGGGCTGCGCGTTACAGCGCAAAGTCAGACATGCGGGACAACATCTTCACCCGTTATTCTCACCCGTTCGTTTCGAGCCCTTCGACTGCCTGCCAAGGCAGGCGCTCAGGACAGGCTAAAGTCGAGAAACGGGTAGCGAAGGTCTGCCGTTTCTCGACTACGCTCGAAACGAACGGCGGCGGGGAGTGTGGATCAGAAACTGGCGCCGTCGACTTTCTGGATAGTAAGCGTGCCCAAATCAATGTCCGGCACGCAGCGCAGGTTGACCGCGCGCATGGCCGAACCGTCCGGCCCTTTTCCCTCCGCGAAGGGCTGCGCGCCGCATGTGCCGCAAAAGCGATGGGTGATCTGATGCTTGTAGAATTGATAATCGGTGAGACGGTCCGCGCCGCTGTCGAGCGTGAATTGGCCTTCGGGCACGAAGGTCAGCAGGAACCCCTTGCGGCGGCAATGGGAGCAGTTGCAGCTCATCGCTTCGGCAGGGGCGTCGGCGGCGACATGGAACGTCACCGCGCCGCAATGGCAGCTTCCTTCATAGGCCATGATATGTTCTCCTAATGTTCCTGTTTTGCCTTATTGGATGAGGCGTTTCAACCCTTCTATCGTATCCGCTTCGTTGGCGGGCTTGTCGCGGCGGATGCGGGCTATGCGGGGGAAGCGCATGGCGAGGCCGGACTTGTGGCGCCTGCTGTCGTGGATGCTGTCGAAAGCGACCTCCAGAACCAGCGACTTTTCCACTTCCCGCACCGGGCCGAAGCGGTTCACGGTGTTGGTCCGCACGAAGCGGTCGAGCCATTTCAGTTCCTCGTCGGTGAAGCCGCTATAGGCTTTGCCCACCGGCAGCAGTTCGCCTTCCTCCGTCCAGCAGCCGAAGGTGTAGTCCGAATAATAGGAGGAGCGTTTGCCGTGGCCGCGCTGGGCATACATCATCACGCAGTCGGCGGTCAGGGGATCGCGTTTCCATTTATACCAGAGCGCGGCCTTGCGTCCGGCGACATAGGGACTGTCGCGGCGCTTGAGCATCACGCCTTCGATGGCGGCGTCGCGGGCGCCTGCGCGGATGTCGGAGAGGGTCGGGAAATCAGGGGCTTCGATGAGGGCGGAGAGATCGAAGCGTTCGGGATCGAGGCTGGCGACCCAGCTTTCCAGCCTTTCGCGACGAGCGGTCCATGGGAGGGGGCGCAAATCCGCATCGCCCTCCAGCAATATGTCGTAGAGGCGGACGAAGGCGGGGAAGTCGTTCATCATCTTCGCCGATACCGCCTTGCGGCCGAGGCGCTGTTGCAGGGCGTTGAAGCTGGCGGCCTGCCCTCCTTGAAACTCGCCCTTCACCAGCAATTCGCCGTCCAGCACCGCATGGCCGGTGAAGGCGTGGGCGATGTCGGGGAAGCTGGCGCTGATGTCGTCGCCCGCGCGGCTGTAGAGGCGCGTTTCCTCGCCGGTGCCGACGATCTGGATGCGGATGCCGTCCCATTTCCATTCCGCCGCATAGTCGTCGAGGTCGACGCTTTCGGCTTCGAGCGGATGGGCCAGCATGAAGGGACGGAAGAAGGGCGTCCTGCCGGGATCGGGGCGATCGGCATGACCCTCCGCCCAGGCGAAGAGCGGCGCATAGGGCGGGTGCAGGGCGTGCCAGAGCTGCTCCACATCGTCGACGTCGAGGTCGAAGGCCATGGCGAAGCCCGTTTTCGCCAGCCGGGCGGAGATGCCGACGCGCAGGCCGCCGGTCGCGAGCTTCAGCAGGGCGAAGCGGCCCGATGCGTCGAGGTGATCCATCATGGCGGCGAGGGCGGCGGGGGCTTCCATGCGGCCGATGCCGTGGAGCCGGCCGACGACCATGGAGAGGGTGAGGGAGCCGTCGTCGGTCTCGGCGGGCTGATCCTCCGCCTTGGGCCAAAGGAGCGCCGCGGTTTCGGCGAGGTCTCCGACATAGTCGCGGCTCATCTCGAACAGGACGGGATCGACGCGGGCGCGGATCATGTCGCCGATGGCAGAGGCCTTGACGGTCTTGAGGTCGAGATTGCCGGTGAGCGCGGCCAGCGCCCAGCCCCGGTCGGGATCGGGCGCGCGGCGCATATAGTCGGCGATCAGGGCCAGCTTGCCGTTGCGGGAACGGGTGTAGACGAGGCCGTCGAGGAGTTGGGAGAATGGCCTCATCCTTCGTCCTCGTCCTCGCGGCCGACCAGATCGAGGGCGCGGGCGCGCATCTGGTGGGTTATGCACCAATGGGCCAGCGCTTCCTCGCGGCCATGGGTGATCCAGGTCTCGGTCGGGGCGACCTCGCGGATGGTGTCGGTCAGTTCGTCCCAGTCGGCATGGTCGGATATGACAAGGGGCAGTTCGACATTGCGCTGGCGGGCGCGCTGGCGCACGCGCATCCAGCCTGACGCCATGGCGGTGATCGGATCGGGTAGGCGGCGGCTCCAGCGGTCGTTGAGCGCGGAAGGCGGGGCGACGACGATGGTGCCCTGCATCGCCTTGACGGGAAGGCCGGTGGCGGGGCGCAGTTCCCCCATCTCCACGCCGAAGGAGCGGTAGAGGTCGCACATGCGTTCGAGCGCGCCGTGGATATAGACGGGATCGTGATGGCCCTGTGCCCTGAGTTCGCAGATCAGCCGTTGCGCCTTGCCCAGCGCATAGGCGCCGACCAGCACGCATCTGTCGGGATTGGCGTGGAGCGTGGCGAGCAGGCGGTCGATCTCGCTTTCCGTGTCGGGGTGACGGAAGACGGGGAGGCCGAATGTCGCTTCCGTCACGAAGATGTCGCAGGGGATCGGCTGGAATGGGAGGCAGGTGGGGTCGGAGCGGCGCTTGTAATCGCCGGTCACGACTACGCGCTCGCCCGCATGTTCAAGGACGATCTGCGCCGATCCCAGCACATGCCCGGCGGGGACATAGCGGATGGAGACGCCGCCCATGCGGAACTCCTCGCCATAGCCAACCGGCGTGCCCGATGCCGTGCCATAACGCAGCGCCATGATGGCGAGCGTTTCGCGGGTGGCCCAGACATGGCCGTGCCCGCCGCGCGCATGATCGGCATGGCCGTGGGTGACGAGGGCGCGCTCACGCGGGACGGACGGATCGATCCATGCATTGGCGGGGCGCACATGGATGCCGGTCGGGTGAGGCTCGATCCAATGGGACATGCAGGGGAGAAGATGGGAATGGCCCTATCGGTTCCGCAAGGGGTTTCACGGAACCGCAATCCATCCGTCATGGCGGCGACATGCATGCGTCTTACGGCGCGAGCAGACATGCTTGGAAGGGAAGGCGCTTTCATGACCACATCGGCGCATCAACGAGTGACGAAGGCCGTGCACAGGCACCGCCATCTGTCGAAGCAGGGATTGCTGGAGCGCGCCTTCACCTTCGCCTTTCGCGGGCTGGTCTACGCGCAGATCTGGGAAGATCCGGAGGTCGACATGGAGGCGCTGGAGATCGGGCCGGACAGCCATGTCGTCACCATCGCCTCGGGCGGCTGCAACGTGCTCAGTTACCTGACGGCCAATCCGGCGAAGATCACGGCGGTGGACCTCAACACCGCGCATATCGCGCTCAACAGGCTGAAGCTGATAGCGGCGAAGGCCCTGCCGGATCATGCGCGCTTCCACCGCTTCTTCGCGCGGGCGGACAGCAAGGACAATGTCGCCGCCTATCGCCAGTTCGTCGCGCCGCATCTGGACGAGGCGACGCGGCGCTATTGGGAAGGGCGCGACCTGATCGGGCGGCGGCGGATCGGCGGTTTTTCGCGCGGCATCTACAGGCATGGGCTGTTGGGGCGGTTCATCGGCGCGGCGCATCTGCTGGCGCGGTTGCATGGCGTCGATCCCCGTCGGATGCTTGAGGCGAAGACGCGGGACGAGCAGCGGGCCATTTTCGAGCGGGAACTCTCGCCCATTTTCGACAGCGCCTTCACCCGATGGCTGACGAGCCAGCCTGCCTCGCTCTTCGGCCTTGGCATCCCGCCCGCCCAGTTCGAGGCGCTGGCGGGCGAGGAACGGATGAACGAGGTGCTGAAGGCGCGGCTGGAAAAGCTGGCCTGCGATTTCGACCTCAAGGACAATTATTTCGCGGTGCAGGCGTTCGGGCGCGGCTATGCGGGCGGGGAGGGGCCGTTGCCGCCCTATCTTCAGGCCGCGAACCATGAGGCGGTGGTCGAGCGTGTCGGGCGGGTCGATGTGCGGCACGTCAATTTCACCGACTTTCTTGCCAGCCAGCCGGCGGCTTCGGCGGATCGTTATGTGCTGCTGGACGCGCAGGACTGGATGAGCGACGCGCAGTTGAACGCGCTCTGGGCGCAGATCACGCGGACGGCGCGGCCGGATGCGCGCGTCCTGTTCCGCACGGCGGGCGAGGCGACGATTCTGCCGGGGCGGGTCAGCGAAGCCCTGCTTTCCCGCTGGTCTTATTGCGCCGAAGCCTCGCGGGATTATACCGCCCGCGACCGTTCGGCCATCTATGGCGGGGTGCACCTCTATCGGTTGAAGGGAGGGGAAGCGTGAGCGGTTCGCATGACCGGTTGATGGACAGCGTCTATCGGCGGCAGCGGCATATCTACGACCTCAGCCGCAAATATTATCTGCTGGGGCGTGATGGCCTGATCGCGGACCTTGCTCCGCCCAAAGGCGGCGCGGTGCTGGAAATCGGTTGCGGCACGGGGCGGAACCTGATCGCCGTGGGAAAGGCGTGGCCCGACACGCGGCTTTATGGCGTCGATATTTCCGAGGCCATGCTGCAAACGGCGCGCGCGTCGATGGGCAGGGCGGGCATGGCCGGGCGCGCCGTGCTGGCGCAGGGGGACGCCTGCGCCTTCGATGCGGAGGCGCTGTTCGGCCGGGCCACGTTCGAGCGCGTGTTCATCAGCTATGCGCTGTCGATGATCCCCGACTGGCGGGCGGCGCTCACCCATGCCGCGCGCCATGTCGCGCCGGGCGGGCGGCTGGAGATCGTCGATTTCGGGCAGCAGGAAGGATTGCCGGGATTCTGGCGGCGCGGGCTTTTCGAATGGTTGGCGCGCTTCCATGTGTCGCCGCGCGCGGACCTGCCGGGCGCGATCAGGGCGCTGGCGGGGGAGATGGGCGGCTTTCCGCATAGCCGCGCGTTGTATCGCGGTTACGCGGTGCGGGGAGGGTTGGTCCGGGTTTGAGGGGTTTTACGTCCTTTCGACGTTGCATCCCCCTCACCCAGCTACGACTAGGGCAGCAAGCTGCCTAAGTCTCCACAACCCTCTCCCCTATGGGGCGAGAGGTTTCCGTTCCCTGTTCAAAACAGCGTCAGGCGGCTTTGCGGAATTCCAGTTCCAGGCGGTCCCAGATTTCGACCAGCGCGTTCACCAGATCGCGCATCATGGCTTCGTCATGCGTCGGGCCGGGGGTGAAGCGCAGGCGCTCGGTTCCGCGCGGCACGGTGGGATAGTTGATGGGCTGCACATAGGCGCCATATTCGGCGAGCAATATGTCGCTGATCCGCTTGGCCTTCACAGGATCGCCGACCATCAGCGGCACGATGTGCGTGACCGACGGCATCACCGGCAGGCCCGCGTCGCGCATCAACTGCTTGAGCTTCGCCGCCGCTGCCTGCTGCCCTTCGCGTTCCTCGCTCGACTGCTTGAGATGGCGGACGCTCGCCAGAACGCCCGCGACCAGCACCGGCGACAGCGAGGTGGTGAAGATGAAGCCGGGCGCATAGCTGCGGATGACGTCGATGATCATCTGATCGGCGGCGATGTAGCCGCCCATGACGCCGAACGCCTTGCCCAGCGTCCCTTCGATGATGGTGAGGCGATGGGCGACATCGTCCCGTTCGGAAATGCCGCCGCCGCGCGCGCCATACATGCCGACCGCGTGAACCTCGTCCAGATAGGTGAGCGCGTTGAACTCATCGGCTAGATCGCAGATTTCCGCGATGGGGGCGATGTCGCCGTCCATCGAATAGACGCTTTCGAACGCGATCAGCTTGGGCACTTCGGGATTTTCCGCCGCCAGCAATTCGCGCAGATGCTCCAGGTCATTATGACGGAACACGCGCTTTTCGCAGCCGGAATTGCGGATGCCCGCGATCATCGACGCGTGGTTCAGTTCATCGGAGAAGATGATGCAGCCGGGCAGCAGCTTGGCCAGCGTGGAGAGGGTCGCTTCGTTCGACACATAGCCGGACGTGAAGATCAGCGCGCCTTCCTTGCCATGCAGATCGGCCAGTTCGCCTTCCAGATCGACATGATAATGGGTGTTGCCGCCGATATTGCGGGTGCCGCCCGATCCCGCGCCGACATCGTGCAGCGCCTCTTCCATCGCGGCGACGACCTTGGGATGCTGTCCCATGGACAGATAGTCGTTGGAGCACCAGACGGTGATCGGCTTCGGCCCGTTATGGCCGTGGAAGCAGCGCGCATTGGGGAAGGCGCCCTTGTTGCGCAGGATGTCGATGAAAACCCGGTAGCGGCCCTCTTCATGGAGCCGGTCGATCGCCTGTGCGAAGATGTGCTTGTAGTTCACGAAAAGCCCTATCCCTTTGGCCCGCATCCTCTTGTGCGGGCATTTACCTGCTCCGGCCCGCCATTACCAGCGATAACCGTTCGCAAATATAGGGGGTTCTACTGACAGCCAAAATCGGACTTTTTGTCCTAGAGGGCATCGATTCGTTCAAGGCCATAGCCGGCGAGCGCATCGCGCAGGGCGTGGACATCCTCGTCCACCCGCGTGAACACCGCCGCGCCGGGCGACGGTGAGGCGGGCCAGGGCTGTCCCTGCGTCAGATAAGCGATTCGCCGGGCGATGCCTTCGCCGCCATGCACGAAGCGTAGCGAGTGTGGCGCGGCGGCGCTCAGTTCCGCTTCGACCAGGGGGAAATGCGTGCAGGCCAGCACCACCACGTCCATCCGGTCGCCGCCGGGCTGGTCGAGCAATCCGGCCAGCGCATCGCGGGCGATGGCGGGATCGAGCGGCTCGCCCCGCAACTTCGCTTCGGCAAGCTGCACCAGCGCGGCGCTGCCATGGCGCAGCACGAGGCAATCGCTCCCGAATTCGGCGGCCAGCCGGTCGACATAGGGTTGCCGGACGGTCGCGTTCGTGCCGAGCACGCCGAACACCCGGCTTTTCGACAGCAGGGCGGCGGGCTTGATCGCGGGGACGGTGCCGACGACGGGAATGTCCAGCGCGGCGCGCACGGCGGGCAGGGCGATGGTGGAGGCCGTGTTGCAGGCGATCACCGCCAGACGGGGGCGGTAGCGTTCCACCAGCCGCCCCAGCAGGGCGGGGACGCGGGCGGCGATCTCCGTCTCGCTCTTGGTGCCATAGGGGAAGCCTGCGCTATCGGCGGCATAGATGACCGGCGCGGTCGGAAGAAGATTTCGGGCCGGGCCAAGGATGGACAGCCCGCCGACGCCGGAATCGAAGAAAAGCAGGGGGGCGGTGGATGCGACCTTCATGGATGCTCACATCTCGCCCTGCGGGTCGCGGCTGTCAACCGGGGAGGAAGTGGCGGGACGGCGTGCTTCGTCATTGCCGGATGCGGCGGGAACGCTATGGTCGCGCTGCAACTCCTGTTCGGTGAGATCATGACAATTCCCTGGCTTCTTCCCGCTGCCGTCCTGTTGATCGGTTATGTTCTGGGGTCGATCCCCTTCGGCCTGCTGCTGACGAAGGCGATGGGCGCGGGCGACCTGCGGCAGATCGGATCGGGGAATATCGGCGCGACCAATGTGCTGCGGACCGGGCGCAAGGGGCTGGCGGCGGCGACGCTCCTGCTCGACCTCGCCAAGGGCGCGGCGGCGGTGCTGATCGGCGAATCGCTGGTGAGCGGAGGCGGGGCCATGGCGGGGGCGATGGCCTTTATCGGGCATTGCTACCCGGTCTGGCTGCGCTTTGCCGGGGGCAAGGGCGTGGCGACGATGATGGGCGTGGTGACGGCGCTTTATTGGCCCGCGGGCATCGTGTTCGCGCTGGTGTGGCTGGCGGCGCTGTTCGGGACGCGGTGGTCGTCGGTGGGCGGCATGAGCGCGGCGGTGAGCGCGCCGGTCGCGATGGTTGCGATGGGACGCTTCGACCTGTTGCCGGTGACGCTGGCGCTGGCGCTGATCGTGCTGTGGCGGCATCGCGCCAATATCGCGCGGCTCGCGAACGGGACGGAACCGAAGATCGGAGCGTCCAAGGGGTGAGCGAACAGGAACGGTTCGACCGGCTGCGCCTGATCCGCTCGCCCCGGATCGGGCCGGTCAGCTTTCGGCAGCTCATGGCGCGGTTCGGGACGGCGGGGGAAGCCCTGCGCGCGGTTCCCGACCTGGCGGCGCGGGGAGGCGGCAAGGGGCAGGTCGCCGATGCGCGGGCCGTGGAGGCGGAAATCGCGCGGAGCCATTCTCTGGGCGCGCGTTATCTTTTGATCGGCGATGCGGATTATCCCTTTCTGCTGGATCAGATGGAAGGCGCGCCGCCCGCGCTGATCGTGAAGGGGGACGCGGCGCTTGCCGCCCGGTCCTGCGTCGCCATCGTCGGGGCGCGCAACGCTTCGGCGGCGGCATGCCGCTTTGCCCGGACATTGGCGCAGGAACTGGGGCAGGCGGGCGCGGTGGTCGTTTCCGGGCTGGCGCGGGGCATCGACACTGCCGCGCATCAGGGATCGGTCGCGAGCGGGACCATCGGCGTGATTGCCAGTGGCATCGACGTCGCCTTTCCTCCCGAGAATGCCGCGCTTCAGGATCAGGTGGCGCGTGACGGTCTGCTTGTCACCGAGCATCCGCCCGGCACGCAGCCGCTTGCGCGCCACTTTCCGGCGCGCAACCGCATCATCGCGGGGCTGGCGGCGGGCACCGTGGTGGTGGAGGCCGCGCCGAAATCCGGTTCGCTCATCACCGCGCGGCTGGCGGGGGAAGCGGGGCGGGAGGTGATGGCCGTGCCCGGATCGCCGCTCGATCCGCGCGCGCAGGGGTGCAACCAGTTGATCCGCGAGGGCGCGATCCTGATCCAGAATGGCGGCGACGTGATGGAAGCCATCGGCTCGCTGGACACGCGGATGGTGCGACAGGGGCGCATGGATTTCCTTGCCGAACCCGCCGGCACCGATGTCACGGAGCGGGAGCGGGCGACGATCGTCGCCCTGTTGGGACCGGCGCCCGCTCCGGTGGATGAAATCGTGCGGCTTTGCGGGCTGGCTCCGTCTCTGGTGCAGACTGTGTTGCTGGAACTGGAGTTGGCGGACCGGCTGGACCGTCATGCGGGCAGTCGCGTCAGCCTGCGTTGAGGGGGCAAGAAAGACTTGCTGGCCTTTGAAGGACTTCCCACTTAATCACTCCGCCGCTTGACGCCTGCCATGGGCGCCTTCCAGACTCGCGCGTACGTGTGAGGACATTTCAGAACCGGGGCTTGAATGCAGCTAGTTATCGTCGAATCGCCCGCCAAGGCGAAGACCATCGAGAAATATCTGGGCGGCGATTTCCATGTGCTCGCCAGCTATGGCCATATCCGCGACCTGCCGCCCAAGGACGGATCGGTGGACCCCGATGCGGGCTTTGCGATGCAGTGGGAGAATTATGGCGACAAGGGCAGGCAGCTCAAGGCCATCACGGACGAGGCGAAGAAGGCCGACCGCCTGATCCTGGCCACCGACCCCGACCGCGAGGGCGAGGCGATAAGCTGGCATGTGCAGGAAGTGCTGCGCGCGAAGAAGGCGCTGCCGCAGAAGGTGGATCGCGTGACCTTCAACGCCATCACCAAGCAGGCGGTGACGGACGCGATGGCGCATCCGCGCTCGCTGGACGAGGATCTGATCGACGCCTATCGGGCGCGGCGGGCGCTGGATTATCTGGTGGGCTTCACGCTGTCGCCGGTGTTGTGGCGCAAGCTGCCCGGCGCGAAATCGGCGGGGCGCGTGCAGTCGGTGGCGCTGCGTCTGGTCGTGGACCGCGAGCGCGAGATCGAGAGTTTCGTCCCGCAGGAATATTGGTCTGTCGCGGCCGAGATGGAGCAGGGCGGGCAGGGCTTCATCGCGCGGCTGGTGCGCTGGCGCGGCGAGAAGATCGACCGTCTGACCATCGGCAAGGAAGGCGACGCCATGGCCGCGAAGGCGGACGTGGAGGCGGCGCGCTTCACGGTCGAGAAGGTCGAGACGAAGCCGCTCACCCGCAATCCTCCGCCGCCTTTCACGACATCGACCTTACAGCAGGAGGCCGCGCGCAAGCTGGGTTTCTCCGCCAGCCATACCATGCGGATCGCGCAGCAGCTTTATGAGGATGGCGCGATCACTTACATGCGGACGGACGGCGTGCAGATGGACGGCAGCGCCATCTCCGCCGCGCGCAAGGCCATCGCGGAGCGTTATGACGGCGGCTACCTGCCGGAGAAGCCGCGCCAGTATCAGACCAAGGCGAAGAACGCGCAGGAAGCGCATGAAGCCATCCGCCCGACCGAGTTCGGCCGTGACAAGGTGGGTTCGGGCGATCATGCGCGGCTCTATGACCTGATCTTCAAGCGCGCGTTGGCGAGTCAGATGGCATCGGCGCGGCTGGAGCGGACGACCGTCGATCTGCTCGACGGCACCGGCCAGCATGGGCTGCGCGCGACGGGGCAGGTGGTGATCTTCCCGGGCTTTCTCGCCCTCTATGAGGAAGGGCGCGACGATGCGGAGGATGACGACAGCAAGCTGTTGCCCCGGATGGCGGCGGGCGACGCTCCGGCCAAGAAGAAGGTGACGGCGGAGCAGCATTTCACCCAGCCGCCGCCGCGCTATTCCGAAGCCTCGCTGGTCAAGCGGCTGGAGGAGCTGGGGATCGGGCGGCCTTCCACCTATGCCTCGACGCTTCAGGTCTTGAAGGACCGCGACTATGTGCGGGTAGAGAAGAACCGTTTCTTTGCCGAGGAAAGCGGGCGGCTGGTGACGGCGTTCCTGGAACGCTTCTTCGAACGCTATGTGTCCTATGACTTCACGGCGGGGCTGGAGGAGGAGCTGGACGATATTTCCGGCGGCCGCGCCCAATGGCAGGCGGTGCTGGAAGCCTTCTGGCGCGACTTCAAGCCCAAGACCGCCGAGGTGATGGAACAGAAGCCTTCCGACATCACGGCGGAACTGGACAAGTTCCTCGAACCCATGCTGTTCCCGCCCAAGGCGGACGGCAGTAATCCGCGCGCCTGTCCGATGTGCGGCGACGGACAATTGTCGCTGCGCGGGGGACGGTTCGGGGCGTTCATCGCCTGCTCCAACTATCCGGAATGCAAATATACGCGGAAATTCGGCCAGCCCGGCGGGGACAAGGGCGAGGATACGGGGCCGGAAATATTGGGCCAGCATCCCGAAACCGGGCAGGACATCGTGCGGAAATCCGGGCGATTCGGCCCCTATATCGAAATGGGCGAGGGCAAGGAGGCGAAGCGCGGCTCCATCCCCAAGGATTTGCCGGATGGGGAACTGACGCTGGATTGGGCGGTGAAGCTGCTCAGCCTGCCGCGCGAAGTCGGCCTGCACCCGGAGACGGGCAAGCCCATCGTGGCGAATATCGGACGCTTTGGGCCTTATCTGCTGCATGACGGCAAATATGGCCGCCTGTCCTCCACCGCGGAGATTTTCGAGGTGGGGATGAACAGCGCCGTCGCGAAGCTGGCCGATGCCGCCAATCGCGGCGGCCGTTCGGCGGGCGGACGCGAGCCGTTGAAGGTGCTGGGCCAGCATCCGCGCACGGAGGCGGAGATCAAGCTGATGGCGGGGCGCTATGGGCCTTATGTCACGGACGGCACGACCAACGCCACGCTGCCCAAGACCATCGAGCAGGACGCATTGACGCTGGAGGAGGCGGCGCAACTGATCGATGCGCGCGCGGCGGCGGCTCCGGCGAAGAAGGGGAAGAAGAAGGCGGCGCCCAAAAAGGCGGCGGCAAAGAAAGCCCCGGCCAAGAAGGCGCCCGCGAAGAAGAAAGCGGAAGCGGCGGAGTAGAGACACGTCAGGCTGACGAAAGGCGGTTGCTATTGATAAATCCGTCATGCTGAACTTGTTTGGTTGCGCTGGCCTCGGCTCAGCATCCATTTCTCCCCATGGGCAACCGTGCCTGGAGGCGCGATGGATGCTGAAACAAGTTCAGCATGACGATTGTGGGGTGGGGCGCCACGTCATCGCAGGCCGAGTATCAGTGCGACCAGCATCCCGGCCAACACCACCGCGCCCGCGATCCACTTTGCGCCCGTGATGATCGCCGCATCCGATGGCCCGGACGGCCGCTCCTCCGGCTCCGCTTCCAGCTTGCGGGTGAGCGCCCGTAGCAGGCGCGGCGCGTCGTCGGCGATGCGCGATGCCTCCAGCAGCAGCGCGACGATCTTGTCCTGTGAGCGGCTGGCGGCGAGGCGGTTCATCACCAGCCGTCCCCGCGCGCGCTGGATCGCTTCGGACAGGTCGAAGCCGGGCTGAATCGCGTTCAGCACGCCGTCCATGGTGATGAGCGCCTTGAAGATCAGCGCCAGATCGGGCGGCAGCACCAGCCCTTCCTTCCGCAGCAACGGAAAGAAATCCGCGACCAGCGCGCCCAGCACCAGCGGCCCGTTGCTGTGCCGCGCGGTCAGATGCTCCGCAGCGGTCAGGATGCGTTCGCGCGCCACGCCGCTTCCCGCCGACCAGAGCGCGAGCGTATCCGCCAGCGTCTGCGCATCGCCGGAGCGCAGCGCGAGGATGAAGGTCAGGAATTCCTGCTGCCGCCGCGCGTTCACATGGCCGATGAGGCCGAGGTCGAGCAGCGCCAGCCGCTCGCCCGGCAGGCAGAGCAGGTTGCCCGGATGCGGATCGCCGTGGAAACGGCCGTTGACGAGCACCATGTCCAGCACCAGCGCCGCGCCCAGATCGGCGATGGCGGCGGGGTCGATGCCCGACGCGCGCAGGCTTTCGCCGTCGCGGGGCGCTATCCCGGCGATGTAATCCATCACCAGCACCGTCTCGCTGCTGAACCGCCAGTGGATTTCGGGAATGACGACGCCCGGATTGTCCGACAGGTCATCGCGCAGCCGGTCGGCATTGCGTCCTTCCTGCGTGAAATCCAGTTCCTCCATCACGGTGTCGAGCAATTGCTGCACCAGCGCGCGTGGCTGGAAATGACGCGCTTCCTTGCTGCTGCTTTCAACGATTCCGGCGAGGTGGGTGATGAGCCGCAGGTCCGCCTGCATCTTGCGCCGGATGCCGGGGCGGCGGATCTTCACCACCACCTCGCGCCCGTCATGCAGTGCGGCGCGATGTACCTGCGCCATGGAGGCGGCGGCCAGCGGCTGCGTGTCAAAACGGGCGAAGGCGGTTTCGGGGGCTTCGCCCAGCGCATCCTCCAGTCGCGGTCTCAGGGCGTCGAAGGGCAGCGTGGGCGCTTCGCTATGCAGCTTTTCGAATTCGGCGATCCATGGATCGGGCAAGAGGTCGCGGCGCGTGGCGAGAATCTGGCCCAGTTTGACGAAGGTCGGCCCCAGCGTTTCCAGCGCCTGCCGGGTGCGGCGGGGCAGATCGGGCGGCTCGCCCTCCGCGCCGCCTTGACCGAGGCCGATGCGCGCAAGCAGCACGTCCAGCCCATAGCGGGCCGTGACGGCGCTGATTTCGGTGAGGCGTTCCCGGTCGCGCGCGGCGACCACCAATGTTTTGAGCATGGCTGCTCAACGATCCGGGTGGGGAATCGTTGCGCTTGCGCTCCGAACCGTCAGTCCACCCAGTCGAGGCCGATGTCGCGATAGATGCCGCGATCCTCCTCCCAATCCTCCTTCACCTTGACGTGGAGGTAGAGGTGGACCTTGCAGCCCAGCAGGATCGCCAGTTCGGCGCGCGCCTTCGAGCCGATTTCCTTGAGACGCTGGCCGCGCTTGCCCAGCACGATGGCGCGCTGGGTGGGGCGGGCGACGAGGATCTGCTGGTGGATTTCGACCGATCCGTCCTCCCGCTCGGAATATTTCTCCGTGTCGACGGCAGCGGCATAGGGTAGTTCGGCGTGAAGCTGGTGATAGAGCTGTTCGCGCGTGATCTCGGCCGCCAGCATCCGGTCGGTGGCGTCGGACACCTGATCCTCCGGGAAGTGCCACGGTCCTTCCGGCATGGCGGCGGCGAAGGCGGACTTGAGTTCAGGCAGGCCGTCGCCGGTCGCGGCGCTCACGAAGAAGATTTCCTCAAAGCCCAGCGCGTCGTTCAGCTTCTGCGTGTGGACGAGCAGCTTGTCCTTGGCGGCGATGTCGACCTTGTTCAGGACCAGCCATTTGCGTTCGGAGCGGGCCGACAGCGCCTCGATGATCGGTTCCACCTTGGGGCCGAGCCCTGCCTTGCCATCGACGATCAGCGCGATCAGGTCCGCGCCCTGCGCCCCGCCCCACGCCGCCTGCACCATGGCGCGGTCGAGCCGCCGCCGGGGTGCGAAGATGCCGGGGGTGTCGACCAGCACGATCTGCGCGTCACCCTCGATCGCGACGCCCATGACGCGGGTTCGGGTGGTTTGCGCCTTGGGGCTGGTGATCGCCACCTTCTGCCCCACCAGCGCGTTGACGAGCGTGGACTTGCCGGCATTGGGAGCGCCCACGATGGCGACCACGCCGCAGCGCTGGGTGTCTAAAGCTTCCAAATTATACTCCGTTCGCGCTGAGCCTGTCGAAGCGCCTTACTTTTCCTTGCGGGATTGTGCCAAGGCGGAAATCAATTGCCAATCTTCGCGGATGAGCTCGAGTTTCTTGGCGCGGCTCCAGCCCTTGATCCGGTGTTCGGCTTCCAGCGCCTCCATACGGGTTCCGAACTGCTGCGACCAGACCAGTTTTGCGGGGCGGCGATTTTGCGTGTGACCGGCGAGCGTTCCAGCTTCATGTTGGGCGATGCGGGTTTGCAAGTCATCCGTATGGCCTACATAAAAACTTCGGTCGATGCAGTGAAGCATATAGGTCCAGAAGGGCATGGGTTCGCTCGAAAAGAAGAAAAGCCCTTCGACAGGTTCAGGGCGAACGGGGAAGGGTGGTCTTTTCAGCCCGCCAGCTTCTCCAGCAGCGCCTTGGCCGCCGCCGTTTCGGCTTCCTGCTTGGAGCCGCCGGTCGCGCTGGCCTCGCCCGCGCCCTTGATCGAGACGGTGACGGTGAAACGTAGCGCGTGGTGCGGGCCGGAGCGGTCCGTCATCGCATATTCGGGCGGCTTGCGCTTGTTCGCCGCCGCCCATTCCTGAAGCGCGGACTTGGGATGGCGGGGCGCGCTGGTCTGGGTGTCCACGCGGTCGCCCCAGAGACGGCGGACGAGGGCGCGCGCTTCCTCCAGCCCGCCTTCCAGATAGAGCGCGCCGATCAACGCCTCCATCACGTCGCCCAGCACATTGTCGCTGTCGGTCGCGCCGTCGTCGCGGGCCTGCTTGCCCAGCACCAGATGGGCGGGGACACCTGCCCCGCGCGCGATCTCCGCGCAGGTCTCTCCGGACACCAGCGCATTGAAACGGCGGGAGAGCTTGCCTTCCGGCTCGCCCGCGAAACGCTCATAGACCCATTCGGCGACCAGCAGGCCCAGCACGCGGTCGCCCAGAAATTCCAGTCGCTCATAATTGGCGGCGTTGGCGCTGCCATGGGTCAGCGCCTGCTGGAACCGGGCCGCGTCATGCGGCTTGCGCCCGATCAGCGCGCGGAGCCAGTTCGCCGTGTCGGGTTTGCTCAAAAGCCTTCCCCGATGCGGCTCCAGCGGGCGGCGGTGAACCAGGTCCAGGGCAGGAGCCAGTTGGCGCTGCCGTCGGTCGAGAAGACGGAAACCATCGCCTTGCCCACCAGATTTTCTTCGGGAACGAGGCCGATGCCGCCGCCTTCCACCGCCGGGAAGCGGCTGTCGGCGGAGCGGTCGCGATTGTCGCCCATCATGAAGAGATGGCCTTCGGGCACCACCACCGTGTCGCGGTCGTCCGCCGCGCCGTCCGGCACGAGGTCGAGGACGTTATAGCTTTTGCCGTTGGGCAGCGTCTCGCGATATTGGGGGTAGCGGCACTGGCGTCCGCCGCCCTGCGCGGCTTCCTCGAACTTGGGGCGGTAGCAGGGGGAGGGGCTGCCTTCCTTCTGCGCGGCGTCCACCATGTTGGGCGTCACCGGGATCACGAAGTCGGCCACGCGCTTCTTCGGGATGGCTTGCCCGTTGAGATAGACGGTGCCGCTGCGGACCGAGATCATGTCGCCGGGCAGGCCGATCACGCGCTTGATATAGTCGTTCTTCTGGTTGGGCGGGGCCTTGAACACCACCACGTCGCCGCGCGCAGGCGTGGAGGCGAAGATGCGGCCGGGGATCAGCGGCACGCCGAAGGGCAGCGAGTAGCGCGAATAGCCATAGGGCCATTTGGCGACCAGCAGATAATCGCCGATCAGAAGACGCGGCTGCATCGATTCCGAAGGGATGTTGAACGGCGAAACGATGAAGCTCCGCAGGACAAAGACGAACACCGCCAGCTTTGCGAGAAACCAGAGGAAATCCCGCGTTTCCGATTTTGCGCTCATGCTCGTTCGTTGTGTCCCTTCGTGACGCCGCCCAAGCGGCCTGTCGCGGCTTTTGCGGGCTTGGATGAGCTGCGTCAAGCGCGGGCACCGATGCAAATCGTCCGATCTTTGGCTAAAGAGGGAAAGAATCGACCGGTGCAGCGTCGGTGTCGACCAACATCATAAGAGGATTTCCCCATGCCGTCCCCTGCACAGGCCGCCATCGCGCGCCTTCCGCAAGCCGACCTCAAGACCATTTTCACCGCCGATCCAGACCGGCTTTCCCGTTTCGTGCTGACGCAGGGGCCGATCCGTTTCGACTGGTCGAAGACGCATCTGACCGACGATCTGATGGACGCCTATCTGGAACTGGCGCAGGAGCGGGATTTCACCGGCTGGCGCGAAGCGTTGTTCGCCGGAAAGCCCGTCAACAACAGCGAGGGCCGCGCCGCCGAGCATCCCGCCGAGCGGGGCGAGGGCAATGCCGACAGCGTGGCGCGGGCGCGGATGTTCCACAGCCGGATGCGCGCCCTGATCGACGCCATAGAGGCGGATGCGCTGGGGCCGGTCCGCCATATCCTGCATATCGGCATTGGCGGGTCGGCGCTGGGTCCGGACCTGATCGTCGATGCGCTGGGCGGGGACGGGCTGCGGTACGATGTCGCCATCGTCTCCAATGTGGACGGCACGGCGCTGGAGCGGGCGATGGACCGCTTCGATCCGCATGCGACCTTGATTGCGGTGGCCTCCAAGACTTTCACCACCACTGAAACCATGCTGAACGCGGCGAGCGCGATCAACTGGATGGTGGAGGCGGGCGTCGACGATCCTTATCGCCGCGTCGTGGCGCTGACCGCTTCGCCGGACCGGGCCATCGAATGGGGCGTGGATGAGACGCGCATCCTGCCTTTTTCCGAAAGCGTGGGCGGGCGTTATTCGCTCTGGTCGTCCATCGGTTTTCCGGCGGCGCTGGCTTTAGGCTGGGATGCGTTCGAGAGCCTGCTGGAGGGCGCGGCGGCGATGGACCGGCATTTCCGCCTTTCCGCGCCGCGCGAGAATGCGCCGCTGATCGCCGCTTTCGCCGACCAATATTATGCGCGGGTGATGGGTTGCCAGACCCGCGCGCTCTTCGCCTATGACGAGCGGTTGCGGTTGCTGCCTTCCTATCTCCAGCAACTGGAGATGGAGAGCAACGGCAAGAGCGTCACCCGCGACGGCGATCCCGTGGACGGGCCCACCGCGCCGATCACCTGGGGCGGCGTGGGGACGGACGCGCAACATGCGGTGTTCCAGCTTCTGCATCAGGGTACGGTGATCGCGCCGGTCGAGTTCGTCGCATCCATCGAGCCGGGCCATGCGCCCGACCCGGCGCATCACCGGGCGCTGCTGGTCAACTGCTTCGCGCAGGGCGCGGCGCTGATGCGCGGGCGGGACAATGCGGACGATCCGGCGCGGGCCTATCCGGGGAACCGTCCCTCAACCACGATCCTGCTGGACGATGTGACGCCGGAGGCTTTGGGGGCGCTGATCGCCTTCTACGAGCATCGCACCTTCGCCAATGCGGTGCTGATGGGCATCAATCCCTTCGACCAGTTCGGGGTCGAGCTGGGCAAGGAAATCGCCAAGTCCATCGAGACGGATGGACCGAAGGGCTTCGATCCGTCCACCATGGCGTTGATCGACATTGCGCTGGGCGGGGTTTGAGACGGGGTTGGTAGTTGGTTTCGGGCATTTGCGGAGTTGGATGAGGAGGCAGGAGGCCAGGTTCCGCGCTATCGCGAAGGTGGTTTCCCCCTCACCCAGCTACGACTAAGGCAGCAAGCTGCCCAAGTCTCCGCAACCCTCTCCCCCATGGGGCGAGGGATAGAATGTCCGCTCACCACCCAACCGCCCCATTCAAAATCCCGTTTGTAACTCCGCCGGGGTGCGGCCATATGCGCGGCATACCCAGCGGAGGCAGGCATGAGCGACTATGATTTCGACCTTTTCGTCATCGGCGCGGGATCGGGGGGCGTGCGTGCGTCCCGCGTGGCGTCCGCCCATGGCGCGAAGGTCGCGGTGGCGGAGGAATATCGGGTCGGAGGCACCTGCGTCATTCGCGGCTGCGTGCCCAAGAAGCTGCTCGTCTATGGCGCGCATTTCGCCGAGGATCTGAAGGACGCGCGGCGTTTCGGCTGGAACGTGCCCGATTGCGCCTTCGAATGGCCGGTGCTGCGCGACAATGTGCTGGCCGATGTCGATCGGCTGGAAGGGCTCTACAAGAACACGCTCGACAGCCATCATGTCGAACTGATCCCTGAGCGGGCGACCATCACAGGTCCGCATTCCGTGAAGCTCGCCAGCGGGCGGGAGATCAGCGCGAAATATATCCTGATCGCCACCGGTGCCTGGCCGGTGGTGCCGGAGGTCGAAGGCGCGGAGCATGGCCTCACCTCCAACGAGATGTTCCATCTGGAAGAAGCGCCCAAGCGGCTCGTCATCATCGGCGGCGGCTATATCGCCAATGAGTTTGCGGGGATTTTCCACCAGTTCGGAAGCCAGGTGACGCTGGTCAATCGCTCCTCCACGCTGCTGCGCGGCTATGATGAGAGCATCCGCGACCGGCTGATGCAGATTTCGGTGGGGAAGGGCATCCAGTTCCGCTTCAACGCCCAGCTCGACCGGGTGGAGAAGAAGGAGGACGGCACGCTCGGCGTCCACTTCAAGGACGGCGATCCGATTGACTGCGACGTCCTGCTGTTCGCGGCTGGGCGGCGGCCGCATACGGATGGCCTTGGCCTTGAAAATGCGGGCGTCGAGGTGGACGAGAAGGGTGCGATCAAGGTCGACGAGCATAGCCGCACCAGTTGCGAGAGCATCTATGCGGTGGGTGACGTGACCGACCGGCTGCAACTGACGCCGGTGGCGATCCGGGAGGGCCATGCCTTTGCCGATACCGTCTTCGGCGATAATCCGCGCACGGTCGATTACGACTGCGTTCCCTCCGCCGTGTTCAGCGATCCGCCCATGGCGGGCGTGGGCCTGACCGAAGCGCAGGCGAAGAACATGCTGGGCACGGTCAAGGTCTATACGTCCGATTTTAGGCCGATGAAGAATGTGCTGGCGGGGCGCGAGGAGCGGGCGCTTTACAAGATGGTGGTGGACGCGACGACCAACCGCGTGGTGGGCCTGCACATGATCGGTCCGAATGCGCCGGAAATCCTGCAAGCCGCCGCCATCGCGGTGAAGGCGGGCCTCACCAAGCAGCAGTTCGACGACACCGTGGCCCTGCATCCCAGCATGGCCGAGGAACTGGTGCTGCTGAAATAGGGCTATTCCGCCGCGAAGGTCACGACCAGAGCGTCCCGCCATGCCGGGCGCTCCGGGTCGACGGCGTGGATTTCGGTGACGCCGTGCAGGATGCGATGGTCGTCGATCAGCACCGCGTCACCCGGATCGTTCAGCGTGAACTCGCCCAGAGCGGTGCCGTCGGGCGTGCCGATGCGGGTCACGCCTTCGCGCACATTGCGCCGTTCGGCCAGCATGACGAAGACCCAGTCCACCCCGTCGCGGTGCAAGCCCTCGGGGGTCGGCTTTCCCGTCTCGTCCGCGCCGGTTTCGATGCGGAACTGGTGCATCTCTACATGCCAGCTTGCCGCGCTGCCGAAGGTTCCGGCGCACAGGGCGAAGACCGCCTGCGTGACCGGATTGCCCACCGTCGCATCCGCCACCGGATCGAACCAGCGCTGGACGTCGCCGTTCAGCGGGTTATAGTCGCGGCTCTGGAAATGCGGCTGGTGGGGCTTGCGGGTGAAAACGCCATCCTCGCAGTGGAAAACCGCATGGCGGCGGCGGCGGTAGCGGCCTCCATCCGCCATATAGAGATCGGGACCGAGATCGTCCCAACTCCGCGCGAAATCCTCCCATGCCTGCGCTTTCACGTCGAGCAGCGCCCATGTCTGCCTGCTCGCCAGCCGCGCATAGCCCTGCTCCGCAAGGTCGCCGCGCAAGGAAGCGGGGGCGGAGGAAAGGGCGGCGTTCAATGTCATCACATCGGCTTTAGGAGAGGCCATTCCCTTTCGACAGGGCCAATTGAATCAAACTGGCTCAACCGATCCAGTAGGGCACGATCTGCCGGTTGTCGGGGTCGACATGGATCGGCCGGTCGGCGGGCGGGAAGGCGCGCTGGTCGCAGCTCTGGCGGGGGCAGAGGCGGCAGGTGATGCCGATGGGCGTCGCCGCGCCCTCATCCTCCAGCCGCAAGCCGTCGGCGTAGACGAAATTCGCCGCGTGGGCGATTTCGCAGCCCAGCACCACGGCATAACGGCGTGGCGTGCGGGCGTAGCTGCCCGAAGGCTTCACCAGCCCCTTCGCCATGGAGACATAGCGCACGCCGTCCGGCGTCTCGCCAAGCTGCACGTTGATCCGGTCGGGAATGGCGACCGCCTCATGCACGTTCCAGAGCGGGCAGGCGCCGCCGAAGCGGGCGAATTGCAGGCGGGTGGCGCTGTGGCGCTTGGTGATGTTGCCCGCCATGTCGACCCGGCAGAAGAAGAAGGGAATGCCGCGCAGCCCCGGCCTTTGCAGCGTGGAGAGGCGATGGCAGGCCTGCTCGAAACTGACGCCGAAGCGCCGCGCCAGCCGGTCGATGTCGTGGCGGCTTTCCCGCGCAGCCTCCCGGAACGGCGCATAGGGCATCAGCAGCGCGCCCGCCGCATAATTGCCGAGCCCGATGGCAAGCAGCCGGTCCGCGCCCGTCACGGACAGCGCGGCTTTCGCCACGATGTCGGCGATCAGCGTCTGCCCCTCCAGCATCATCAGTTGATGCCCCAGCATGAACTTGCGGCTTTCGGTGGGGAGGGCGGCGTTGATGAACAGCCGTTTGTCGCTGGCGCTGTATGTGCGGAGCGCGGAGTCCGGCCGGTCGGCGATCAGCGTCTCTATGCCGTGCCGCCGGGCCAGCGCCTCCACCAGCATCCCTTCGTCCAGAACCTGTCCGGCGGTAAAGCTGGCCGCCATGTCCTCCGCCAGACAATCGAGCGGATGGACGTAATTACCGGCTTCGTGAAACCAGTCGCGCGCCGCTTCCCAGGGGAGGCGGGCCTGCACGGCATGATCGTTGGCGATCGCCTCCTCGATCATGTTGATGCGTTCGTTGGCGCGCATATGGGCGTTGTAGAGATCGACATAGCGTGCCGCGAATTCCGGGAATTGCAGGTGCAGCTTTTCGATCCGCTCCGGCTCCAGCGCCGCGCCGGGCAGTTCGGGATGGGCGAGGGCGAAGGTGAACGCGCCCAGAAGTTGCTCCTCCTCCCGGCTGTCGAAACTGGCCCAATCGGTCGGGAAGGCGCTGGCGAGCGCGGCCTTCACCTTGGCGGTGAGGGGGCGGTCGTCATTCTCCAACTGGCTGAGATAAGAGACGGAAATCCCCAGCGCCTGCGCCATCGCCGCCTGATCCATGCGATGATCGATGCGAAGCTGGCGGAGCCGGGGGCCAGCGAAGATGCGGTTGCCGCGTGCCATGCCCTTCCGCATAATTTGCAAAGTCGTGATTTGCAAATTGGCAAATTTGCATTTGCGAAAAGTGCCAAAGGCTGGAAAGGGGCATCCATACCCGTCCGTTCCGACTGGAGAGAATGCTTATCATGTCCAAGCTCGCCATCATCGAACAGCTTGAAGCGAAGCGCGATGCCGCCCGACTGGGCGGCGGTCAGCGTCGCATCGACGCGCAGCACGCCAAGGGCAAGCTGACCGCGCGCGAGCGGCTGGAGGTGTTGCTGGACGAAGACAGCTTCGAGGAACTCGACATGTATGTCGAGCATAACTGCATCGACTTCGGCATGGACGAGCAGCATATTCCGGGCGACGGCGTGGTCACCGGATCGGGCACGATCAACGGCCGTCTGGTCTATGTCTTCTCGCAGGATTTCACCGTTTACGGCGGTGCGGTGTCCGAACGGCATGCGATGAAGATCTGCAAGATCATGGACATGGCGATGAAGGTGGGAGCGCCTGTCATCGGCCTCAACGATTCCGGCGGCGCGCGTATCCAGGAAGGCGTGGCGAGCCTTGCAGGCTATGCCGAGGTGTTCCAGCGCAACGTGCTGGCATCGGGCGTCATCCCGCAGATCAGCGTCATCATGGGCCCGTGCGCGGGCGGCGCGGTCTATTCGCCCGCGATGACGGACTTCATCTTCATGGTGAAGGATTCGAGCTTCATGTTCGTGACCGGCCCCGACGTGGTGAAGACCGTCACCAACGAAGTCGTGACGCAGGAGGGACTGGGCGGCGCGGTCACCCACACCACCAAGTCGGGCGTGGCGGACGTGGCGTTTGAGAATGACATCGAGGCGCTGCTGGCGGTGCGCGATTTCGTGGACTTCCTGCCCGCCTCCAACCGCGAGCCTGTGCCGGAGCGCCCCAGCGCCGATCCGTGGGACCGGGTGGACGAAAGCCTCGACACGCTGGTCCCGGCCAACGCCAACCAGCCCTATGACATGCACGAATTGATCCGCAAGGTCGTGGACGAGGGCGACTTCTTCGAGGTCCAGCCTGCCCATGCGGGCAATATCCTCTGCGGCTTCGGGCGGATCGAGGGCAAGACGGTGGGCATCATCGCCAATCAGCCGATGGTGCTGGCCGGTGTGCTCGACATCAATTCGTCGAAGAAGGCGGGGCGTTTCGTGCGCTTCTGCGACGCGTTCGAGATTCCGATCGTGACCTTCGTCGACGTGCCGGGCTTCCTGCCGGGCACCGCGCAGGAGCATAACGGCATCATCAAGCATGGCGCGAAGCTGCTCTTCGCCTATGCCGAGGCGACCGTGCCGAAGATCACCGTCATCACGCGCAAGGCCTATGGCGGCGCTTATGACGTCATGTCCTCCAAGCATCTGCGCGGCGACCTCAACTATGCATGGCCGACCGCCGAGATCGCGGTGATGGGCGCGAAGGGCGCGGTGGAGATCATCTTCCGCGGCAAGACGCCCGAAGAGATCGCCGAGCGCACCAAGGAATATGAGGACCGCTTCGCCAACCCCTTCGTGGCGGCCAGCAAGGGCTTCATCGACGAGGTGATCCAGCCCCATTCCACCCGCAAGCGCATCGCGCTGGGCCTGCGCAAGCTGCGCAACAAGGCGCTGGAGAATCCGTGGAAGAAGCACGATAATATCCCGCTGTGAGCGGAGGACGGGCATGAAACTGGGACGATTGAACCATATCGGCATCGCGACGCCTTCGCTGGAGGCCAGCATCGCTTATTATCGCGACGTGATGGGCGCGACGAAGATCCACGAGCCTTTCGACATGCCTTCGCAGGGCGTGAAGGTCTGTTTCGTGGACACGCCGGGCGAGGACGGCACCAGCGGCACGCAGATCGAACTGATCGAACCGCTGGGCGAGAACAGCCCGATCCATGGCTTCATCGCGAAGAATCCGGCGGGCGGCCAGCATCATATGTGCTACGAAGTGCCCGACATCCATGAAGCGAAGGCGTGGTTCGAAGGACTGGGCAAGAAGGTGCTGGGCGAACCCCGCATCGGCGCGCATGGGACGTTGATCTTCTTCGTCCACCCCAAGGATATGAACGGGGTGCTGACGGAGATCATGGAGACGCCTAAAGAGGCGCATTGACTGTCGAGGCTCTCACTCCGTTCGCCCTGAGCTTTTCGAAGGGCTTCATCGAACGCAGTGAGGGGCCTCCGCTACGCTCAGGCAAGGGCTTCGACTTCGCTCAGCCCGAACGGATTGGAAGTGAGTTATGACCGACAAGCCGACGCTGGATCAATGGGCCGCCGCCGCCTCCAAGGAAGTGAAGGGCAAGGACCTTAGCTGGCACACGCCGGAGGGGATCGACGTCAAGCCGCTCTATACGGCGGAAGATGTGAAGGTCGATCCGGGTCTCCCCGGCTTCGCGCCCTTCACGCGCGGGGTGAAGGCCAGCATGTATGCGGGCCGTCCCTGGACCATCCGGCAATATGCGGGCTTCTCCACGGCCGAGGAATCCAACGCCTTCTACCGCCGCAACCTGGCCGCAGGGCAGAAGGGGCTTTCGGTCGCCTTCGACCTCGCCACCCATCGCGGCTATGACAGCGACCATCCGCGCGTCGTCGGCGACGTGGGCAAGGCGGGCGTCGCCATCGACAGCATCGAGGACATGAAAATCCTGTTCGACGGCATTCCGCTCGACCAGATGTCGGTTTCCATGACCATGAACGGCGCGGTGATCCCGATCCTTTCCTTCTTCATCGTCGCGGGCGAGGAGCAGGGCGTCGATCGCAGGCTGCTGGACGGAACCATTCAGAACGACATTCTGAAGGAGTTCATGGTCCGCAACACCTATATTTACCCGCCCGAACCGTCGATGCGGATCATCTCCGATATTTTCGGCTACACGTCGCGTGAGATGCCTAAGTTCAACAGCATCTCCATTTCCGGCTATCATATGCAGGAAGCAGGCGCGACGCAGGTGCAGGAACTGGCCTTCACCATCGCGGACGGCATGGAATATGTGAAATATGGCGTGGCGTCCGGCCTCGACATCGACAAGTTCGCGGGGCGTTTGAGCTTCTTCTTCGCCATCGGCATGAATTTCTTCATGGAAGTGGCGAAGCTGCGCGCCGCGCGCGTGTTGTGGCACCGCGCCATGACCAAGCTGGGCGCGCAGGACGAACGCTCCAAGATGCTGCGCACCCACTGCCAGACCAGCGGCGTGTCGCTGACCGAGCAGGACCCCTATAACAACGTGATGCGGACCACCATCGAAGCGATGGCCGCGATGCTGGGCGGCACCCAGTCGCTTCACACCAACGCGCTGGACGAAGCCATCGCGCTGCCGACCGACTTTTCCGCGCGCATCGCCCGCAACACGCAGATCATCATCCAGGAAGAGACGGGCATGTGCAATGTCGTCGATCCCCTGGGCGGCAGCTATTATGTCGAGGCGCTGACGCAGGAACTGGTCGACCGGGCGCAGGAGATCATCGACCGCGTCCAGAATGAAGGCGGCATGGCGAAGGCGGTCGCGGCCGGCTGGCCCAAGGCGATGATCGAGGAAGCCGCCGCCGCCCGTCAGGCCCGCGTGGACCGGGGCGAGGATGTGATCGTCGGCGTCAACAAATATCGCCTCGCGAACGAGGACCTGCTGGAAACGCTGGAGGTGGACAACACCAAGGTCCGCGAAGCGCAGATCGCCCGCATCAACAAGATGAAGGCGGAGCGCGACGAGGCGAAGTGCCAGGCGGCGCTCGACGCGCTGCGCAAGGGGGCGGCCAGCCCGGCGAGCATCGAGAACAACCTGCTTGCCCTCGCGGTGGAATGCGCCCGCGCTCGCGCGACGCTGGGCGAGATCAGCTCCGCCATGGAGGAGAGCTTCGACCGCTACGGCACCGTGCCGACGCCGGTGAAGGGCGTCTATGCGGCTCCTTACAAGGACGACAGCCGCTGGAAACAGGTTCTTGACGGTGTGCAGGCCGTCGAGCGGCGCCTTGGTCGCAAGCCGAAGATCCTCATCGCCAAGATGGGGCAGGACGGCCATGACCGGGGCGCCAACATCATCGCGTCGGCCTTTGGCGACATGGGTTTCGACGTCGTGTCAGGGCCGTTGTTCCAGACACCGGAGGAGACGGTCGTTCTGGCGCTCGACAATGGCGTGGACGTGGTGGGCGCGTCGTCGCTCGCGGCGGGGCACAAGACGCTCATCCCCGAACTCATCCGGCAGCTTCGGGAAGCGGGCCGCAACGACATCAAGGTGATCGCGGGCGGCGTCATCCCGCCGCAGGATTACGACTATCTTCGTGACGCGGGCGTGCAGGGGATTTATGGCCCCGGCTCCAACGTCGTGGAATGCGCGGCCGACGTGCTGCGCCTCCTCGGCCACAACATGCCCCCCGCCGGGCTGGAGGAAGCGGCTTGAGCCACATGACACCCCGCACCGACTGGACGCGCGAGGAAATCGCCGCGCTGTTCGACCTGCCCTTCAACGACCTGCTGTTCGAGGCGCAGTCGATCCACCGCGCGAACTTCCCGCGCAATGAGATGCAGCTTTCCACGCTGCTGTCGATCAAGACCGGCGGTTGCCCGGAGGATTGCGGCTATTGCAGCCAGTCGACCGAGGCGGAAAGCGGCCTCAAGGCCACCAAGCTGATGGATGTGCAGGCCGTGCTGCAAGCGGCGGCGCAGGCGAAGGACCATGGCTCCGGCCGTTTCTGCATGGGCGCGGCGTGGCGCAATCCTAAGGATCGCGACATGCCCAAGCTCATCGAGATGGTGAAGGGCGTTCGTCAGATGGGCATGGAAACCTGCATGACCTTGGGCATGTTGAACGAGGGGCAGGCGAAACAGCTCGCCGATGCGGGGCTCGATTACTACAACCATAATATCGACACATCGCCGGAAAATTACGCCAACGTCATCACCACCCGGACCTTCGAGGACCGCATCGAGACGCTGGAGAATGTCCGCAATGCGGGCATCAACGTGTGCTGCGGCGGGATTGTCGGACTGGGCGAGACGCGGGGCGACCGCATCGGCTTCCTCCATGCGCTCGCCACCATGCCGCATCCGGAAAGCGTGCCGATCAACGCGCTGGTGCCGGTCAAGGGCACGGTGCTGGGCGACATGCTGGCCGACACGCCGCTCGCCAAGATCGACGAGATCGAGTTCGTGCGGACGGTTGCGGTCGCGCGGATCGTCATGCCGCAATCGATGGTGCGCCTTTCGGCGGGCCGCGAGAGCATGAGCGAAGCCTGTCAGGCACTCTGCTTCATGGCGGGCGCGAACAGCATCTTCACCGGCGACAAGCTGCTGACGGCGGCCAATGCAGGCGACGACAAGGACAGCGCGTTGCTTGGCAAGCTGGGCCTCACGCCGATGATGGCGCAGCCGCATGGGCATCTGGAGGCGGCTGAATAACACAACTCCCGTTTGCCCTGTTCGAACGAGCCGCTTGTCTCGCTCGAATATCGAAGGGCTGCACTTCTTCTTCCAGGAGGAAGGACGGGGCTTAAGCTCAGCCCGAACGGGTTGAGGGTAATGGAATAGGACTAGGGCAAGGATAGACATGGCAATCACCAAGATCCTGATCGCGAACCGTGGCGAAATCGCGTGCCGCGTGATCCGCACCGCGCGGAAGATGGGCATCAAGACCGTGGCGGTCTATTCCGACGCAGATGCGCGTTCGCCCCACGTCCTGATGGCGGACGAAGCCGTCCATCTCGGCCCGCCGCCCGCCGCCCAATCCTACCTGCTGGCCGACAAGATCATCGAGGCGTGCAAGGCGACCGGAGCGGATGCGGTCCATCCAGGCTATGGCTTCCTTTCGGAGCGCGAGAGCTTCCGCAAAGCGCTGGACGAAGCAGGCATCGTCTTCGTCGGTCCGCCCGCCAACGCCATCGCCGCCATGGGCGACAAGATCGAGTCCAAGAAGCTCGCCATGGAAGCGGGCGTCAATGTCGTCCCCGGCTATGTCGGCGTGATCGAGGACACCGAACATGCGGTGAAAATCTCCAACGAGATCGGTTATCCGGTGATGATGAAGGCGTCCGCGGGCGGCGGCGGCAAGGGGATGCGCCTTGCCTATAGCGAGCAGGACGTCCGCGAAGGCTTCGAGGCGACCAAGCGCGAGGGCTTGAACAGCTTCGGCGACGACCGCGTCTTCATCGAGAAGTTCATCGAAAGCCCGCGCCATATCGAAATCCAGATATTGGGCGATCAGCACGGCAATATCGTCTATCTGAACGAGCGCGAATGTTCGATCCAGCGCCGCCATCAGAAGGTGGTGGAGGAAGCGCCGTCGCCCTTCGTCAGCCCCGAAATGCGCAAGAAGATGGGCGAGCAGTGCGTCGCCCTGGCGCGCGCGGTCGGCTATTTCAGCGCGGGCACGGTGGAACTGATCGTGTCGGGCACCGACAAGACCGGCGACGGTTTCTACTTCCTTGAAATGAACACCCGTTTGCAGGTCGAGCATCCGGTGACGGAAGAGATCACCGGCCTCGATCTGGTCGAGCAGATGATCCGCGTCGCCAATGGCGAGAAGCTGGCCTTCACGCAGGCCGACGTGAAGATCAACGGCTGGTCCATCGAGAACCGCGTCTATGCCGAAGACCCCTATCGCGGCTTCCTGCCCTCGACGGGCCGCTTGATCCGCTATACGCCGCCCGAAACCGGCACTGACGAAACCGGGGCGCTGGTGCGCGTCGATGACGGCGTGCAGGAAGGCGGCGAGGTCAGCATGTTCTACGACCCGATGATCGCCAAGCTCATCACCTGGGCGCCCACGCGTGAGGAAGCGATCGACAAGCAGATCGAGGCGCTCGACAAGTTCGAGATCGAAGGGCCGGGGCATAATATCGACTTCCTGTCCGCCCTGATGCAGCATGAGCGTTTCCGTTCGGGCGACATCACCACGGGCTTCATCGCGCAGGAATATCCCGAAGGGTTCGAAGGCGCGCCCGCGTCGGAAGAACTGCTCCGCAAGCTCGCTGCCATCGGTGCGTTCGCCGCCATGGCGCAGGCCGACCGCGCCCGCCGCATCGACGGGCAACTCGGCAGGAAGCTGAAGGCCCCGACCGGCTGGCAGGTGAAGATCGGAGCCGGAGAAGAGGGGGCGATCCACGATGTCGTCATCAAGGGCGACGACGTGACCGTGGATGGCGAGGCGCTTGACCTCAGCCTAGAATATACGCCCGGCGACCGCCTGATCGAAGCGGAGTTCGGAGACGAACAACTCGCGGTCAAGATCGCGCCGGTTCGCTCCGGCTTCGTGCTGACCGCGCATGGAGCCAGCCACAAGCTGCGTGTCCTGCCTGCTCACGCCGCGCCCTACGCCAAGCATATGATCGAAAAGATTCCGCCGGATCTTTCGCGCTTCCTCATCTGCCCGATGCCCGGCCTGCTGGTCGCGCTGAACGTGCAGGCAGGCGACAAGGTCGAGATCGGCCAGCCGCTCGCGGTGATCGAGGCGATGAAGATGGAGAATATCCTGCGCGCGCAGAAGGCGGGCGTCGTCAAGAGCGTATCCGCGGCGCAGGGCGAAAGCCTGCCCGTCGACGCGATCATCCTGGAACTGGAATAATAGCTTTGCCGGGCGCGAGAGCGTTCCTTTCCCGCCCGGCGGCATGTTTCGATTGAGCGGGATTCCGTGTGGGAGGCCGTTTTGATCTTGCCTTCGGATGATCTATGATTGGGTCATGCATCTTTCCCATGATCCCGCCGCTCAACCCGCTGATAGAATCACATTCGACGATTTCCTGAAAGTGGATATCCGGATCGGCACCATATTGTCGGCCGAACCCTTTCCCGAAGCGCGCAAGCCTGCATATAAGCTGCTCATCGATTTCGGTCCTGCCATCGGATGCAGGAAATCCAGCGCCCAGATCACGGACAATTACGCCCTGGCGGATTTACAGGGGCGTCAGGTTGCCGCGGTGGTCAATTTCCCTCCGCGCCAGATTGGCCGGTTCATGTCGGAGGTCCTGACATTGGGATTTGCGGATTCGAATGGAGCGGTAACCCTCTTCGCGCCGGACAAGAAGGTCCCCGATGGTTCGCGGCTTTTCTGAACTGAGCATTTTCTGTCTCATGTTATCACAAAATTGCAGTTTATGCTTGTTTATAACAAGTTGAAATTCAATAATAATAATTGAAATCCGGATTTGCTTGCGGCTCCTTTTCGACGATTCTTCTTGCTGTTCGGTGCTGGACGGTTATCCAATAGCGGAAAGGACAGGAAAATCGGGGGAGGTGTATGGGTGCAGTCGGCAGCGACTATGTCGTGGATGCGAAACGCGACCGGACGCTCATTACCGCATCCGCGCTCGGCACCATTTTCGAATGGTATGATTTTTATATTTACGGCGTTCTGGCCCCCATTATCGGCCGGACATTTTTCCCGACGGACAATCCGACCATAGAGTTGCTTTATTCCTTGGCCGGTTTTGCCGTCGGCTTCTGTTTCCGTCCATTGGGAGCCATCGTCTTCGGTTATCTGGGGGATCGGCTTGGAAGAAAATATACCTTCCTTGCCACGATCGTCTTGATGGGCGTCGCAACGGCGGGCGTCGGATTGACGCCGTCCGCCGCCACCATCGGGATCGCCGCTCCGATCATCCTCATCCTGCTCCGCATCGCGCAGGGATTGGCGCTGGGCGGGGAATATGGCGGCGCGGCCATTTATGTGGCCGAACATGCCCCCGTCGGGAAGCGGGGCTTTTACACCAGCTTCATTCAGGCCGGGGTGATCGGCGGCTTCATTCTTTCGCTGGTCGTCGTCGTCGGCACGCGATGGATCGTCGGAGAGGCGGTGTGGGATGATTGGGGATGGCGCCTACCCTTCCTCTTTTCACTGGCGTTGCTCGGCATTTCCATATGGATGCGGCTCAAATTGCGGGAAAGTCCCGTATTCGTGGCCATGAAGGCGGCGGGCGAGCAATCGTCCAATCCGCTGAAAGAGGCATTCACCTATCCCGGAAACCGCCGCAGGATGTTCGTGGCGATGCTGGGCATAGCGGCGGGCTTCACCGTCATCGCCTATACGGTGATGTTTCAGGTGCTCTATTTCCTGCAAAATGGCCTGCATGTCGCGCCCGGCATCGCCCAGCTACTGGTGGGCGCAAGCGCCTTTGCCGGAATGGGTGCATTCATCTTCTTCGGCTGGCTGTCCGACCGGATCGGACGGAAGAAGCCCATCATCATCGGTTATGTCCTGACCCTCCTGCTGCTCTTCCCGATCTACCAGTTCATGGGGCAACATGCGAACCCCGCTCTGGCGGAAGCTGCGGAACGGGCGCCCGTGGTGGTGACGGGGACGGATTGCCGTTTCGACCCCTTCGCGAAAGTGCAGTCCACCGATTGCGCCCGTCTGCTCGATCACCTGACGAAGCGCGGCGTTCCCTACAGCAGTCAGGAAGGTGCGAAACTGAGCGTGACGGTCGGCGATGAGCGGGCGACCGACCTGAGCCCCGCCGGATTGGATGCCGTCCTTCAAAAGCAGGGCTATGATTTCGGCACCGTGACGCCGAGCTGGGACAAGGCGATTCTGATCTTCCTGCCGATCCTGTTGCTATGGACGTTGAATGGGATGGCTTATGGGCCGGTGGCTGCCCTGCTGTCGGAATATTTCCCGGCGCGCATCCGCTACAGTTCCTTTTCGATTCCCTATCATATCGGCACGGGATATTTCGGCGGATTCCTGCCGTTGATAAGCCAATATATCATCGCGCGCACGGGCGACCCCCATGCCGGCCTGTGGTATCCCATCGCGGTGCTCGCGGTCGCCTTGTTGATATGCCTGTTCTGGTTGCCCGAGACGCGGGGAGCGAAACTCGACGCCTGAACGCTCGACCTGAGAACGGGATGGGTTTATCGGCGGAGCGATGCGTTCCTTCCCTGCTCCGCTCCGTCTACGCCTTGATGGCGATGCGTTGGTTTCGAACTGGCGATGGCTTGGAAGAATGGGCGGCGCGGCGGATTGCGGTGCTGCGATCAAGGCGGACGGCTATGGGCTGGGCGCGGATGAGGTGATGCGCCGGTTGATGGCTGCGGGGTGCCGGGACTTCTTCGTATCGAACTGGCATGAAGCGGAACGGCTGGAGCCTTTGCTGGAACAGGGCATCGGCCTGTCCGTGCTTCATGGCGTGCGCGACGAGGATATGCGTTATGCCCTGACTTCGCGAGCAAGGCCCGTCTTATGCTCGCCTGCCCAGATCGAACGGTGGAAAGCCGCGCGCGGGGGCGAATGTCATCTCATGATCGATACGGGCATGAACCGTCTGGGCATCGATTGGCGGAGCGATATTGCGCCCCTGGTGGAAGGCTTGTCGGTCGACACGCTTTTCAGCCATCTGGCTTCGGCGGATGAGGATTCGCCGCTCAACGCGATCCAGTTGGAACGCTTCATCGCGATCAAGGGCAAAGTCGCGCCCCGGCGATATAGTCTGGCCAATAGCGCGGGCATTTGCCTTGGCCGCGACTATGCCTTCGATCTGACGCGTCCGGGGATTGCCCTTTACGGCGGCATAGCGCGGGAAAATGCGGCCCCTCATATCCGGCAGGTAGTGTTTCCCGAAGCGCAGGTGCTTCAGCGCCGCCAAGTCGTAGCGGGCGAGGGCATCGGTTATAATGCGACCTTCCGCGCGCCTGCCGATATGGAGATCGCGATCCTGAATCTCGGATATGCGGACGGATATCTGCGCAGCTTTTCCGGCTGTGGATCGGTGTCCGCCGATGGGGAAAGGCTGCCGCTGGTGGGCCGGGTGTCGATGGATTTGCTGGCGGTGGATGTGACCGGCAGGTCGGATGTCGACGAGGGGCGATGGCTGGGCGTCGACTATGCTTTGCCGGAAGCCGCGGCATTGTCAGGCCTGTCGCAATATGAACTTCTGACCGGCCTTGGAAGCCGTTTCGATCGAATCTGGATATGAAGGCGAGCCGCCGATTCATCGACCGGCGGCTCCCTTTTTTCAGATCAACGCTCGATGCACATGGCGACGCCCATGCCACCGCCGACGCACAGTGTCGCGAGGCCCTTTTTGGCATCGCGCTTCTGCATTTCGTAAAGCAGGGTGGTAAGCACGCGCGCACCGGAAGCGCCGACCGGGTGGCCGATGGCGATGGCGCCGCCATTGACGTTCACCTTTTCCGGGTCCCAACCCAGTTCCTGTCCCACGGCCAGAGCCTGAGCGGCGAAAGCCTCATTGGCTTCGATCAGGTCGATGTCGCCAAGCGACCAACCGGCCTTTTCCAGCGCGAGGCGCGTGGCGGGAGCCGGGCCGATACCCATGATCGCCGGGTCGACGCCGCACGTCGCGAAGGCCGCGATCCGTCCCAATACCGGCGCGCTGCGCTTGGCGGCTTCCGCGCCGCTCATGACCACGAGCGCGGCGGCGCCGTCATTGATGCCGCTGGCGTTGCCAGCGGTGACGGTGCCCTCTTTCTTGAAGGCCGGTTTCAGGGCCTGCATGGTTTCCAGCGTGGCGCCGGTGCGGATATATTCGTCGCTGTCCACGATCGTGTCGCCCTTGCGGCCCTTGATCGTGACGGGCGTGATTTCGTCCTTGAAGCGACCGGCGGCGCGGGCGGCTTCCGCCTTGTTCTGGCTGGCGACAGCGAACTGGTCCTGCGCGTCGCGGGAAATCTGGTATTTTTCCGCCAGATTTTCCGCCGTCACGCCCATATGATAATTGTGGAACGCATCGGTCAGGCCATCCAGGATCATGGTGTCGACCAAGGACAGCGCGCCCATCTTCACGCCGCCGCGCAGATTTTGCGCGTGGGGCGCCATGGACATATTCTCCTGACCGCCCGCGACCATGATCCGGGCGTCGCCTGCCCTGATCGCCTGCGCGGCCAGCGCCACGGAACGCAGCCCGGAACCGCAAAGCTGGTTGAGGCCGATGGCTGTACGCTCGACGGGAATGCCCGCGTTGACGGCAGCCTGCCGCGCGGGGTTCTGTCCCTGTCCGGCGGACAGGATCTGGCCCAGAATGACTTCGTCCACTTCCTCCGGCGCGAGTCCCGCCTGCGCCAACGCGGCTACGATCGCGGTTCTGCCCAGCTCATGCGCCGGGGTATTGACATAAGCGCCCAGAAAGCTGCCGACGGCGGTTCGCTTGGCGGCGGTGATGACGATGTCTGACACTATTCACATCCTTGATGCTGGAGAATTCGTTCGCACCTGCACATAACATCATCCGCCATGCTCGCAAAGCCATTGGGACAGAGGATTCCACAAGAGGTCGGGCGCCTGTCGCCCCACGATCATGCCGACATGGCCCATTTGCAGGGTTCGGCTTTGGGCAAGCCGGGGGGCTGCGCTGGCCGGGACGATCCGGTCGGTCGCGGATCGAATGGACAGGCTGGGGCATGAGAGGGATTCAAGATTCACGGCCCGCCCTCCGATCATCCATTGCCCCAATCCGCTGACATTCGCGTGATAGAATGTTTCGAAAAGATCGCGTCCTGCGGCAAAGGTCAGGGGCGCGCCTCCATTCGCCCAGTCTTCCACGGCGAGAAATGCCCGCTCGTCGTCCGTTCCGGGCGCCATGTCGGAAAAGGCCGCGAACTTCCGTATGGTGCGGGCGGGGTCCAGCGCCCAGAATCCAGATTGAAGGACCTCCATCGGGACATAGCCAAGGCGTTCGCAGGTGGCTTTGACTCCTCTCCACAGGCCGATGATCTGGTCGAGATCGGCTTGCGGGAAGCCGTCGAAATGCCATGGGGCGGCTATGGTGGCGATGGCGCGGACAGGGTGCAGCATGGCCGCGCCCAGAACCAGACTGCCGCCAAGGCAATAGCCGACGAGCATGGGCGGCTCCGGCAGGGTTTCCAGCATCGGAACCAATCGTTGCGTGACATGGCCTTCAAGGCCCAGCATCGAATCTTTCGCGGCAGGCGCTCCCCAATCGACCAGATAGGCGTCATGTCCCTGTGCAGCCATGTGGCGCAACATGGACCGGCTTTCCGACAGATCGAGCACGGTGGGCGGATTGATGAGCGAAGGCACGAACACGACCGGAGGGCCGCTGTTTCCCATGCCGTAGCGCAGCAATCGGGCATTTCCCGCCGTCGCCGCTATGGCGGGAAGGGGAGGGGGAAGAGGCCTTTCGGCCGTCTGATATTTCCGCAAGCCCAGAAAGGCACGGCGGCGCAGGTCCGGGTCGTCCTCCGTCTCGCGCCACAGGATATCGAGGAAAAGCGGCAATGGCCGGGGCCCATGTTGCGGCGCGGCATTGCCCTGTGCTAATGCGGAAGGAACAGGTGTGGGAGAGATTTCCATGGTGAAGTCCAAGACGACGAATGAAGCCGAACCGGTGATCATCAAGAAATATGCGAACCGGCGGCTCTATAATACGGAAACCTCAAGCTACATCACATTGGATCTGTTGTCGCAGATGACTCGCGATGGGCGCGAGTTCGTCGTCGTGGATGCCAAGACCGGCGAGGACATCACGCATAATGTTCTAACCCAGATCATCATGGAGGAGGAGCAGCGGGGCAAGAATATGCTGCCCGTCAACTTCCTGCGCCAGTTGATCTCCATGTATGGCGATTCCATGCAATCGATGGTGCCGCAATATCTGGAAGCGTCGATGGAGGCGTTCCGCAAGAACCAGCAGCAGTTTCAGGAAGCGATGAAGGGCGCTTTCGGCGGCGGCCCCTTCGCGGAGATCGCCAAGCGCAACATGGAGATGTTCGAGGCGGCCACCCATGCCTTTGGCGCGGGCGTCACGCCGCCCGCGGCGAAGCAGGCCCGTTCCGACGAGAGCAAGGATGACGAGATTGCAGACCTCAAGGCTCAGCTTGCGGCGTTGAATGCCAAGATCGACAAGCTGAGCTAAAGTCACGTCCGCAATGCTTCGGGGGTCGACAGAAACGGCGCGCTTGCCCTATGGCGCGCCATCATTCGCACTCAGGCAGCCAAGGTCGATCCCGTGAAACACGCCCTTTCCGTAACCCGTGAACAGGATTTCGCCGCCTGGTATCAGGCGGTCATCTCCGAAGCCGACATGGCGGAGGAAAGCGGCGTTCGCGGCTGCATGGTCATCCGTCCCTGGGGCTATGGCATCTGGGAACGCATCCAGCGATTGCTGGACGAGCGGATCAAGGCGACGGGTCACGAAAACTGCTATTTCCCCGTCTTCATCCCACTGTCCTATTTTGAGAAGGAAGCGGAGCATGTGGACGGCTTCGCCAAGGAAATGGCGGTCGTCACCCACCACCGCCTGATCCAGAAGGACGGCAGGATGGTGCCGGACCCCGAGGCGAAGCTGGAGGAGCCCCTGGTCGTCCGTCCGACTTCGGAAACGGTGATCGGCGCGGCCTTTTCCCGCTGGGTGCAGAGCTGGCGCGACCTGCCGGTGCTCATCAATCAATGGGCCAATGTGGTGCGCTGGGAAATGCGGACCCGCATGTTCCTGCGCACCAGCGAGTTTCTTTGGCAGGAGGGGCATACCGCTCACGCTTCTGTCGACGAAGCGATGGACGAGACGATGAAGATGCTCGAAGTCTATCGCAGTTTTGCCGAGGAATGCGTCGCGCTGCCGGTCATCGCGGGCGAGAAGCCGGAGAATGAGCGTTTTCCAGGCGCGGTCGCGACCTATTCCATCGAAGCGATGATGCAGGACGGAAAGGCGCTTCAGGCGGGCACCTCGCATTTTCTGGGCACGACCTTCAGCCAGGCGCAGAACATCCGGTTTCAGAATGCCGAGGGGCAGCAGGAACTGGCCCAGACGACAAGCTGGGGCATGTCCACACGCATGATCGGCGGGCTGATCATGGTGCATGGCGACGATGACGGGCTACGGGTGCCGCCGCGTGTCGCGCCTTATCAGATCGTCGTCGTGCCGATGTTGCGCGATACGGAGGAGGATGCCGCCATCCTCGATTATTGCGCGGCTCTGGTCGGCGAACTCAACGGGAAGGACGTGTTCCGCGAGCCTGTCCGCGCCCTGCTGGACAAGCGTCCTGCCAAGGCCGCCAACAAGCGTTGGGGGTGGGTCAAGAAAGGCGCGCCAGTCGTGATCGAGGTGGGCGGCCGCGATGTCGCTGGCGGCAATGTGTCGGTGCTGCGCCGCGACCGGCTCTATCGGGCGGATGGAAAGCTCGACAGCCAGATACTGTCCAGAGATGATTTCATCGCCGGGGCTGCGGCCATGCTGGAAGAAATCCAGCAGGCGCTGTTCGCCGATGCGCATGCCCGGCTGCGCAGCAATGTGGATAAATCGATTGCATCGCTGGATGAGCTGAAAGCCTATTTCGCGGCCAGCGCGAAGCCGGGTTGGGCGCTGGTCCAGTGGAGCAAGCCGACGGGTGCGGCACTCGATAAGGTCGTCCAATGGCTGAAGGGCGAGAAACTGACCCTGCGTAACGTGCCTTTGGATGCGGAAGTTGCTGACGGGGCCTGCATCTTCACCGGGCAGGCGGCGGTCGAGCGCGTTCTGGTCGGGCGTTCCTACTAGGCGGCACATTCTGCCGCCAAAGTAGAGAAAATGACCTATTGGTAGATGACGGCGCGCTCCCTTGTGCCTATGAGTCCGTTTGAGCCGATCTCAACCGGAGAATATCATGACTGCCATCTCACTTGCCGCCGCGAGGACGATCATCGACGCGGCCCTTGCCAAAGGGGACGAACTCAAGCTCAAGCCTCTGGCGGTGGTCGTTCTGGATGCAGGCGGGCACATGATTGCCAGCGTCCGGCAGGATGGGGCATCCTTCATGCGCGTGCAGGTGGCGACGGGTAAGGCTTCGGGTGCGCTCGCTCTGGGCATTTCCAGCCGCAAGATTGGCGAAATGGCGGCGGAACGTCCGACATTCATTTCATGTCTCGGCCCGATCGCACCGGCAGGGATCATTCCCGCGGCGGGCGGGGTCATTCTGGTCGACGGCGCGGGAGCGCCGGTGGGCGCGGTGGGCATCAGCGGCGACCTGTCGGACAATGACGAAATCTGCGCGATAGCCGGAGCGCAAGCCGCCGGATTGGCCGTGCAGGCTTGATGAGAGGGCGGGCTGCCCCGCTGGAAAGTGGGAAAGAATGAGTCTTCCTCGGATCGCCTTCATCAGCACCGGCGGAACGATCGGCGGCGTCACGCCCGATCCGCTCAATATCCTCGATTATGGCGTGGACGGGTCGGTGCTCGACGGCAGCGGGATCGTCCAGCGCATCGCCGAGGCAAAGGCGGTCGCGGATATCGATGTCTATGACGCGGGCAGATTGATCAGCACCGCCATCGGCTTTCCGGTTGTGCGGCAGTTGGCGGCGCTGTGCGACCGGATATGCCGTGAAAAGCCGGACATAACGGGTATCGTCATCGGGCACGGCACATCCACGCTGGAAGAGACGGCCTATCTTCTTCACCTCTGCCTGAAGGTGTCGGTTCCCGTCGTGATCGTCGGGAGCCAGCGGCCTTTGAGCGCGCTGTCGAGCGACGCGGGAATGAACTTCATCGGCGCCCTGCGCGTGGCGGCGTCTCCCGAAGCGCGCGGGAAGGGCGTGCTGGTGGTGTTGAACGACGAGATTCATTCCGCTCGCGACGTGACCAAGACGTCGACCGTGCGCCTCCATGCTTTCCGGTCGCCGGAATTCGGTCCCTTGGGATGCGTCGACGGTCCTCATGTCCTTTTCTACCGCGATATTGTCCGCCGCGCTTATCCCCGCACGGAATTCGATGTCAGCCGGATGGAAAGCCTGCCGCGCGTGGACATCGCTTATTCCCATATGGAGGCGGACGGCGTGGCGGTGCGCGCTTTTGTGGACGCGGGGGCGCAGGGCATCGTCATCGCCGGATTTGGTCCCGGCGCTCCCGCCGATTCGGAGCATCCGGCCTATCGCTACGCCGCTGAGCGAGGAGTGGTTCTGTTGCAGGCTTCGCGTTGCGGAACGGGGCGCGCTTATGTTCCGAGCTTCGATTATGGCGGTTATTCCTGCATCACCGCCGATAATCTCAGCCCGCACAAGGCGCGCATCCTGCTTTCCCTTGGGCTGGCCTTCACCAGCGACAAAGCGCGGCTACAGGAAATGTTCGATATTTATTGAATGAGGAGCGGGATGATCGCCGCGCCGATCCAGAGTATCGCGCAGGCGCGCAGGTAAATCCGCAACGCCCGGTCGATGTCTTGCGTGGAAATCCGGTCATCGCCGTCGCCGATCCACGGCTTGTCATGCGCGATGCCGTCATAGCTCAGCGGACCGGCTAGGCGCAGGCCCAGCGTCCCCGCCATCGCCGCTTCCGTCCATCCGGCGTTGGGAGAGGCATGTTTGCCGGCATCGCGCAGCATGATGCGCCAGCCTCCACCGCCAGCAAGGCAGATCGCCGCCCCCGCCAGCCGCGCGGGCAGGAAGTTCATCACATCGTCGGTCCGCGCGGCCGCCCAGCCGAAAGCGCGCCAGCGTTCTTCCTTATGGCCGATCAGGCTGTCCGCCGTGTTGATGGCCTTGTAGGCCCAGATGCCCGGCAGCCCCCCGACGATCAGCCAGAAGAGCGGCGCCGCCACCCCATCGCAGAAACTTTCCGACAGGCTTTCTATCGCGGCGCGGGCGATGGCGGGTTCGTCGAGGCTTTCGGTGTCCCGGCCCACGATCATCGACACGGCCTGCCGCGCCTTTGCGATATCGGCATCCCGCAGATGCCGGGCGATGGGGCGGACATGCTCGAACAGGCTTCGCTGCGCCAGGGCAGGCCATGCCAAGATCGCGATGCCCAGCCACCCGAAGGAACCGAGCCACCGGCGGGAAAGTCCTTCAAGCAGAAGACCGCCGCAGATCGCGACGGTCAGGAGCATCATCATGGTTGCGATTCCCGTCATGCGGCGAAGGCGGGCGCTCCATCGCGGTCGGTTCCCGTGGCTTTCGCACAGGGTTATGATCCGGGCGAAGAAGCCGACCGGATGGCCGATGCGCGCGTAAAGCCCGCGCGGCCATCCGATTGCCGCATCGAGGGCAAGCGCGGCGATCGCGACCGGCTCAGCCAAGGAGAGCCCTTTGCAGTCGGTCGAGCGCCTCATCCGTTTCGGGCAGGCCGATCCGCAGCCAGCGGGGTTCGTAATCGAAGGGGCGGGTCAGGATGGCCTGTTTCGCCAGACGCTCGAACAGGGCCGTGGCGTCATCGGTCACGATCAGGCGGAAAAGCGGGCATGACCCAAGCGGCCGGTATCCGCAGCCGGTCAGGACTTCATCCAGCCGCTGTCGTTCGCGGTGCAGGTGCTCCCGCATCGCCGCGATCCAGTCATGATTGGCATAGGCGGCCTTCCCGATGGCGATGGCGGCGGCGGAGACGGGCCATGCGCCGAGCTTATGCCGCATCCGGCTGACGATGGCTTCCGGCCCCAGCAGGAACCCCAGCCGCAAGCCCGCCAGCCCGAAGAATTTGCCGAAGGACCGGAAGATGAGCAGGCGGCGATCGTCGGCGATGTCCCGCGCCAGACTGGCCGCCGGGTCGCTGTCGGCGAAGGCTTCGTCGACGATCAGCCATTCTTCGTCCGATCTGCGGTCGGCCAGATCGAGCAGCGTGTCGCGCGTCCAGAGACGCCCGTCCGGATTATTAGGATTGGCGAGGATGATGGTGCCACCATCCGGACCTCCCAGCGCCGCCGATGTTATCGCTGAGGATGCCGGGAACATCTCCTCATGCGTTCGATAGCAGGGGGTGAGATATTGCGCCTGCGGACCGATCAGGTCGCTCACGATGCGCAGGCCCGTTTCGGTTCCGGGGAGGGCGCAAATATGTCTGGGGTCCACGCCGAAACAGGCTGCGGCACTTTCCTCCATATCACGCAGATCGGCCTTCGAAGGCAGGCGGCGCCAGTCGATGGCGATGTCCGCCGCGCCCGGCCAGCCATGGGGATTGATGCCGGTCGACAGATCGATCCACGGATCGCCGCCTTCACCGAACCGCGCCCGCGCCGCGTCGAGATCGCCGCCATGCCATGTCCATGGGTTTTTCATGGCAGGCGCGCTCCCACGAGCAACGCCATCAGAAGAGCGGCTTCGATCAGTTCGATGCCCGCGCCATGGCCGTCGCCGGAAATGCCGCCGATATGACGCTTGATCCACCAGCCCCAGAGCGGGATCAGCAAAAGCGCAATCAGCAGGGCCGGGAAAAGAAGGGAAGCGAGAAGCGCCGCGCCCGCCCATGCCAGCATATCGAACGGACGCACGGCTCCCCGAAACCGGGAGGCCAGACCTTCGTGCAGTGGCGGCAGCCAATATGTCCAGACCAGCGGAGCGGTGCGGGCGATGAAGGGAATGAAGACGAGCGCCAGCCATGGCGGACGGGTGGGGCCGGATAGCTCCAGAAGAGCGTGGATCAGCACCAGTTTGGTCAGGAGCAGCAGGACGATGGCGATGGCGCCGAAGCTACCGATATGGGGATCGGTCAGGGCAGCCATCATCCTTTCGCGATTGCCATGCGCCGCGCCGCGGGCGTCGGCGATGTCCGCCAGTCCGTCGAGATGCAGTCCGCCCGTCACCGCGACCCACAGCAGCAATCCGGCGAGAGCCCCGATCCATGGATCGATGAGGCCGCCTGCCCAGATGCCCAGCGCCACGATGAGGCCCACGATCAGGCCGACGGCGGGGAAGCAGCGCATGGCGGACGAGAAATCGGCCGGGGTGAAGGCGATCCGGGGCGTGGGGAGCCGGGTCAGGAATTGCACGGCGATGAGGAAGCCTTTCACGGTCGCGATCCCGCCAGTGGGTGGAGGGCGCGATCGCGATTCCATGAAGGAGGTGGCGAAACGATCGTTTTTCGGGATTCCAGAGGCATGATGGACCTTCCGCAGCGAAGACCGGCCCGGAGACAGGCGGAGCGGGCCTTTTGGCCGTCTTGCCTGCCTCCGGCGTGGTCTGGACCGTCGCTACGCGGGGTGAGCCCGTCCGCATGGCGCGCCCTGGC